>DPJP01000357.1:5315-13743 GCA_003542955.1 Armatimonadota bacterium
GAGCTTGAGATACGCCGACACGGGAGTGTCGATATCGGCGACAAGCTCCCGGTAGACGGGGATCAGGTTGCCCTGCTCGGCTTTGGCGATGAACTCGTCCAGCGTCGGTGTGTACATCCGTGTTGCTCCCTTCGCGGGGGCCGCGGGCGGATGCCAACACCGCACACAGAGGCACAAAGAAGGCCGCCGGCGGTTGGTATCCGCCCACGGCCTGTGCTTGTGTTCGTCTGGTTGGTCGGGCTGCTATCTCCCTGAGCAAACAAAAAGGCCGTGAGCTTGTTGGCGAACCAGCTCTCGGCCTGTGTGTGCGTTGTGTCGCGGCACGGTGGAGCGGGCTCGCCTATGGCCAGCGCCAGCCCCAAAACTGAGCCCCACTCATGTTGTCGCGATGTGATATCTTCATGTCAGTTCTCTATCGGCAACTGTAGCATGCATCCTCACATCTGTCAACCCACTCGAATCCGCAAATCTACAACGCCCCCGGGCCGACGCAACTTCCGCGTGTTCAGGGAGGACTGTGCCCCGCGCACGGTCAATTACCACTCAGCGCCGCCAACAGTTGCACGAGAGGACGTGCCCGCATGACGGACACACGCCGAGGGATTGTCGCCGCCGCTCTGATCGCACTCATTGGACTCAGCGCCCATGCGTTTGCCGGGCCCTCACGTACGGCGGGCGCGTACAACCTGCTCACAACCGGCAACGTGCGCGTCAGTCTGCCCGCCGTGCCCGNNCGCGCCTGCCCGTCGAGCGCGACGGCGGCGTCATGCGACTGCACATCAATGTCGCCGACATCGCCGACGGCAGAACGACGCTGCTGCTTCAGGTCCCCCGCGGCGTGAATCTGGATGACAACTCCCCTCCCCGCGTGGTCCGCTTCATCGTTGACGGTGTCGACCAGGGCCCGGTCAGCAATGTGGCGTTGGGCGGCGTGGAGATGAGTCCGCGCCTGCTCGAAATCGAGGTGGTGGATGATCACAACGCTATTCGGACGAGTTCTTTCGGAGTGACCTTCAACGGACGGCGCTATACACAGCGGAGCCCGGGCATCACGCTCGAGCGGATCACCTCGCGCCGCGTGAAGATCAGCATTGATCTGCAGCAACTCGCCGCCGGTGATGCCGTCGACAACGCCCTCGCGGTGACGATCGACGACTACGCCGTCGACGAGCAAGCCCTGACATGCTACCTGTCGTACCGCCATGCCACACCTCACCGGCTCGAGGATGGGACGCTGCTGTCTGTCGACACCGTGACCTCCTCCGCCNNCGGCTGGGAACAGTGGTGGGTGATCGCCGACGGGCAGAAGATGGATGCATCATCCGGCTCCACCGCCGGCAAGACGTGGCTATCGGAGCCGACGTCGGCCCCGCACTGGGTGAAGATGCAATTCCCCGACAAGCGCGCGGTCAGTGGTGTGGAGATATCGTGGGCGTACTACGAGACGTATCGCACGTCGGTGGCCTACAAGGTCCAGACGTGGAGCGGCAGCGACTGGGTGACACAGGTCGAGGTGAGTGGGCAGAAGGAGTCCCAGACATCTCGACATGAGTTCGACGGCCCCGTGCAGACCGATGCCATCCGTATCTGGCAGCCGTCGATGTCCGGGCACCCGGGCCGGGCCGAGTACATGTGGATATCGGAACTGGCGGCATTCTGACACAGCGCCTGACGCGAGACAGACAGGAGACTTCACTCATGCTCCGGATCTCACCTGTATACGCCCTGACCGCGGCACTCCTGGCGATGATGGCCTGCGTCGTCCGGGCGCCGTCGGCATCGGCCCAGACACGCGAGCCGCAGATATACAGCCTGCGCATGATGGGCTCGCTCCNNCGCATCTCAGTGCCAGGCGCGGCGCCCGGGGCCGAAGTCAGGTATCGTAACGCAGACAGGCGCTGGGTCCCGATCTCCGGCTCATCGTCCGATGGAGTGCTCACCGTCGACCTCTCGCCCGCCGACGTCCCGGACGGCCACACGCTGCTGCTGGTGGGTGTGCCGAACGGGGTGGACCTCGATGATCACACGCCGCCGCGCGTGATTGGCCTGAGCGTTGACGGCATAGCCTACACGCCCGCTTCGCATCTGGCTCTGGGTGGCGTCGACGCCCTGCCGCGGCGCATCACCATCGAGGTCGCCGACGACCAGAGCCCGCTCCGGCGCAGCACGCTGCGGATCGCCGCCAACGGTCGGCCGGTCAGGCCGCGCGGCCCGGGCGTCGAGTACCGGCCGCTCGGCAGCCGTCGCGCGCAGATCGATCTTGATGTCCCCGCCCTGCTCGGCGAGGGCGCCCGGCAGAACACGATCACCGTCGGCATCGACGACTACGCCATCGACGAAGGCTCACTCGACTTCGTGATATCCTTCACCATGGAGCCACCCTATACGCTGCCCGACGGCACGATCGCCAGGGTCGACAGCGTGACGAGCAGCTCGGGCTGGGCGGAGTGGTGGGTCATATTCGACGGTTACCGCATGGACGGCAGCGGGGGCACCACGGCCGGGAAGACGTGGCTGTCGGATGCCAATGCCCTCCCGCACTGGTTGCGGCTGGACTTCCCGCAGCCGCGGACCGTCAGTGAAGTCGCCATCGCCTGGGCCTACTGGGAGAGCTATCGGACTTCGCAGCGCTACCAGGTACAGGCACTTGTTGGGGGCGAGTGGGTGACGCTGGTCGACGCCGCGCCGGAGAGGCCCACGCAGGAATCCAGGCACGCGTTCGACCCCGTGACCGTCTCGGCGATACGTCTATGGCAACCCGCGATGATGGGCAGTGCGGCCGAGCCACAGTACATGTGGCTGTCCGAGTTCGAGGTCAGATAGCCCGGCTCCGCGAGCCATCCCGGCGGGGCGCGGAGGTCGTTTTCGGGGCGTCGCGCGCATTGTCAACGGACGCGCCATGATGTATAATACGGCCCATCAAATGTCATCGCTATCATCCATACTGGCCCGGGAGTCTACTGGAGTATGAACTCAAGTACGCTTGACCGCTTCAGTGAGAAGGTTCTGCAGATCGTCCGCGCCAACGGCATTGGCGTCTTCTCCCTGTCCGCGGCGGACAACCGCCTGTACCCTCAGACAATCAGGAACGGCTCCGCGGATATCAGCGTTCAGACGGTTGACCCGATAGACATGGAGGACGAGACCGAGCTGGCCTCGTTCGCATGGCGGGCGCTCAACCACGAGGTGCACCAGGTTGCCGAGGAGCCGGTCGTCCTCTCCGGCCACCAGCTCCCCCCACCCATCATGATCCTCCCCATCATCTGGAGCCGGGAGCCGATCGAGGAGGGTGAAGAGACGCTGCGGCGCGCCGTCGGGCTGATGCTGCTGTGGAACAAGCGCGACCACGACCGCTTCAATGCCGATGACCACACCCTCGCCGACACCCTCAGCGCCCAGGCCGCCGCATTGCTCGTCGAGGAGCAACTGGCGGAGTTCGAGGATATCCAGGCTGCTTTTGCCACCGTCCCTATCGGCCTGATGCTCGTCAACACCGCCGAGCGCGTTGTCGTCGCCAACCAGGCGTCGCGGAGTATCCTCGCACAGACGACGCTCACGGGGAAGACGATCTCCGAGGTGGACTATCAGAACCAGCTTGCGGGCGTGCTCGACGATGCGCGCAACGGGCGAACGGTGCAGAGCGCATTCGTTTCACCCAGCGGCATCAACTTCATCGCCAACGCCCAGCTCACCAATGACGGCCAGATCATCCTCGCCTTCAGCAGTTCGCCCATCAACCAGGATGCCGAGGAGCTTGTGGGCCAGGTAGCCCACGAGCTGCGGACGCCATTGACCGTCATCCAGGGCAATCTGCAGACTGTCGAGGCGCTGTTCGAGGGGGACCTGCAGGAGGGCGACGCGGAACTCATCAACGAATTCGTCGGCACCTGCCTTTTGCAGGCCAGCCGGATGTACCGCATGATCGACGAGACCCTGAACCTCTCCCGCATCCACGTCGGCAAAGAGCTGGAACTCGAGATACGCGAGTTCGACCTCATCGACGCCGTCAACCAGGTTCTCCTCGAGCTGGAAGACCGCCTGAACAGGCACACCCTTGTCGTCGAGATGCCCGACCAATTGCCGATGGAGGGCGACCGCGGCAAGATCATATCGATCATCGATAACTACCTCAAGAACTCGGCCAAGTACGCCGACCCGGGCACGACGATCACACTGAGGGTGCAGCCGCTCAACGGCGATGTCACCATCTCCGTGCAGGATCAAGGGATCGGTATCCCGCCGGAGGCCATCGAGCGCATCGGACGGGAGGCGGGCTTCCGCACGGATGTCTCCAAGAGCCAGGCCGGAGGGATCGGGCTCGGCATGGTCTACACGCGTCGCGTCATCGATGCGCATGGCGGCGTGATGGGGATCGAGAGCGAACTTGGAGTGGGCAGCACATTCAGCGCAACCCTCCCCCTCAAGCAGGTCGCCGAGAGCAAGGACTGAGTTCGGGGCCGTCCCGCATCATCTACACACAAGCCGCCACACGCGTGGCGGCTTTGTCATTGAGCATCCACGGCCTCGCCTCGAGGCAGCGTTGCCCCTTGGGATTGCCGCCCGCTGCCGACATATCGGTAGATGCGCGTAGGCCCCATGTAACCCTCGGGCGCCACACTCAGCAGTTCGTAGTCGCGTTCGAGGCGCTCGAAGACGAAGCTGCGGAGCCCCTCTCCACCGTCGTAGCGCCCGCTGTTGACCATCCAGTCAACCAGGCCGTCGCCGATGACGGCATAGTCCGCCTCATGGCTCATCCATTCGTCGATGATCTCGCGGTTGTAGTAGTGCTGTCTGCGCACCAGGGCGGTATCGTCTGAGTCGGTGAAAAGGAAGAGCTGCCAGGTCAGCGGCGGGAAAGTGAGCCGCTCCGCCTCGAGGAGCTGGTGTGGGTCGTCGGGGCAGAAGACCAACGCCTCCGCCGGCACCTCCCGCGCTATGGCCTCCGCTCCCGCCGCAATGCGTTGAAGGTCTGACAGCCCGGACAGGTGTACGTCAGGTGGAACGCGGTTGAGCGCAAGGGGGACTATGATCGCGATCACGGCGAATCCCGTGACGGCTCGCATCGCCTTCGGTGGCAGTTCGGCATCGCGCACTGCGCGGGCGAAGGCGGCCGCCGCCCACACAGTGACCGGGAACAGGATGTACAGATCAATCAGGTACTGCTGCCGGAAGCCCATGGCGACGATGGCCGCGAGATGGGCAAGGTAGTTGGCGGCGGCGACTCCCGCGACGATCCACAGGTCGATCGTGTCGTCTGTCGCGGACGCAGGGGGCTGCCCACGACGCCACAGAGTCAGAGCCAGCGCCCCCACCAACAGAAGCGCCGCCCCCGAGTAGATGCGCAGGAACATCAACCCATGCCACGCGAAGCCGGCGAAGGTGCGCGGCTCGGCCCAACTGGCATAGGGTCCGCCGACTATCTTGCCGGGCGATGTCACCCCCTGCAGGACGATTGCGTCGAACTGCTCGGGGGCGCTACTGCGGAACCCGGCGGAGATGGCCACGAGTGCGATGGCTCCGATCAGAGGCGCACCCCACCTGTGGCCCCCACACCCGGCATGCCGCCACCAGACGTACAGCCAGATGACGGCGGCAACCGGGGCCATGTCGTGACGGCAGAGAACGACCCCCGCTGCGCAGATGCTCCCCGCGTAGAGACGCCACACCGGCAGACGCCTGCCGACCACCAGAATGAGCGCGAGAATCAGCAGCAACCCCGTGGGCGCCATCGCCAGCGCCCGGTAGTAGCGCACGCCGGGCTCGAAGTTGAGCGCCACCAGGCCCAGAACGAGCGGGACTGCCCACGGCCCACCGAGCCTGCGAGCCAGCGTGCAACTGAGTGCGATACCCGCCGCCGCCATCAGAAGCGCCTGCAGGCGCCCAACCAGAACGCTGCCGCCCAGGAGTGCCTGCGGCCACCCGTAGATGTAGTAGATGAGCGGGAGCGTGCGGGTGTGGAAATCCGCGAAGGGGCGCCATCCGTGCGTGAAGACGGCCCAGCCGTTGTAGAGATACTCGCCCTCATCAATGATCGACCGCGCGCGCAGCACAATCACGGCGGCGACGAGGGCGCCGGCGACCGCGATCGCGATGCAGACCGCGACGAGGTGACGGTGCGTGGGGTGCTCGGGAGCGTCTGCGGCCATCGACATGCGCACCAGAACTCCATGGCGCCGGTGAATCGGCGAATGGCGGGCTGTCTGAGCGAAACCTGTCAATCCCAGAAGGCGTACCTGAGGATGGCCCACAGGGCGACGAGGCCGTCCTTCCAGCCGATCTTCTTGCCTTCCTCGTACGTGCGCCCGCTGTAGCTGATCGGCACTTCCCAGACCCGGAAGCCCTTGCGGGCGACCTTGGCCGTGAACTCAGGCTCGAAAGCGAAGTCGAAGGACCGGATCGTGATCTGCTGGAGTACCTCGGCCCGGAACATCTTGTAGCAGGTCTCCATGTCAGTCAGGTTGAGGTTGGTGAACATGTTCGACAGCGTGGTGAGGAAGTGGTTACCCACGGAGTGCCAGTAGAAGAGCACACGGTGCGGCCCGCCAAGAAAACGCGAGCCAAGCACCACATCGGCCTTGCCCTCGGCGATAGGTTTCATGAGCACAGGGTATTCGGCCGGGTCATACTCGAGATCGGCATCCTGCACGATCACAACATCGCCGGTGACGGCGGCGAAGCCGGTTCTCAGCGCCGCGCCCTTGCCCTGGTTCTTCTCGTGGTAGATGACGCGGACGCTCTGGTAGCGCTCATCGATGGCTGCGAGCTTCTCGCGTGTGCCGTCTGTCGACCCGTCGTCGATGATGATGATCTCCTTCTCCAGCGGCACCTCATCGACTCGCGCGACGATCTCGTCGATCGTCTCAACCTCATTGTAGGCCGGCATCACAACTGACAGCTTCATGCAATGCACTCCCCACACAGCGTGTCGGCGCCGGTTCTTTCTCGCGGCGCCGTGTGTCCCGGGCAACCACGGCCGGGCATCCCGTGGCCGGCTCACATTATACCGCGTCGACGCCCCTTCGTGCCACCGCGTATGTGTTGGCCCCGAGACGGCGTCTTCGGACTGCCCGCGCCTCGCGTGCAGCCCCTACCCGCGCGGTACCCCGCAACATCAGAGGGTGAGTAGCGTGTACTGTGCCGGGTTACCTGGGCCCGCCTCAGACCGCGCACCGCAGGCGCACCGTGGAGTGCTCGGGTTCAGGGTGCCTCTCCGGGCCGGCCCCGCCATGCAAACGGCTGCGGGGCAGGAGTGTCGCCTGCCGCCCGCAGCCGATGTCGATAACCGCGTGCGAATGCCAATCGCAGCAGAGCGCTACCGTGTGCCGCGGACATCCAGCAGCACGCCGTATGCTTCCTTGTAAGGGGTGTCTATGACCTTCCTCCAGCCGGCAAAGGGGTTGCCCGAGAGTGGCACGCTCACACGCCCGCCGACCGTGTCGCAGTCGCGGCCACTCACATCGGTCTCCTCTGAGTGAATCACGTAGAACTCATTGGGTCCGATCGCGCAGACGCTCGGGTAGCCCGGGTTGCACGATGGCCGCGTCGTGTTGCGGGAGTAGGCGTGGGAGTCCTCCCAGGCGTCGGCGGCCGTTGCCCACGCCAGCTCCAACTCCATCGTGCCGCGGTCAAGGTAGGCAAGCAGCACGGAGCCGAGACCGTCATACTCGACATCCGGGATGAGTGTGCTCTTGTTGCGCCCTGTGTCCTCTCGGGCCGTCCACGTCCGCCCTCCGTCGAAGCTCCGGAAGCGTGAGATGCTGCCGCCGAACTGGTTGCGGACGAGGATCATGACTTGGTCGGGTCCCAGGCAGACGCCGGAGGGCTCGACGAACATGCAGTCGCCTTCGTACACGATGCCCCCATCGTGCCACGTCGCCCCACGGTCATCGGTCCGGAATACCTTCACATAGTAGACCCACTTTCCGGCGATGTTGCTCCAGCCGTAGTAGGGCTGCAGCCAGCTGTCGGTGCCTTCGACATGGATCAGGTGCCCGTGCGCGCCGTAGACCTCGAGCCCGCACTCGACGCGCTGGAAGGTCGACCAGGAGGCCCCGTGCAGGTCCGCGGAGCGGATGTAGCCGATATCGTTGAACCCGCCGGCTGGCCAACGCCGGTCGAAGAAGAGGTAGATGCGCCCGTCGATGACGCCACCGTGCACGCTGCCCACGTTCAGAGCGCTCGCCTCATAGACGGCCGAGAAGCCGGACCATGTGTCCTCATCCAGCCAGTAGTTGGCGCGAACCAGCGCGGTTCGCTCATGCTCCGGGTTGAAGCTCTGTGATGTGAAGTAACTCAGGGATGGGGTGGTGAAGGTGCCGATGGGCCACTGCGCGAGCTGGACCACACACCTGAGCACTGCTATGGCATCGTCAACGCCTGTGCTGCCGCTCTGGTCGACATCCGCGAGCGGGTTGGCCGGCGCCAGGCC
>DPJP01000215.1 GCA_003542955.1 Armatimonadota bacterium
ACGGGGCGGGAGTCAAGGGCTCCACGTGCGACGCCCGATGCTGTGCCAAGGCCCATTTTCGGAGCAGTCGACATGACGGTTTCCCGACGCCCAGAAACCACGAAAATGGTGTTCCGTGTCGGCGTCCGGCCTTCTCCGACAGTGCTGGATGCCGTGTGTCGTGCTCCNNAGGGGCCGGGGGTGAGGCCCGCCGCCGTCGCCGGCCTTCCCTACACGTACCCGACTTCCTTCGCGCGCTGGAGGACCAACTCGGCGGCTTCCTCTGCGCTCATCTGCGTGGTGTCGATATAGACCTCGGGCTTCTCCGGCTCCTCGAAGGGCATGTGCCAGCCGGCGATGTCGTTGACCTCGCCGCGCTCGGCGCGGGCGTAGAGGCCCTTGGGGTCGCGCTCTTTGCAGACCTCGAGCGGTGCGTAGACCATCACCTCGACGAAGTTCGGGCACCAGGAGCGGGCACGATCGCGGTATGCCCGCAGCGGTGAGACTGCCGCGACCAGGACGTTGACGCCGTACTTGGAGAGCTTCTGGGCCATCCAGGCCAGCCGCTTGGTGTTCTCGTCGCGCGCCTCGGGCGTGAAGCCGAGGTTGGGCGAGAGGTTCGCCCTGACTTCATCGGCATCGAGATTCTCGACCGGCAGGCCCATCTCGCACAGCTTCTGCTCGATGATCCCGGCAATGGTCGACTTGCCCGACGCGGGTGTGCCTGTGAACCAGATGACAACTCCCTGCTTGCATGTGCATGCGTTTGCCATGATTGCCTGTTCAGCCTCTTTCAGTAGATCGAGCTACCCTCGAACTCACGAGGGACGGGATGGTCGAGCAGTGCCAGGATCGTGGGGGCCACGTCCATCAGATGGAGGCCTTCTCTGCGGCCGGTCTCGGCGCGCCCCGGCGCGGTCGATGCGTAGATGCCGTGGAAGCCATGCACGGCGTCATCGGGGCCGATCTCCGTGTCGAATGAGTAGACCTGCCCAGAGCCGATATCCTGCCCGGCGCGCCAGTGCAGATCGTCGAAGTAGACGAGCAGGTCGGCCGCCCGGTCCACGAAGCGGCCCGAGTAGATGTCCTCCGGCTTGAGCGCCTGCGTGGCCATCGGCCGGCCCTCGTGGTCCGGGATGGCCTCGATGGCGGCGGCCAGTTCATCCCTGACGGCCTCGGAGCGTCCCGGCGGGATGATGCCCTGTGGTTCGCGGCCTGCCACATTCAGGAATACCCGGCTGTAGTAGCCGCCCCATGCCCAGGCAGTGGTTCGGGACCAGTCGACGAGGCTCTCATCGAACCGTGTCGGCGCCGACGGGGGCTCACGCAAGACCAGGTACCCCTCGCGGATGAGCCACTCATTGATGTTGAGTGACCCCCGCATCGCCTTCGCGCCATGGTCGGAGACGACGATGACGGCGGCGTCCTCGCCTGCAAGGTCAATGAGTGCCCCGAGCTGCCGGTCCAGCTTCACGTAGTAGTCGACAATGGCGCTCTGGAACTCGTTGCCGGGCACGTGCTTGGGATGGTGTGGGTCATGGTACTTCCAGAAGCCGTGCTGGATGCGGTCCGGGCCCATGAAGACCATCGCGAAGAGGTCCCACGGTTCGCGACTGAGCAGATACTCCGCGGCGGCGAAATGCTTGTCGGAGACCCTGTTGATGTCGGCGAGCAGTTGCTGCTTGTCTTCGGTGCGGAAGTCCTCGCAGTCGATCTCATAGCCGCCGGTGACGCGATCGAGCTCCGCGGCCAGCTCAGCGGGGAATGTGTAGGTGACATCGGTGCCGGGTGTCAGAAAACACGAGACCATGCAGCCGTTCAGCGGCCTGACCGGGTAGGTCTGGGGAACGTTGAGCACGCAGCAGCGCCTGCCGGCCTCGGAGAGCATCTCCCACACGCGGGGGACCTTGACGGCCGCCGAAGTGGCGATCCATGTGTCCTCATACGTGCCGGGGTGTCGATTGCGGAAGCCGTAGAAGCCCAGTTCGCCGGGGTTGCGGGAGCTGAACATGGAGGTCCACGCCGGGACGGTGATGGGTGGATCGGTACTGCGAAGCGGGCCGAATGTCCCCCCCGCGACTACGCGCGCGAGGTTCGGCATGCGCTCGAGCCACTCGGCGGAGAGCAACCCGGCAGGCGCGGAATCCCAGCCCACCACCACCACACGGCTCCCGCTCCGCCCGTCGCTGCATCGGCCCATTCAGCGCTCCATGTCGCGGCCCGTCTGCCCCGGCCGCCCGCCGTGTCCATTCGTCCGCCGCGGCTCGCGGGCCTCCCAGTCCACGCAGCTATCGCCCTCGGCCACGGTCCGCCCGTTGCGCCCACAGCGAAACAGTACAACCAGGTCCATGCACCCGACCTGCTTCGCGTGCCTGCAGGTGGCGCAACGCTTCATGGCGACAGCCCCCCGGACCTCGATGGCGTACAACGCCCCAACTCCCTGTGTGAAGGCCGGCTGACAGACGGGTCAGTCGACGAACGAGTTACTCGACGAAGGGCTGGTCGAACTCCATGATCCTCGCGAGGACCTCCGGCCGCATGACCTGCTCGGCCAGCGGAACGCCGTCAACGATCGCGGCGCGTATCTCGGTGCCCGAGAAGGAGATGTACTGATCCTGGTGGTCGCACATGCGGTCGCTCGAGACGGCGTTGCACTTTGTGCAGTAGCCGAAGTCCCCGGCGATACTGAACGGCTGGATATCCAGGCCCGGGAACTGCTTGAAGATGTGGATGGCGTCTTCCTCACCGTAGTAGGACTTGCCGTTGGGGTCCTTCACGCCCGCATGGTCACGGCCGATGATGATCCCCGTGCAGCCGTAGTTCTTTCGCATGATTGCGTGGAGGATTGCTTCCTTCGGTCCGCCGTAGCGCATCTCGGTCGGGAGGATATTCAGCAGCACGCGGTCCTTTGCGTAGTAGCTGTCGATCAGCGTCAGATATGAGGCGATGATGACCTCATCGCGGAAGTCGCCCGATTTCTTCTTCCCGATGATCGGCTGGATGAACAGGCCGTCGGTGAAGCCGAGCACGGACTTCTGCAGGAACTCATGCCCGATGTGCGGGACGTTGCGCGTCTGGAAGGCGATGACCGTCTCCCAACCCTTCTCCGCGAAGACCTTCCTCGTCTCGGCCGGGAACAGGTTGATGTCGGCGAACGGTCCGCGGTCGTTGTCAATCAGCCAGATGTCACCGCCGACGAGATAGTCGCTTCGGCCGAGCATGCCCGCCACACCGGGGTGATTGCCGTCATTGGTGCCGAAGAAGGCCTTTGTGGCGGCCTGCTTATCCCAGCCGTAGACCTCATTGACATGCAGGATTGCCATCGGCTCCCCGCCGTTGCGGCAGAGCGCGACATCCTGCCCTACGGTCACTGCATCCTTCGCGGGGACATCGAGAACGATCGGGATGGTCCACTCGGTGCCGTCGACCATGCGGTCGGAGGCGACGATGGACGCGAAGTCGTCGTGGCCGATGAAGCCCTTGAGCGGGCTGAAGACACCGCGAGCGATGTTCTGAATATCGCCGGCGAGCACATCCGAAACTGTCAGGCGCGGCAGGCTGCCCGCGTGGGCGATTGCATCTGTGAGGCTGTCACCTTCAAGGGTGCGATTGACCAGTTCTCCGCCATGGGGGGCGATCATGCTGTTCACTCCGGGTCTGCAATAGGCTCCTATGACACTCCATTAGGAGTGTCAAGCGGGAGTCTTGCATATTTGAGTCGGTGAGTCAATGGGGGAACGGCAGGGATGTGGGATGAGGGGCGAGGGGCATACGCGCTAACATAAGCACCTGGCGGGCTGTGGAGATGTCGTTGGAGGGGCCAGCCGAGCGTACCCCGCGTTAGGCAGCGGGGAGGGGCCTCACGAGGTGCGCTCCCGTCGTT
>DPJP01000249.1 GCA_003542955.1 Armatimonadota bacterium
TCCCCGACTGGCCCGCCTACGTGAAGGCACTGCATGACCTGCGAGCAAGGATCGACCAGTTCCGCGCGACACGCTCCGCCGCATGTGACCCGGCAGCCGAGTGGATGAGATGGCAGGTGGCAACCCATCTTGGGGAGACAGCCGAAGCTCGCGATGCAATCGCCTGTATTGTCGCATCGCTGCACGTCGGTCGCGAGCCGCAGGAGGAGCAGGAATGCCTCGAGTCTCTGCTCGGTTTGCGAGCCGCCGGCGGCTTTGGCGCCGACGGGGGGCCGCTCCTGACCGCTGCGATCCTGCAGAGACTCGCGCAGGTAGCCACCGGTGAGGCCCGCCTGCAGGCGCTCGAGCAGCTCGCCCGATTGCGCGTGGACCTCGTGGATGATGCCGGCGCAGCGGAGGCCTACAGGCAGATCGTTGAGACCGCCCCGGCCGGGGAGTACATCTCACGGGCGCACTTCGGCCTGGGCATGTTCCTCTACCAGCAGAACCAGGGCGACCAGGCGCTGGCCGAGTTCAGGCTTGCCGTCGACGCAGCGCCCGACTCGGTTGATGGCGAACTCGCGAAGCTGTTCGTGGACAGGCTGGAGCAGGCTGGAGGCGAGGCAGCTCATGCCGGAGGTCGGTAGGCACTCAGGAGGAGGTCCCGAGGTGAGACGCTGGCGGGGACTCGGCGCGCGCGCAGCCGCGTGCGGCCTCCTCCTGTTCGCGGCTGCTCTACCCACCTGCGCGCAGGAGACTCCGGCCGAGTACGTCGTTCGCGAGCCGGCCAGTCCTGAGATTGCGGCACAGATCGAGTATATCTGCGCATCGGCGATCCAGATACTCGAAGAGCACTGCCCGGAGTGGAGTGACCAGCAAAGGCGCGTGTGTGTGGAGGGCGTGCGGATAGCATTCCGTAACGGTCTCTCGCGTCCTCTACCCGACAAGCGGGCGGCGGCATTCCTGGTAGGCTTCAGGACGTACGCGGAGCGCAATGCCGGCTATGTTATCGGCTCAGGATCGCACACTGTTGCCCCTGAACTGTCGATGCAGTCTCTCAAGTGGCAGATTGCGCACGAGTGTCGTGCGTTCGCCGAGCGCGAGTCGCGGGGTGGCGCCGAGGCAGACCTCGAGGCGGCGCTGCAGCAGCTGGCTGCCCTCACCGAGCCCGTCATTGCAGCCGCACTCGCAGGGGGTCTGCCTGCTGAGCAGGCACAAGCCTTGCGGGAGATGTGTCTGACGCAGTGGGCGAAGATGGCCAACGACCCGCTCGAGACGGGCCTGAAGCGTCCCCTGTCCATCGAGGAGCAGAAGCAGGCCGAGCTACGGCTGCAGAAGGCGTGGGCGGCGGCGCAGAACGTGTGGGACAAGCGCCAGGAGATTGGGCGTGGCCTCGAGGCCGGACGAAACCATGTGGTGGCCGACGCCTACGCCGTGTTTGCCGGGAATGCTCTCGCCTATGTCACCCGCCCCCTTGAGAGTGCTGAGAACGAGCAGCATTCCGTGGTGCTCAAGCAGATCGGCGAGCAGCAGAGGCTGTGGATGGAGCAACGCGTGCGAGAGCAGCGTGCCGCATTTGCCAGCATGTTCATCTCCAGTACGCTGGGGCCGAGTGTAGAGACGCACGACCGGATGCTCTTCTTGCTGTGGGGCGTGATGCACTCGCCCTGGACCACGGATAGATGACATCGACGAAAACCTTAGTACATAACGGAAGGTGGGAATAGGACCATGCGGAAGTCGGGCGTGGCTGTTGTGCTCTGTGGGGTGTTCGCGTGCGGACCCCAAGTGCCATTGTGGGCAGGCCAGTACTCCCCGCCCTCATCGAACGCGACGGGGTGGCGCACCCCAGACGTGGTGACTGACGACCTCTGGATCACGACGGGATGGGACTGGGCAGCCGGTTGCTGTGAAGCGAGGGCAGCGGCCGAGGCGGCCGATGCCAGAATCTGGGATCCGGGCAAGCCAGCCGGCACCGGACACCAAGGCGAAGGCACTGCCCAGGCCAGCGTCACGGTCAGCCGGCAGTGGGTGCCGGATGAAGGCCAGGATGAGGAGGACACGCCGGAGATGATCGCGGGTTCGGTGGCGGCGGCCATCACGGTCGTCTTCAACGCGACGTGCGGTGAAGGGGCCGCGTGTTCCGCATCTGCGTGGGGGGCGGCCGCCGCTGAAGGGGCAGTTGGTGGCCAGCATGGGGCATGTGCAGCACCAGATGCTGGCCAACGAGGGAGTGTGGCCGTCCCAACAGCGGATACGCCGCCTCTCTACACCGATGGCGAATCGTACTCCGACGTGTTGAGCCTATCTGCTGAGATAGCGGGGGCCGGGAGCGTCTCAGTCTCGGCGGGCTGCATTGCTGCTGCCGGGGCGTCGCGAGAGACCAAGGAGGAAAACCAGCCGATACCCATGGACGATGGGTTGTGCGTCACCGCGTCTTCCGCCGCTGTCTCGCTCTGATGTGGGCTCTCGTTGCTCCAGTGCGTTGCGTCCATGGACCATTGCCACGGAGGTGATCGCGATGAGGTGTCTGGTGATAGTGTATGTCGTGTCGTGCCTTTTCTGCAGTGCCCTTGCGACCGCAGGCGAGTATACTGCCCCGGAGTGGAGCTGGGCGCTGGTTCCACCGGAGCTCTGCAAAGATGGTGGGTACACGAGCGACTGCGATTTCCGCATTGAGCGACAGGCCATTGGCGTAGGAGGGGCGGGCGAAGCGCGCGTCGAGGCAAGCGTCTTCAACCGCCACCAGTACGGTGGGGTCCACTCAGCCAATAGTTGCGCTGGGGTGAACGCGATCTCATCCGGGACGGGCACCGTACGCTGGATAGAGGACGAGGGCCAGGACGAGGAAGACGACCCGCCGGAGCCCATAACAGCGTCGGCGACGCTGGGCGTCAGTGTCTACTACCATGCTTGCTGCTTGGATACGTCGCCCTGCCAGGCCAAGGCGAGTGCGTCGGCTACCGCGTCCGCGCTTGGCGAGACGGCCGACCTCCCCGGCACCGAGGACCCCAAGCAAGCCTGCGCAACGTGGGATGGGGACCACGATGACCTCTGTCAGTTGTCGGAACAGGGAGTGGAAGTCACTGTGAACTTCGAGGGTGCGGGTACCATCACGATCTCTGGGAGTTGTGCCGTGAGTTGCTCCGCCTATCGCGCGTCCGCTTTCGAGAAACACGATACCGGGTTCGCGCACGCCTGTGCTACCATCACCATGAGTTTCTGACCTGCGGGCACGCCCGCGCGTGCAGGGGCGTCACGCCTTGGCGAAACGGAGACGGTGAGGGGGAACCGGCGTATGTCCCATTTGCTGTGGCGCATCTCGATGGTATTCGTCCTTGGGGCGTGTGCCGACATCCTCGTGGCTCAGACGGCCGAGGACTGGCGCCTGGCAACGCGTGTGCAGAGCGAACCTGCCCCGCGCTCTTCCGACCTGCAGTGCCGGGCCGAGGCGGTACTCACGTTCGAGAAGCACGCGCCGGTCGTGCTTCAACTGAGCTACATCGTCCGCGCTCCCGACCAGGGCAAGATGGTCGTCAACTCCCGGTTCGCTCCCAAGACGGCCATCGACTTCTTCGAGCACAAAGTCGGCATGGCCTATGCCCTGGATGGAGGACAGCTCGCCTACTACAACCCATTCCTGCGTGAGCTGCACCGCAGCGACCTCAACGCCATTGAGGCCGACCCGGTCATCTCACGGGTCTATGGCACCGG
Organism: Armatimonadota bacterium; assembly: GCA_003542955.1. Taxonomy (GTDB): domain Bacteria; phylum Armatimonadota; class Zipacnadia; order Zipacnadales; family UBA11051; genus UBA11051. The sequence goes on from DPJP01000249.1 coordinate 3,694, forward strand.
GAATGCTGCCGACCTCGGTCCCTGGCTCAAGGGGCTCTTCGACCTCGGTGCCTTGCGGAGCGACGACGGGCCTCGCGTGGGTGCCGAGAGGATCGGGGAGACGGAGTGCAGTATCCTCGAGGCCACTCCGGACCCCGCACCCGCGCACGTTCTCGGCCACGAAGTCAGTCGCGCGTGGACGTGGGTGGATGCAGACAAAGACCTACCTCTGAAGACGGTGCTGTACGCCGAGAGTGGGGCGGAGGTCGCCGTCACCACCTACGACAGCATCACCCAGGTGTCACCGGGCCGATGGGCGGCGCTGACCAGCCGTACCGAGTACGCAAGCGGCGAGGTAGAGCTTGCTCAGGAGGTCACCGTCAGGCGGGGTGACGGCCCCGCACAACAACAGGTGACGCGGGGCGCGGTTCCCTTCGCCGCTCGCACGGTCGTCCGCCGCTACGCGGTTCTTGGGGATGGGCTCGTTGTGCCACTCAGCATCGAGGTCCGCGACCAGGAAGGCCACCTGTTCATGTACATGCGCTTCTTCGACCACATCATCAACGCCGGCATCTGCGAGAGCGCCTTCGAGGTCCCCGCATTGCCGGCGATGTAGGCGCAATACTCGAGGAGTGGCCCAGGTCACACAATCACGTTTTCGGCGTTCGGCGCTAACCGCTTCGACGCGTCATCCCCTCATCCATGCCCCACTTGCCGTTCCCTCGCCCCTCGCCCC
>DPJP01000258.1:0-3189 GCA_003542955.1 Armatimonadota bacterium
TCGCGAGCCACTCACCCAGTTCCTCGGTGAATACCTGCCGGGCGAGTGCCGCGGAAGGCGGGGTCAGCGTCTGCTCGAGCGCGTGGCCCCGGGCCTCTTCCGATGTGTAGCCACGCAGTGTCTCGACCGAGGGGCTGACATAGGTGAAATTGAGTTGGAAGTCGCACATCCAGATGACGTCACGGGCATTCTCCGCCAGGATGCGGTACCGCGTCTCGCTCTCACGGGCTGCGTCCTCGGCCCGCTTGCGCTCCGAGATGTCGCGGACCGTGACGACGCGGCGTGTTCGGCCGCGAAACGGCATGTCGCGGCCGGCGATCTCAACCGGGAACCGTGTCCCGTCCTTGCGGAGCCCCACGGCCTCATACGGCCCGGCGGTTGCCCCGGCTGCGTTCTCCCGCAGCACTGAGCGGGATTCCGGAGCCCCGAGAGAGAACACGTCGAACCCGAGCAACTCATCATGCTCGTAGCCGAACATGCGGCAAATGGCCTCGTTGCAGTCGATGATGGTCGCTTTGTCGTGTATCAGGATCCCCTCCGCCGCCGCGCTGGACAGAGCACGGTAGCGGTCCTCGCTCTCCCGAAGCGCCTGCTCGACCCGCTCCTGCTCAGTCAGGTCCCATGCGAACGCGAAGACGTACTCATCTCCCTCGAACTCCACGTAGTTGGCGGTGATCTCGACCGGGAACTCGCTCTGGTCTCTGCGGCGATGCCTGGTGCGGAAGCCCAGGGCGCCGTCGCGCTTGAGCTCCGCCCAGTGCTCGGGCCAGCGGTTCGCCGGGAAGTCGGGGTCAATGTCGGCAACCGACATCCGCAGCAGCTGCGCGTTCTGATACCCGAGCAGCCGGCAGGCTGCCTTGTTGACGTACACGAAGCGCCCGGAGGCGCTCGTCCAGTAGACGGCCACTGAGGCATGCTCCACCGCAAACTGCATCATCCGCAGTGCCTGCTGGGCCCGCTTTTGTTCGGTGACGTCGCGCACGAGCGTCAGGTGGCCGATGGACTGCCCTGCAGCGTCGAAGACGGGTGTTTCGGCAGTCTCGCCCACGAAGGTGCTGCCATCCTTCCGATGGTGGACCTCGGTACAGGCCTCACCGGGCGAGCTGGTGCGGCCCGGGCTCTGTGGCTTGCGGGCGATATTGAGAAACGCGGTGTGCCTGCCGATGACCTCCTCAGCCTGGTAGCCGTAGAGGCCGGTGAAGGCGTCATTGACCTGGGTGATGTGTCGGTCACGGTCTGTGGAGATGATGGCGTCGGGTATGGCGGCGAAGACCTGCTGGAGCTCGCTGTGGCGGTCGCTAAGGGCGGCCTCGGCCTGCCTGTGGGCGGTGATGTCGTTGCCTACTGAGAGAGCCCCGACGGGCTCCCCCGCCTCGTTGATGACTGCGCTGTTGCTCCAGGCGACCCAGACGCGCCTGCCGTCGCGGGTGCAGTTCTCGTTCTCGTTTGTCGCATACTGCTCCGGGTTACGGCACAGGTCGGCGAGCAGTCGCGCAAGGTCCCTGCCGGATGTCTCGGTCTCAGGGACGATCGTGCCGACGGCGCTGCGGCCGATGATCTCCTCCGCCGAGTAGCCGAAAAACCTCTCGGCGAACGCGTTGAAGAAGGTGATCCTGCCCTCGGTATCCATGCGCAGGATGATGCTGTTTGCGTTCTCGACCAGTTGGCGGTAGTCGCGTTCGCTCTCGCGCAGTGCCATCTGTGCCCGCTGGAGTTCGGTGACCTCCCGCGAGACACGCAGCACGCCGAGAAGCTCTCCCGAAGCGGTGCGCAGCGGGCTACTCGAGACCTCATACCAGCCGAGTTGCGCATCTGGTCCCGGGATCCGGACGGTCCTGCGTTGTGGCGTGAGTGTCTGCAGGGCGAGGGCGGCGGTGCAGACCTCGCAGCAGCTGGGATCTCCACAGAACACATCGCAGCATCGGCGCCCTATGACCGCCTCACCGGTGACGGCCATCGCCACCTGCATGTCGTTGGCCCAGAGCACTGTCTTGTCTGGGGCCAGCACGGCAACCGCGTCCTGCATCGCCTCGAGCACGGGAAGCATGTCTCCCAGCGGTGGACCGCCGCCGCGCCTACCCGCGGGGTTCGGCAGTGCCGCAAGGGTGACGGCAAGGGCAATCGCCGCAATGGTGATGCATCCGCCGGGAAGGCAGGACAAGAGAGAAGCAGTGACGAGCAGGAGTCCAGCGGCAATGGACAGGCCGAGCCGGAAGCCCTGACGCGCCTCGAGCGCTCGAGATAGCACGTGCTCGGGGGCTCCAGACACGCCGCAGCCGTGGATGTGTCTGCCCGGTTGCCCTGCCGGCCCGGGCACAGTCTGGGGCTCGCCCGCACCGGTGTTGCCTGCTGTAGTGAGGCTGTCGGGCGGGGTCTGCCCGCACAGCCATGGGTGTGTGTATGTCATCGGCGTCTGTGTTGTGTCTCCCCGCTCGGACCGCCGGCCTGGCGCTCTGAGTGTGCGAGCGCGGCGCTCAGGGCCCGGGAGATATCCTGCATTCGGTAGGGCTTGGGCACGAGTCCGACCATGCCCCTGTCAATAAGCTCCTGTGTTAGCCCGTCAGGGCTGTTGCCGGTTGAGAGCAGTGCTCTGACGCCGGGGTCGATCTCCCGGAGTGCATCAAACGTCTGTGCGCCCCCCATGCCGGGCATGACCAGATCGATAATGACTGCGTGAATGGTGCCCGAGGCAGCGGCGTACAGCTCTACAGCTTCCCGCCCACCAGCCGCGACTATCACCTCATAGCCAAGTCGCGTGAGCATGTCGCGAAGTATCTCGCGGACAATCTCCTCGTCGTCGACGATCAGGATGCGACCGGCGCCGCGACTGACGGGACGCGTAGGCCCGCCGTGGCCCCTGGAGACATGTGATCTCTCGGGCGCCGGCAGGTAGATCTCGAAGGTTGTGCCCACGCCGGGCTCCGTCGTCAGATCAATCCAGCCGCCGTGGGCCTGGACGATGCCGTAGGCCATCGCCAGTCCCATGCCCGTGCCCTCGCCCTCGGGCTTGGTGGTGAAGAATGGCTCGAAGATGCGTCCGCGCACTTCATCGGGGATACCGACGCCGGTGTCGCTCACCGAGATGCACAGGTAGCGCTCGGCCGGGGTCTCGCTGTGAGCTCGCACCGTCTCGCTGTCGCCGGCAACCAGGCGCGTGGCGAAGGTCAACGTCCCGCCCTGGGGCATGGC
>DPJP01000258.1:3219-3414 GCA_003542955.1 Armatimonadota bacterium
GGCATGGCGTCGCGGGCGTTGATCCCGAGGTTGAGCAGCACCTGGTGGATTTGGTTTGGATCGCCCTGGATGACGGGGGCATCGGCCTCGAGCGCGCGCCGAATGGTGATACGCCTGTCGATGGTGCGACTGAGCAGCGCGATGACCTCGTCGATGGTTGGTGTGGCGTCGAACGGCACATTCTGCAGCTTGCCT
>DPJP01000300.1:0-196 GCA_003542955.1 Armatimonadota bacterium
CCAGCGCAGGTTGTTGAACCCCTCAGCGGGGCCCAGGGCCGCCACATAACTGCTACTCCTGCCGACGAAGCTGTCGATGAAGTCCCCGCCCGCGCCGTGAACCCACACATACACCAGCCACGGCAGCGCCCCTGCAAGCGCCCCGCCAAGCGCGGCCAGCCAGTGCCCGATCACCCGGGTAGGTCGGGCTTCCAGC
>DPJP01000300.1:232-2759 GCA_003542955.1 Armatimonadota bacterium
TGCTTGGTCAACACCGCCAGCGCCACGCACAGACCCGCCGCCGCCGTCCACCGCGCCCGCCCCGTCCGCAGCCCGTGCACCAGCGCGAGGAAACCCAGACTGATCGGCAGCGCCATCAGCACCTCGGCATACACGTTGGTCCGCAGCGCGTGATCCGCCATCGCCGCCGTGTAGAGCAGCCCTGCGGCCAGAAGCCCCGTGCGGTTGCTCAACCGTAGTGTCAGCAGACAGACCACCGCGCCCGTCAGAGCCGCCCACGCGGCGCCGATCAGGTGCAGCGCAATCACATTCGGACCCGTGAGCAGATATGCGCCGAGGTGCCACAACAGCAGGTATGGGCCCTTCGCCATGACTGCGTCGCGGCCGAGCACCTTGCCGTTGAGGACCTTGATCGCGGAGGTCATCCAGGCCGACTCGTCGGGGCCCAGCATCGGCCAGGGAGCCTGGAGGATGAAGAAAACAACGACGAGTGCGGCGATGGCCGCGCCGAACACCGGCTTNNTCCGGCCCGCTACGCACTTGGGCAGCTGTCTCGATCAGAACAGGTACTCGAAGCGGAAGGTAAAGAACAAGTCCGGCTGCATCTGCAGCGAGGGCTCCTCCGACGGCTCACCGGAGGGGTCCGTCACGATCTCGCTCGCTCCCGCCAGTCCACCCGTGCACACCAGCGACGCCGAGCAGTTGCCGTCCTCGTACCCGACGCCCAGCGCCAGCGCAAACATCCGCACGATCCCCTCATCGACCGCGTACTCGGTGACCGTCTTCGGGTTCGACCAGAAACCCCGGGCCCGACGGATGCGGAACTGCGCATCCACATTGCTATACTGAACGGCGGTCGAGGCGAGTACGTCGAAGCTCCCCGACAGCGGTCGCCGATATGCGTACCGTGCCGACACGGTCGACACGTCATAGCCGAGCCGCAGCGTGTAGACATCCGAGGAAATGCCGGGCAGGAAACCCGTATACCCCTGCGCCCGGCCGGCCATCGAGCTGACACGACGGTCGAGCACCAACTGACGCAGCCGCCGGCCCTCCTCCCGCCGCCAGCCCAGCATGAACGAGCGCTCGCGGGTCTCAAAGCTCACGTCGCCGCGACCCACCGCGCCCATGAAAATCGTGCCGCTCGAAGTGCTGTGCCCGTCCGAGAGACACGCGAAGTAGCTCTCCGCCCCAAGCCGCCTCGCGATGTAGCCCTCCGTGCTTGCCCCGTCGCTCTCCATCGGCGCCGAGTACTTGTAGCTCTTCCGCGTCAGCTCCATCGTCGTGCGCGGCTCCGACCACGTCCGCTGGACGCCGCACTCCCACTCCCCGAGCGCCAGCGAGCCGCCCACGATGTGATCCGTGAACTCCGTCTCCACCGCCGGCCACGACCTGTCGTTGCTCAGACCGAGTGCGCCAGCCAGGCGCGACCCCTGCGCACTCGCCTTGCTCGTCCCCCAGCGACGCGCGGCTGCAAGCGTCAGACCCGACCGATCCCGATAGGCGGCCCCGACCATCTGCGAAGTCGTCTCCATGCCGAGCCGATAGTCCGCATCGGCGTCCGGAGCAATCGAGGTCTCGTAGAACCATGCGTCATCCGTGGACCTCGACTGTTGCAGGCCGAGGGTCCAGCCCGTGTCACCGGGAGCGCTCAACGGGAGGAAGACATCCACGGTGGATGCGGAGCAGTCCCAGCGTCCCACCTGCTCCTCAGCCCGACTCAGTCGGATCGGCGCGTACTCGGCGGCACTGATCCGCACCCCGCCGTCACCCGCCGCGGGCAGGCTGGCCGGCCGCTCAACCTGGGGGCGCAGCGAGATCTGCCCGGGCACGTCGGCCCCCCCTTCGGCCATCGCGTCCGCCTCGATGCGCCAGAACAGGTCCGCCGGACTCGATGCCTGACACGCCGCGCCGCCAAACACCACCAGGCAGACCAGAAGGAGCATCAACGCGCGGCCGACCGGCGCCGCAGAGGGGTGGAAGACGGGCAGGCGACGGAGCGCACGTGCCCCATCGCCTGCCGTGGAATCGGGGACTGCAGCCCGACGCTGCCTCATTGCTCCGCGCCGGGTCCGAGCTGGATCGACCCGTACGTCAGCGTCCAGTCGTCATAGTTGCGCAGGATCGCCTCGCCCGCCTTGTCCGGGTCCGGGAACACGCCGGAGAACGTATTGTCAGGCACGTCGCCCCACTTCGGTGTCGCCGCCAGCAACAGGTCGCGGCCCTCGGTCGCGGTCCCGTTGACGTTCACCGGGCCGATGGTGCCGCTCACCGACGTCCAGCTANNCGCGCCGGGGAAGTCGCCCGCCGCCGGCACCGCCACAACGTGCGGCGCGGCCCCGATCGCGATGTCGACGTAGTCGCCCAGGCCGTTGCCCGTCGCCGGCTGGAACCACCACCAGTAGTTGATGGTGTCATCGTCCACCCGCTCCTCCCACCACAGCAGGAACTGGCCCACGCCCGGGAAGGTCCAACTGCCCTCCGAGAGCATTAGGTAGAGCGGCGGGAGCATGCTCTGAATGCTCGCCGGCGGAGTGTCGAAGATCTC
>DPJP01000300.1:2804-2966 GCA_003542955.1 Armatimonadota bacterium
TCGACTGCCTCGGTGCGCACTCCCGCTGAGGCCCCTGCCGTATAGTTGAATGTCATGTTGACCTCGCCGCCGAGTATATCGGCCGCGTCGTCCGCGTAGTTGGCGAATTCCGCCGGATCCTCGAGGTAGCGCCCGATCAGGCTGTTCGCGTCACCGCTGCGG
>DPJP01000300.1:3041-4035 GCA_003542955.1 Armatimonadota bacterium
TCCCCGCCCGGATGTCCGCCACTGCGCCACGAAGCCACTCGCCCGCCGCCGTCCAGTTTGTCGCATCGACCGTGGCGAACGGAGCCGGCGGCGCGTACTCCGCCACCGTCAGAACGCCGTCGCCGTTGGCGTCGCGCTCATGGAGGTCCAGATCCCAGTCCCAGCTTCCGTAATCCGGATTGAAGGCCGAGGCCATCAGAAGCAGTGCCCGCACGGTGCGCAGCCCCGCCGTCACCATCAGAACATCGGCCGGATACAGGGTTACCGTCTCCGCCTCATCGGTCAACTCGACGAGCAGTTGCCCGGCAGCGCCGACGGCGCAGGCCGCCNNCGCTCCACCGCGTGTTCCAGCGGACCCAGCAGGTAGTTCCTGATCGCCGTGCGGTACCCCTGGAGATCGCTAACCGGCACCGCCGCGGTCATCACCGCGTTGCCGCCGACAACCGGCACCGTCGGCATGCTCTGCGCGAACATCGTCCCGATCGTCTGTGTCATCACACTCGCAGGCGCCGTATCCTCGCGCACAACGACTGAAGCCACCTCGATCAGGCCGACCTCCTCGAAGATGTTCATACACATCGAGTCGGCAGCGTTGTGTCCCGCCGCGGCGACGATCGCAAGCGTCAGCCCCAGTTGCGCCCCAACATCATCGGGGTCATTGGTGACATTGGCGACCCAGCCCGCGAGGTCCGCGGTCAGTTCGGCCGTGTCGGCCGGGATGTTGTCATCACTGGCCAGGTACGCGTTCAGCGTGTTCTGCATGGCCTCGGATGCCGGGTGCGGGTCCGTCGCCATCGGCGCGGCCAACGCCGCAGTCAGGTCGATGATGTTCGTCCCACACAGGTTGCCCAGCGGCCACTCACTCAGGCCCACCACGCACCGCAGTACGAGGATCGCGTCGGCAACCGTGGTCGATCCGTCGCCGTCCGCGTCGGCCCGCGGAACATCCGCGTCAAAACCAACTACGATCCGCAGTATCGCAATCGCGTCGCTG
>DPJP01000303.1 GCA_003542955.1 Armatimonadota bacterium
GCATACCGGCCAACCGCAAGTGGTACCGCAACCTGGTCATCTCGGAGTTGCTGGCCGAGGTACTCGGGGAGATGGACCCGCAACTGCCGAAGGCCGACTTCGACCCGTCGCAGATTGTCATCGAGTAGCACCCGCGACCGCGCGAGGCGGACGTCCGCGCCCACTGCCGGCCCGGTGAGCCAACAATACCGGAGGTAGGTGGTTGGAGTGAGAATGTGTGTGCAGCCAATCGTTGTGCTGGTTCTCCTGTTGTGCGCGCTCGCAGCAACCCACGCACAGATGCTTGTCCCCAGGACACCCGCCGACCAGGCGGAGGAACTCCCGCCGCTGGTGCTGCAGTCTCAGAAGGTCAGCATCAGCATCGACAACCAGGTGGCGACGACCCGCATTGTCCAGGAGTTCGTGAATAACACGGAGACCGATCTCGAAGCCGTCTACTTCATCCCGCTGCCGGAGGCCGCTAGTGTCTCGGAGTTCGCCTACTGGGTGAAGGGCAAGCGAATCGTCGGGCAGGTCAAGGAGAAGAAGGAGGCCCGCGAAATCTACGAACGCCTTGTGGCCGGCAAGCGCGACCCGGCGCTGCTCGAGAAGGTCGGCCGCAACCTCTTCCGCGCCAACATCTTCCCCGTCAGCCCCTCCGAGCCGATGCGCGTCGAGCTGGGCTACGAGCAGGTCCTCCCCTACCACTCGGGCGTTGTCACCTACGTCTATCCGCTCACCATGTCGGGCCAGCAGGTCGAGATCGGCAAGCTCGAGATCGATATCGCGATTAAGGACCAGAAGCCCATCACGAAGGTCGACTCACCCAGCCACCCGCTCAAGTTCGACCGCGCTGACGAGCACTCCGCTGCCGCATCATACGTCGCGGCAGCCATCACCCCCAAACACGACCTGACCATCTCCTATACCGTTCACTCGACCGAGTTCGGCGTCAGCTTCCTCGCTCATCGCCCGGAGGGTGAGGACGGCTACTTCATGCTCATGGTTGCCCCGCAGGAAGAGACCTCGGCCGAGGACATCGTCAAGAAGGATGTCGTGTTCGTCTTCGACAAGTCCGGCAGCATGCAGGGCGACAAGATCGTGCAGGCAAAGAAGGCCCTCGAGTTCTGCATCCGCCAGCTCACAGACGATGACCGCTTCGGCATCGTCACCTTCTCCGATCAGATCATTGCCTACAAGGACGCCCTGACGCCGGCCACCCAGCGCAACGTCATGCCCGCGCTCGAGCACGTCAAGGCGATCGAGGCCGACGGGATGACCGACATCGACGGCGCGCTCCGTCGTGGCCTGAAGATGCTCGCTCAAAGCGACCGCCAGCGTACCATCATCTTCATGACCGACGGGCTCCCGACCGCCGGCGTGACCGACATCCCCAAGATCATCGACAACGTGACCGCCGCCAACACATCCGGCACGCGCATCTTCACATTCGGTGTCGGTGACGATGTCGACGACTACCTGCTCCTGAAGATCGCGACGAACAACCGCGGCGCCACCGAGTATGTGCGCACCAACGAGTCGCTGTATGACAAGGTGGCGGCGTTCTACGCCAAGATCAGCAAGCCGGTGCTGGTGAATCTGGGCATCGGCTTCGGGGCGATCAAGACCAACCGCGTCTACCCCGACATCCTGCCGGACGTCTTCAAGGGCTCCCAACTCATCATCACCGGCCGCTACACCGGCAGCGGCGAGCAGACGGTGACGCTGACGGGAGAGGTCAACGGCAAGCCGAAGACCTTCGAGTACCCTGCCGCCTTCCCGGCGTTCGAACCGGCGAGCCCCTTCGTCGCCCGCGTCTGGGCCAGGAGCCGCGTCGATTACCTGCTCGACCAGATTGTCCTCAGGGGCGAGAACGAGGAGCTGAAGCAGGAGATCATCGCCTTGAGCATGGAGTACATGTTTGTCACGCCGTACACATCCATGCTCGCATTGCCTGACGACGAGGCCCAGGCTGCCATGAACCAGAGTCGCTACGCCACCGGCGGCGACCCCTGGATCAAGGTCACCGCGCCACCCGACGCCGTGCGCGTGAGCGCCGTCTTCCCGTGGGGCGAGACGAAGCCGCTCACCTACGACACCGACGAGGGCCGCTGGAAGGTCCGCTTCATCGTCCCGAAGGACACCATCCACGGCCGCTACCAGGTGATCCTGGTCATCACCCTCAAGGACGGCTCACAGCGCCATCTGACCATCACCTATGAGGCGGATCAGCAGGCGCCATCAGGCTTCGGCAACGCCTTCGCAAGGCGCGTCGGGAACGACTGGGTGATCAAGCTCACGGTGGAGGCCTCCGAGGACGCCGAGCGCGTGGATGTTGTCGCTCCCGGTGGGGGTCTGATCGCGCTTGACTACGACGGCGCCGACAGGCTGTTTTCCGGCGAGGTGCTGATCCCCGCCGATGCGGTGACCGGCCCGTCGGTGTTCCTGCCCGTCTACCTCACCGATGCCGCGCACAACCGGCTCGAAATAGAGATCGAGGTGGAGTTGAAGTAGCATAGGCCTCACCCCCAGCCCCTCTCCGTGGCCGGAGGAGGGGGGCGAGGGCTGGGCCGACGAGATCGACCGGAGTCTGCGGATGCGCATCAGCTCGCGACCGGAGGAGCGCCTGCGATGGGCCCTGTGGGTATCCACCTCCCCCGTGCCCGTGATCCCCTGGTCCCCTCTCCGCCCTGAAGGCTCGCTTGCGAGACTCGGAGACGGGGCTGGGGGTGAGGCACGCCCGGCGACCTGGAAGCGCAGGAGACCCATACCCATGCACCCACACCGCACCCGCAGGGCAATCCCACTCATCGTCACGCTCATTGCGGCCGCGATGAGCATCCTCCCCGGCGCGCAGAGCCATTTGCCTGCCCTGCACCTCAACACCACCGAGGTCACCTGCCTCTGCCCGATCGCTGACACCGTCTGGGTCGGCACAGGCGGCGGCTGCCTGCGGTGGCCCGCC
>DPJP01000444.1:0-1147 GCA_003542955.1 Armatimonadota bacterium
TGCACTTGCACACGCAGTCCAGCCGGTCCCGCCGGCACGGAAGGATGGTCCACCATGTCCGCGACCCCCAAACTGCTCTTCATGAACCAGAACGCCGGCGTCCGCGAGTGGTTCTGGCGCGAGCCCTCTCTGTCTCGCATCAAGGAATACGGTTACGAGCTTCCCTACAACGAGACGGACGAGCCTCTCACTCCCGAGCAGTGGGCGGAGCGCCTGGTCGGCGTCGATGCCCTGCTCACCACCTGGGGCAGCCCACGCCTCGATGAGACCGTTCTCGCCAAGAACGACACGCTCAAGATCGTTGGCCACGTCGGCGGCTCCGTTGCCGTCATCATCAGCGACTACCTCTACGAACGCGGCGTCAAGGTATCCACCTCCAATGACCTCATGGCCCGCTCGGTCGCCGAATCAGGCATCATGCTGATGATGATGGCCATGCGGCGTGCCCACGTTCACTGCAAGTTCGGGCTGCGCTCCGAGAAGATGGTCTGGGGCAAGGACCTCGACATCAAGGTTCCCCAGGATTGCGTCATCGGCATCTGGGGCTATGGCGATGTCGCGAAGTGGGTCGTCGACATGCTCCGGCCGATGGAGCCGAAGGAGATCGCCGTCGCCAGCGGCCACATGTCCGAGCAGGCGCTCGCGGAGTTGGGTATGACCAAGTGCGATGTCGATGAGCTGTTCGCCAAATCCGATGTCGTCTTCTGCCTCACGGGGATGACGGTGGCCAACTACCACCGCATCCAGGCGCCACAGTTCCAGTCGATGAAGGATGGTGCGATCCTCATCAACCTCGGGCGCGCCCCCCTCCTGAACCCTGACGACCTGCTGGCAGAGCTCAAGAGAGGCCGCATCACCGCGGCGCTGGACGTCTTCGAGAAGGAGCCGTTGGCGGAGGACGATCCGCTTAATGACCTGCCGAACGTGATCCTCCAGCCGCATAACGCCGGCACCGGCCGCGATGCGCACTACCTTGCGGTGATGCTCGATGAGGTGCACCGATTCTTCGCCGGCGAGCCGCTGCAGTACGAGATCGCCCGCGAGCGCGGCGAGCAGATGACCGACCTGGGCAAGGTGCGAGAGGTGAAGGGGTAGGAGGGTCGGCCTGCCTGCCTCACCCCCCGGCCCCATATGCGCTAGCTTAAGC
>DPJP01000444.1:1161-3458 GCA_003542955.1 Armatimonadota bacterium
CCGGAACGGGGAGGGCTGGGGATGGGCAGCAGGTGCACATCGCCTCCTGTTCTCGCTCCCCCTACCGCCCTGCGGGCGGGACGGGGCAGGGGGCAAACAGCGAACGGCAGTGCATACGAGGTATTTTCGTCGTTTCTGGGTGTCGGGAAACCGTCATGTCGACTCCCTGTTCTCCCGCGGCCGCGGGACGGGAGAGGGGTGCACTGCAACGCCGTGAGGCTGTCTCGCGCCCCGCTCTGGCATTCATGACTGAACGGAGGGTGTACATCATGCGCATGGCCGCTCTGCTTATCCTGTCGCTGCCGGCCGTCTTCGCAACCGCAGCCGAGGTACAGGTCGTCGGCGACAGGTGTCTTCTCGTCGATGGCAAGCCCTTCTTCGCCGTGGGTATCTACCAGGCCGGAGTCGAGGACTTCGCGATGCTTGCCGAGGCGGGCGTCAACATGGTCCACACATACGGCTGGGAAGGCAGCGCGAGCTATGCCAACGGCCAGGCGTGGCTGGACGCCGCGGAGGAGCACGGCCTCAAGGCATGGGTCGGCCTCTACCGCCCGGATGTCAAGGCCATGAACTGGGAGCAAACCATCGAGCGGGTCAAAGCGCACAAGGACCATCCTGCGCTCCTGGCCTGGCACACGATGGACGAGCCGGACTGGGACACCCCGGTGACTGAGTGTCTCGGCGTGAGGATCGATGGCAAGCCGGGCAAGGAATACATGCCGGCTGCCTACCAACTGCTCCATCAGCTCGATGGGACACATCCCGTGACTGCGGTGGTCTGCCACTATGCCGACGTCGAGCGCTTCATGGACTCCGTCGACGTGCTGCAGGCCGACTACTATCCCGTCCCCCCCATCCCTGCCGTCAACTTCTCCGGCACCGGCTTCCGTGGCATCAGCATATACCTGAATCACCACCGGCGCGTCTCGCAAGGCGGCAAGCCGTTCTGGTTCGTGGCCCAGGCATTCGATTACAGCCGCATGAAGAAGGACGTCCCCGAGGAGTGGCAACGCTTCCCGACACAGCGTGAGATGCGCACGATGACGTACATGGCCATCGCCTGCGGCGCCAGAGGCATCGTGTACTGGTCGCTGTCACGTTTGCGCACACCCGTCGAGGATCCGAGCAAGTCGCAGCCGCAGGACCACTGGGAGTGGTTGAGCGCGACCACGCGCGAACTCAAGCAGCTCCAGCCGCTCCTGACCGCAGACACACCCGAACTGCGCGCGATGAAGAACAACGTGGCATCGATGGTCAAGAGCGACGGGAGCGACATCCACATCATCGCCGCCAACTACGAGCGGACGCCNNACGCAGACGGTCATCAGCGTTCCGGGCATCAAGTACGCGGTAGCCGAGATCATGTTCGAGGGCGGCGAGGCCGAAGTCGTCGAGGGCGAACTGCGCTGCAGCTTCGAGGAGGTCGAGGCGCGGGTCTACCGCCTGCGCAAAGAGAGCATCCAACGGTATGCGGAGGGGTGAGAGCCCACCTGCCCGCAGGGACGGACCCGCTCAGGGTTGGGCCTCGTCCCTACCCTCTGAGACAGCATCCTGCAGTGCGGCGATTACCGGGGGCAGGTCGGTTGTGACGGTGTCCCACACGATATCGAGATTGATGTCGAAGTAGCCATGCACTAGGCGATTTCTCATCCCCACCATCATGGCCCACGGCAGGGCATCATGCCGGGCACGACACTCGGGCGAGACCCGTCCGGCAGCTTCTCCGAGTATCTCCAGCGCACGGACAATCGCGAAGGCGAGAAGATCGTCACGGCGTATCTCGTCTCGCGTTCGCCCTGCCGCGAATCCCGCGGCCTTCCTGGCAGCCTCAAGCATGTGCTTGAGCCGCAGGGCGTCCTCTTCACGTCGCATACTGGACCTCCGCCTCAGCGAGTACTTCGTCGCGGAAGTAGCGGCTAAGGTCCTCGGCGGTGCGCATGTCGACCTTGCGACCGATCATCTCGGACAGCTCGATCTCCATACCCGCAAGCGTGATCAGCCCGACGCGGGCGCCGGGCTCGAATTCAANNCGTCGCTCTCCGGGCCGAAATCGTCGCGCAGAACGGACCCAAACAACGCAAGGCGCGCGATCTGGTTCCGACGGCAGAACGCGGCAATCTGATCGCTGTCCAGCTCAATTCTCGCAGGCATGCCTGTGCTCCTGTCTGATGCGAGCATCCGGTCGGGTACAGCCGTGTGCTGATGGGATTGTACCCTTAGCAGGCGGGCGGAGGCCAGAGCCGAGGTGCATTCCAGGCAATCGCGGTAACCACACGGTGGGCCGACCTCGGGCGCTG
>DPJP01000037.1:0-2879 GCA_003542955.1 Armatimonadota bacterium
GGAAGGTCTGGTGGTTGAAGCGCACGCGGGTGCTCGAGGCAGCCGCTATCTTCCGCGGGCAGACCTCCGCGGTCCACTGAACCAGGATCCGCGTGATCTCCATCCGCTCCGCGTCGGTGAACACCGGGCATTCCTCGATGTTGTCCCACGCCGGGATCACCCGGTGCACCGCGAAGTCGGAGTCCATTCCCCACGGCCCGCCGTAGGTCGGCGGCTTGGTCAGGTAGTGCTCGTACGCGCGCCTGATGTAGATGGCAAAGGCCTGCGCGTACTCGGGCCGTCGCGTCTGCGCGTAGGACATCCCCACACCGGCAGCAGTGCCGAACAGCCCCGTGTGCGAGCCGGTTTGAATGCCGTCCTCCGCCCTCGCAGCCTGGGCCTTCAGCCAGTTCTCATCCAGTGTGGCGGTGAACAGCCCGGCAAAGCGTCTCTCGGCCTCGCCCGTCAGCTTCACCTCATTGAAGGGCTTGATGATGAGCGTATTGCCGGCCGCAAGCTGCTTCCCGAAGACCTCGATGCCGGCCCTCGCCCCATCAGTGTCGTTGCTGCCGATGGCGATGAGGTTCCTGCCCGTGCCCCACGGGTTGTGCACGGAGCGGACCTCGTAGCCCCCGGCGCCGGGGTAGGCGCCATCAACGAAAACCAACTCGTGCGCATAGGGATAGAGCAGCAGCGGATTGTTCAGCACGCTGCCGAGGATGATCGCGTTCGTCTCCGCGAGCGTCTCCTGATCGAGTGTCTCGGCGATCTTCACATCGAGCCGGGTCCCCGTCGCCTTCTCGACGGCGGCGGCAACATCATCCCCGAGCTGCTCCCACTCGGCCCCCGCGGGCGTAACGATGATCGCCCGCGCCTGCCCGTTCTCGACGATGGGCGTATCCAGGTACAGCGGGCACGCCTCGGTGATCTTCTCGAAGGAGCGCTCATGGGAGGTCACTGTGCGGATGTTGTCAACGTAGAGGTCGAATGCAGCGCCCTTCTCGCCGGTGCCGACGTAGAAGCGCAATAGCACAACGGGGTTGCTGGTATCGGCCTCAACCATGCTCTGCTCCCACGCAAGCGTCTCGCCGGACCAGCCGACAGGGAGGTCGAAGACCGTCTTCTCGGGCTTCATCAGCCCATCCCAGTTGAGCCAACTCGCAACGCACTTGCCGTCGGCGGCGTATGCCCGCAGGTAGAGCGCCTTCGCGGTCTCCGGTGTCGACGTCCAGGCATCGAAGACCACGCGCTTGTCCACCAGTGACAGCGGCGCGATCGGGATGTCCACGCTCAGGTAGGTGTTGCCGGCCGCGCCCGCGGCAGAGACGCTCGAGATATGCAGGCTGCCCTTGCCCTCACTGATGAAGGCGGGGTCGGTGTTGGTCTGCAGCACGCTGTCGGCGGTGACGCCTGAGCCGAGCTTCATCCCGGCCGTATCCTCACAGCCGTGGATGAGTACCGGCTGATCCTGCGCGAAGCACAGGCTGGTCAGCAACAGCAGTGAGGCTGCGACAAGGTGGGTGCGTGACATGAGAGGCTCCTTTGTGCTGGGCTTGCAGTAGCACGTCAGTATTCGTGATGCGGCCGCTCGGGGCCTCCTGCAGCGGAGGCGGTGTGAAGGACCCGCCCCCCAGGCGGGGAATGACTCCGGGCACGCACTCCATCCGGCCGACGGAGGCCCCAGATGCCTGTCCGCGACACCAACTTCATGCGCGCCCTGCGTGGCGAACCGACCGACCGAGTACCGTTCTGGGAGGTCTGGTTCGCTGTCACCGGCCTCGACGCTCATCTGATGGGCAGAACTGTAGAGACCTTCGAGGACCAGATCGCCTTTGCCCGCCGCATGGGCTGGGAGTATGTGCGCGTGCCGGTTCCCGCGCGCTCAATCGGCGGCAGGTCCGAGGTGGCATCCGACGGCACCACCCACTACATCCAGGGCGGCAAGGTAGATCTCGAAGCGCTCCTGGAGCGCCCCGATCCGGATTGGCCCGCCGCGCTGCAGGCGGCCTCCGAGAAGGTCCGCATCGCCCATGAGCGGGGCCTCGTCGCCATCGCCTACCTGCCCTGGGCCTTCCACGCGGTCAACACGGCGTTGGGGCTGGAGCACTTCTCCTATCTGCTCTATGACGAACGCCCGTATGTCGAGGCGTTGTTCCAGTGGGTCGAGGAGGGGGCGCGGGCCGCCATCGAGCAGGTCGTAGTCCCCGCGGGCATCGATGTCGTGCTCTTCGACGGCGACTGCGCATTCAAGAACGGCTTGATGGTCAACCCGAGCGTCTTCCGCGAGCTGGTATTCGAGCGCACCGCCGAGACGGTCGAGCCGCTGCGCGACGCGGGCATCCCCTGGACCCTGCACAGCGACGGCAAGGCCGATGAACTGCTGCCGGTGCTCATCGAGCTGGGTTGCAGCGCATTCCACGGCGTCGAGAAAGCCGCCAATGACCTGGCCGACATCAAGGCCCGCTTCGGCCGCGACATCACGCTGGTGGGGAACATGGATGTGGTGTTCCTCACCCACGCCACACTGGCGCAGATCCGCGCGGAGACCGAGGCGATGCTGCGCATCGGCTCACAGGGCGGGCGCTACATGGCCGCCTGCAACACCAGCCCGATGCACTACATCCCTTTCGCGAACTACATGGCGATGGTTGAGACTATCCACGCTTTCTGAGTGGCCGGCGAGGGGATAGCCCGCCCTGCATCACTTCCCGGGCCCGTCAAGGGCCTCAGGCTCTCGCCGTTCGCCGTCGGAGGGGCCAGCCGTTCACCGTCGGAGGGGCCAGCCGAGCGCCGTCCGGCCGTACTGGACGGCGGGAGATTGGCCCGCGAATGCTGCACCGTCGCCGCGCTCGTGTCAGTTCGAGGGGCCCGGACGCCGTTGGAGGGGCCAGCCGAGCGCC
>DPJP01000037.1:2942-4631 GCA_003542955.1 Armatimonadota bacterium
CATGGGCAATTCAAGATTCGGGCTGTGACCCCGCTGGTTCCCCTTTGATCTTGCCGTCCCGAAGCAGACGCCAAACACGTACGGGCCAGTGGTCCGGGCCACGCCACGTGTGTTGGTCCGGCGCACGCGGTTCCCTTCAGCCCTCATACCGGAAGATCGGTTCGACGCCCTGGATCCGAGCGAGCAGCTCCTGCCGCTCGGCGGCCTCCAGCGGCTTGTACTCCAGCGCCAGCTCCACCACCATCTGGAAGAGAGTCTCGTCCCCCGGCGGCACCGCGGCCGTGATCGGCAGATCGAGCGTGTAACCCAGCGCCAGCCGAGCCAGCTCTCGGTCCTGGATCGGCTGATACCAGCACTTCGCGTAGGGCTTCGGCGCCCCCTTCGGCACCGGGCTCCACGCAATGGCCTTCAGCGCAAGCAACGACGCGCCGACCTCCTGCGCCTTCTCGATCACCTGCGGGCCGAAGCTCCCGTTCTCGATGCAGCCGACATTGAACGGCATCAGCACGCTGTCGAAGCTGAAGCGGTCAAGGGCCGCTAGGGCCGCATCGACCGAGTGCGAGGAGAAGCCGATGAAGCGCACAAGGCCTTCGTCACGCGCTCTGGTGAATGTCTCCATCGCGCCGCCCGGGGCGAAGACCTGCTCGACATCATCCATGGAGCTAAACCCATGGAGCTGGTAGAGGTCGAAATGATCTGTCTGCAGGCGTCCCAGTGACCGCTCCAGTTCCTCCCGCGCCCCGGTGGCATCGCGCTTGATGGTCTTGCAGGCGAGGAATGACTTCTCGCGATAGGGCTTGAGCGCCGGACCGAGACGCTCCTCGGCGTCGCCATAGGTCGGGGCCACATCGAAGTAGTTGACCCCGCGGTCCACCGCCCAGGCCACGATGTCGTTGGCCTGCGGCTGCTCGAGTCTGCTGACGACAATCCCGCCCAGGCCGACGATGGACAGTTCGACCCCGGTATCGCCATACGCCCGCTTCTGCAGTTGCCCCGTCACTGCTTCCCGCTCCTCCCCGCTCACTGCGCCGCCAAGCGCGAGCGTAATGCCCGCGGCCGCAACTCCCTTGACGAAATCGCGCCGGTCCATTCCCACCGCCCCCATCTGCTCCAAAGCCTCAATACCCCTCCGACGAGGAAGAACACATACAGGTTCGGCGTGGGCTCCAGCAGGCCCTGTTGACGAGGCGGCCCATTCTTCCTTCAGGCCCTGCCGTAGATTCCCAGAAGCCGATGCCGGTGTTCCCAATTCCAGGGACACCATACCAATTACACCCAATTCCAGGGACACCATACCAATTACACAAAAAAGCCGTATACCGCGCCAATGTACGACGTATCCGCAACTACTGTCACGCCGCCGACACTGCGAGAACCCGTGGGCAACTGAGGAAGTGGAAAAGCGAAGAACTGGAGAAGTGAGGAACCGAGTAAACCCCGGAGTTGATTCGTGCACAAGTGTGAGATTCTGAGATTCCTGAGATTCTGAGACAAGCCAACGGGCCCAGGGGCTCATCCGATTCCATATTGTCTCAACTCCCCCCGGGCTCGGACCGTCCCCAATATCCGCGTCATCTGCGCTATCCGCGGTTCCCCTGCCGTCCGCCGCGACGCAGGCTCTCCACCGCTGTCTGCAAAGGCGGAGAGCGCGAGAAGACGCGTCTGCGTGACAACTTGACAACTTGACAA
>DPJP01000037.1:4740-4866 GCA_003542955.1 Armatimonadota bacterium
TGATAACTTGATAACTTGATAAGATGATAGAAGCTAACGGCCCCAGGGGCTCGCGAGATTGCGGCTTTTCTCAGCACCGGATCGGAGCGGGGGGAGCGGGGCCGCGAAGGGGTCGCGGGCTTTGAT
>DPJP01000036.1:0-696 GCA_003542955.1 Armatimonadota bacterium
CGCCTACACACACGCCGTCACACGATGGTGTCGATACTGGAGCGTGAGAACCGCGTGCCCGCGCGCAGGC
Source organism: Armatimonadota bacterium (assembly GCA_003542955.1). GTDB lineage: Bacteria > Armatimonadota > Zipacnadia > Zipacnadales > UBA11051 > UBA11051. The sequence goes on from DPJP01000036.1 coordinate 71, forward strand.
ATCTGCCTGGATTCGGCGAAATGGTGTTTACCGGACACTCGCAGTAGAACATCCCCGACGAAAGGGTTATCTGCCATGCGCCGAATCCTGTCGACTGCCATCATCTGCGTTTCCATGATCGCGGTGCTCGTTGCCGTCGCACCGCTGTCTGCCGATATTGAGGAGGTTCCGCTGAAGAACAGCTCCTTCGAGGAGGGCGCCAATGATGCGGGGGCGCCGACCGGCTGGGAGCTGTACTCATCCCCGCAGCGGTCGGAGCAATGCTACGTCAAGCTCGTCGATGACGCCTCCGACGGCGAGCAGGCGCTGCTCATCCATGACGGCGACATGAACGAGATCGGCGTCACCCAGGTCGTNNCAAGGGCGGAGTGACGTACAAGGTTACGCTGATGGTCAAGCCGCTGAAGGGGGAAAGCACCGCCGGCTCACACATCCAGATGCGGTGGATGCCAACGAATACGTGGGCGCAGGAGGGCATTGTCGGGACCAATCCGGACGAGTTCACGGAGACCTCCTGCCTGGGCACCGCGCCGGATGATGCCACATCGTTGCGCATCTACCTCTACACGCACAAGGACCCGGCGCCGAAGCTCATCATCGACGATGTGAAGCTGCTCTCGGGTGTC
>DPJP01000036.1:738-3530 GCA_003542955.1 Armatimonadota bacterium
CCTCCCCCACCGCCACCGCCGGACAGCCCGGTCTATGACACGCTCAAGGACCTCCACCTGACGACCGCGCTGGTCGCAGGCGGGCAGGCGCTGATCAGCATTGTGAATCCTGTCTCGGGCATCTATGACAAGCCGGCGGCTGAGATCGCCGCAGCAATCAAGCAGGCGACGGGTGTTGACGTGCCGGTGGTCGATGACAGCTCTGAGGCAGCCGCGGTCCCAATTGCGGGCAACCTGATCGTCCTGGGCAATCGCTCGACCAATGCGACCATCAACAAGCTCTATGACCTCTACTACACGCTGCTTGACCTCAAGTACCCCGGCCCCGGCGGGTCGGTGGTGCGGACGCTGCATGATCCATTTGGTGACGGGCGCAATGTCATCTTTGCCGGGGGCAGCGACACGCGCGGGGTCGAGGCGGCTGCCGCGGTCCTGATCGGCAAGCTCAAAGAGGCGGGTGGCAGGCAGGGCGAGCTGTCGGTCGGGCGGCTGATGGAGATCAAGCTCGGCGAGGGAGTCAATCCGCCGACAGATGTGCGCGAGATGGAGACGTGGGAGGCCTCGCGCGGCTACGGCTCAGTCGGTTACTTCGGCTGGAACACCATCTCGAAGAACATGGCGATGTACTACATGACCGGGCGGGAGGAGTGCGCGCGCGAGGTTGTGCGGCTGGCATTCCCCGATGCCCAGGCGCTCAAGGACATCGACGAGATCGACCAGGAGCGGATCGAGAACAAGAACGATCCGCTGGCGGGCCCGTACCACTACAATGCGCATATGATGATCCTCTTCTGGGACCTGATCGAGGAGAGCCCGCTGTTCACCGACGAGGAGCGTCTGCGAATCACCAATGCCTTCTCGCGGCAACTTCAGCACCGCAAGGGCGAGGGTATCTACCCGCTGCAGGGGCCACCGAGTGCGGTCGGCTCACGGCACGGGCAGTGGTCGGCGATATCGCTCTACTGCCTGGGGCGGTACTTCAACACGTACTACCCGAGCCCGATGTGGCAGCATTGCGTGGATTCGGGGCAGTGGCATTTCCAGTCGCTGCACAAGTACGTGTGGGTCTCGGGAGAGGCGGACAACCTGTTCTGGTATAGCACCGGCATTGCGCCCGTCTTCTCCTACCTCTGCCTGACGGGGGACCGGGTGCCTGTGGAAGCCGGGACAGTGGCCGAACTGCTGGAGGGGCAGGAGCTGCTGCATAACGGCTTCAACAGCGACTCGCATATCAACTCCGCCTCAATGGGCTTCCTGAACAAGGCGGCCTACATCACCGGCGACGGGCGTTGGATCACCTACCGCAAGCGGACGGGCGTGGATACGGATATCTTCCGGCTGGGGCAATCGTACTGGCCTGATGAGAGCATCGAGCCGGCGCTGCCAACAGATCTGATCGGCAAATGGACGCTCATGGGGCTCTCGGAGCCGATGTGGCGCTCGCGCAGAAGCGGCATTCCGTTCGAGCACAGCTTCCAGGTCGGCAGCTACCGCAGCAGCGCGGATGCATCCGGCGATTACATCCTCCTGGATGGGTTCAATGGCGCCTCGCGCAACCCCTACCACACCTTCGGCCTGCTCGATCTGCGTCTGAGCGACTACCAGTTGCTGCAGGGTTACCACAACCAGGTGCTGCCCAGCGCAGACGGCATGGTCGAGCCTCAGGTGGCCATGGATGCCGCGCTGCTGCATCGCGATGTCATCGGCGGCACCGCAGTGGCCGTGGGTGAGGTGCCGCGGGCGGCCTACGCCAACTGGCGGCGTTCCCTGGCACACCGGACGGGCAAGTACTCGCTGATTGTCGATGACCTGACGTTCCGCACGGACAGTCAGAACATCGAGGTCATCACCGAGTGGCAACCGATCGGGGGGACCTGGAAGGCCGCAAGCAACTCCCTGCAGATCAACGGGAAGAAGCAGGCCAAGGCCCCCGAAGGCTGGCTGGTCTTCTCGGCGATGGAGGCCGAGTGCCGGATCAACCCCGGGGGCGTCGGCGATCTGGGCAGGCTCGGCAGCATTGAGACGATGCTATTGAGGGCGAAGAAGCCGGGCCACTGGATCGAGATGCCGTTCACACTCAGACAGGATGCTGTCGGCGAGGCGAGCGTGGCGCTTGTATCGTATGTCGACCGCGGGAAGATACGCATTCTGCTTGATGGGAAGCCCGTCGTCGAGGAGTATGATCACCATGCCACCGCCGCAGTGGATGTCCAGGTGCCGCTCGGGCGGGTCGAACTGGCCGCCGGAGAGCACGTCCTGCGGATCGAGGCGACCGGTTACTCCGGCAATCCGGACAGCTGCTATGTTGCGCTGTCGAGTCTGAGGATCAAGCCCGATACGGCGCCGCCGGCTGAGCCGCGCCCGACCTTCGCGCTGTGCCCGGCCGACACACTCGATGTCACAGCCGGCAACACCGTCGACATGGCCTGGCGGGGCGCGGTCGAGGAGGGCGATCACCGGATCTTCTTCTATGCCATCGGGCAGACGATGAACGCAGAGGCCGAGCCGCTGCAGTGCGCCAGGCTCTCAGTCAACGCCGCGGCCATGTCGCTGCCGCAGCCGGCGATCGCAGTGGCGGGGGCCTACGAGCAGATGAATGCCGAGTTGGGTGTACTCGCCTCCGACCATCTCTTCGGGCACGGGCTCACCAGCGCGGGCATCTACGAGTCCCTGATCGCCGCCGACAGGCCCGTCGACGTTGACTGGGACTTCGCAACCGGGCATCTGGAGGTGGTTGCGGAGGAGGACACGACGCTCCGCCTGCGGGTGGCGCAAGCCGCGAAGCTCACCCT
>DPJP01000189.1:0-5317 GCA_003542955.1 Armatimonadota bacterium
GTCTTCCGTGTGTTCCGTGGTTTCCTGCCGTGTGCCGTCTGCCTTTCACCCTTCACTCGCATCATTCGCGGTTTCATCGCCGCTCCCCATCCCCTTCGGAGGCATGGCAGGGGCCTACGTCGAAAGACTACCCAGACGCGTCTACCGCCCGTATCCCGGAGACAGACAGATGAGGCCTACCACGAGGCTGTTGGCTCTGCTTGCCGTCCCGCTGCTGTGCACAGGCGCCGCCTTCACCCAGCAGACGACTGAACTCGGTGTTCCAGGGCCGGTGCTCACCCCGATTCAGCACAAGCCCTACTGGCGCCTGGAGCGCGAGCGGTTTGGCTACCAGCCACGCTTCCAGCCCGGGGTGACCACATTCGACCTCGAGAACCACCCGTACATGCGGGCCGGCAAGGTGATCCAGACGCTCGACGAGCGAGGGCGCTGGCAGCAGATCGATCTCGAGGCCGCTGTGCGCGCGGCCTACCCAGACTGGGACGGCACCTTCTCCACCGGCCCGTTCGCCGAGGAGCATGTGGTTTTCGATGACGATGGCGACATCTACACCATCGTCAACGCGACCCGGAGTCCGATCGGCCAAGCGCTGCTGCTACACTCGGCGGATGCCGGAGCCAATTGGCGCGTGTACCCCCTGGGCGCGGGTATGACGCGGCTGGAGCGCCTNNNNTGGGCACAACCAGTTCACCTATCCCCCACCGATCCTGATCTGGTTCGGCCCCAACAAGGAGCACCTGCGCCTGATTGTGCCCAAGAAGCTCTTCGACGGCACGCTGGATGTCAGCACCGTGGTCGACGTCTGCGACGACTCGATACTGGTGCCGAGCCACTCCGGCGGCGGCAACGCTCTGTGCAGCCTGGGCGACAGCATCCACATCGTCTGGCCGGGCAGGACACAGATCGAGGGCCACGTCGGCACACCGGAGTATGCGGCAACATACAGCAGAACCGCCGGAACGCTCTCGGAGCCGGTGCTGCTGGGCTTCGGTGGCACGGACCCCGAGCCCAATGCGCACAATCTGCCGGCCATCGCCGCGGACAGCGGCGGCTATCTGCACGTCGTGCTCGGCGCACACCATGACCCCTTCCGGTATGCTCGCTCACTTGAGCCCAACAGCATCGCCGGAGGGTGGACGGAGCCGGTCGAGTTCGGGGCACCGAAACTGACACCCGGCGAGGGCAGCTACACCTACACCGGATGGGTCTGCGATCAGAATGACACGCTGCATTGCGTGGCCCGTTGGGCCGGGGAGGGCTACTACTTCCGCCTGACGTACCTCCGCAAGCCGAAGGACGGCAACTGGGAAGTGCGCCCGCACCTGGTCATTCCCTTCGGCGGCAATTACAGCGTTTACTATCACAAGCTGACAGTTGACCGCCGGGGGCGGCTGTTCTGCAGCTATGTCTACACGCGCGCGGCGCGTTTTGATGACGAGATCGCCGCCCACACGAAGAAGAACCCCGCCGAGGACCCCAATCTGGACTTCATCAACAAGGAGCCGTGTCTGCTGGTCTCCTACGACGGTGGCGACGAGTGGCGGCTGGCCGTGACACCCGACCTCCGGCCTGACGCGGTGGCCCGTCACGTGCTGCAGACGTTGGCATCCGCCGCCCTGGACGCAGCGCCCGATGCGGACACCCCGCCGGAGCCGACGGTGCCGCCCGTCGTCCCGGCCGAGACCGAGACGGCCGCACCGCTGCCGGAGAGCGAGGTGCGCCTGCCCGCAACACTGCTCAGACAGCTCGGGGGAGGCTTCTATCCCGTGGCGGTTGAGGGCAATCTCGCCTGCGTCGGCGTGGGCAAGAGCGTCGTGTTGCTCGACATCGCCGACCCCGCCGCGATACGCGTCATCGGGCAGTCAAGCCCGCTGGGTGACGCGGTGCAGGACCTGCGGATCAGGCTCCCGTACCTGTTCGTATCGGCCTGGCGGGACGGCTTTGCCGTCTACGACATCTCCGACCCGGCCTCGCCACACCTGGTGGCGCATGATCAGTCAACCGAGGGGCGCCACTTCACGCTCGTCGACAACACGGTCTACCTGCCGGCTGCAGGCGACGGTCTGCGCATCATCGACATCTCCGCCCCGAGCACTCCGACAGAGCTGGGTCGCGTCACGGGTATCGAGGCGTATGATGTCGAGGTGCTCGGGCAGTGGGCATACGTGGCTACCGGGACTCAAGGGATGAAGATCATCAACATAGCCGACCCGAGTGCCCCTGCGGCGGTGCGCGACCTGTTCGCCCCCAGCGACCATGCCGACAGGGTGAACACCTCCTGGGATGTCACGCGGGACGGCGCCTCGCTCTACGTGAGCCCCGGCCCGAGCCCGGTGCCGCTACGCATCTTCGACCTCGCCGATCCAGGCAATCCGGCCGAGGTATCCACCATCGGCGATGTGAAATGGGGCTGGGGCCGCAAGGTGGCCGTCCGCGACGGTCTCCTGGCGTTCGCGGGCCTCGATGGCATGCACCTGATCGACGTCGGCGATCCGGCGCAGCCGCGTGAAATCGCGTCGACAACCGACCGCATCGTTGCCGTGGCATTCGGCGGCAGTCATGTCTATGCCACCGGCGGCGGTGGCCTGACGGCCTACAACCTGGCCGACCCGGCCGGCCCGCAGGCGGTGGGGCGATATGAGGCGCCGAAGCTGCCAACCAGTATCGCCGTTGCGGGGACGCGAGCCTATGTGGCCGACTGGAATGCCGGGCTCCGCGTGTTTGACGTCACCGACCCGAACTTGCCGAAGCCGCTGGGGCTCTACGGAGGGGAGGAGTGGGCGCTGGGCGTGGCAGCCGACGAGCACTACGTGTACGTGGCCGCACGTGGGGAGGGGATGGTGGTGCTGGATGCCGCCGATCCAGCCAATCTGGTGCCGGTCGGCAGCTTCCCGAGTGAGACGGGAGTGCGTGACGTCGCCGTGGCCGGCCACTTTGCCTACCTCGCGGAGGCGGGTGTCGGCGTGCGCGTCGTCGACGTCGCCGACCCGGCGCAGCCCAGGTTAGTCGGCGTCGCGGAACTCGACCAGGAGGTGCTCGGCCTCGACGCCGCGGACGGCCGGTTGTACATCGCCCTGGCGCAATTGGTCACCGGCGGTCTGCGGGTCTGCGATATCGGCGACGACGGGCGGCTACGGCACATCGGCCGCTACGGGTGCGACTCCGATGTCTGGGATGTCGAGGTCTCGGGAAACCGCGCGTGGCTGGCAACGGCCGCCGACGGTCTGCAGGTACTGGATGTGAGCGACCCCCGCGACCCGATCTACATTGGCCGGGTGGATGTAGCGGGGTCGGTGTGGGGTGTGGCGGGAGACGGTCATCCGTTCTACCTGCCGCTCGGGCGCGACGGGCTGGGCGTGGTCGAGTTGGGGGCGCCTTCGGCAGACTGAGTGATTGGCCGGGGAGGCGACGCATGAGGTGTGCAGCGGTTCCCCTCTGGCGTCCGTAGTCATTCAGGAGAAACGCCCGGGCGCGCAGGTCAGCGACGCGGGGACTGGCGACCATTGCGCCAACTCTCGCAGGCAGAGACCAGGCCCCAGGCGACGCAATGGGCCGCTGTCCCCGATTCGCTGCGCGCGAAGGGCATTGGGGACAGCGACCTGCTTCGCTGCAGAGGGGACTCTCCCTGGCCACGCAGATGGCGAAGCAGGTAGCAGTCCCCGTCCCCTACCCCCCATCCACTCTCTTCATCACCACGTTATCCAGATACATCTCCGCGGGGCCGGTGGCGCTGCTGACGAAGCCAAGCCACAGGATGCGGCTGAACTCGGGATCACAGGGCAGATTGGCCCCCTCGAATAGCACCTCTCCGCTCTGGCGAGTGATGCGGAGGTCCCACAGCCCGTCCGAGAGCGCTCCGAGGCCGTCAGTCAACTCGAAGTGGAGCCACTCCTCGGCGGGGAGGTATGTCTCGGAGGGTCGCTTGTTCTGGAACAGCAACTGCCCGTCCGCGGCGATGTGCAGGCAGGGCCCAACCTTCGCATAGCCGGGCGTGTGGCGCCACTCCGTCCACAGCATTGCCCCCGGCTCCCGATACAGATCGAAGCTCACGGTGAGTGTGAAATCGCCCACGATCGGGGAGGTGTAGTACATGTGGGGCATGTGATAGGTCACATCGGCCGCATCGACAAAGCGCAGGCTGTGCGGGGGTGACAGCGCCCGCTTATCACTGACCTCCAGGTACGCCCCCGCCTCAACGTCCTCCACAACTGCCGCATAGGCAGGCTTCTGCCCCACCTGCGCGTCGTCGAAGTTGTCCTCGACCAGGTGCATGCCTGCAGCACGCTCCTCCGGCAGCAGCGGCGGCAGCTGGTACTGCTTCGGCAGCGACGTCCACTCCGCATCCCCGTAGAGGCCGACGGTGGTCATGTCGATCGGCCGAAAGCCCATCGCCAGAGCGGGCGAATCGGGCTGCAGACGAAAATCGCGTGCCGCCACATCGACGAACTTCGGGTCGGCGATCCGTGAGTGGACATCCATCCGCGGGGTGTACCAGATGTCCTTGATCCCTTCCTTCTTCTGCCACTCCTCGAAGGTGAAGCTCAGGAACCTGAATTCCGGGTTGCTCGCGTGGTAGTAGAGGTTGTAGTCGATGATCTTGTTGTAGCTCTGCCACTCGGGGACGAATGCGAACGGCGTGCCGTCGCCATCCATGTACACGATGTTGTACTGGAAGATGTTCGTCCGCTCGGAGTCGATCCCCAGCCCGAAGCCGCAGAACGCGACGATGTTGTTGAGCACCGTCAGGCACGAGGTCCCGTGCTGGATGCGGATGCCGCCGTGGCCGCAGTCATGGCAGATGTTGTTCTCACACAGCACGCCCGAGCTGCCGCCATCAAGGTAGATGCCATGGCCGATCGCGTGTGGGGGTGTGCCGACATCATGCACGAGGTTGTTGCGGATGATCGAGCCGGGTGTCAGTCCCAGGCTGTAGATGCCGCCCCCGTCCTCCAGCACGCGCATGACGTGGTGCACATGGTTGTACTCGACGATGTTCTCCCGCGTGCCGGAGCGGTAGATGTCCCAGGTCCATCCGAGCGATATGCCCGTGTAGCGGAGGTCGCAGACCTCATTGTGCGAGAAGGTGTTATTGCGCCCGTACGCCATGAAGATGCCGGTCGCGCCGGGGTGGATGTGGCCGCCGTCGTGGATGAAGTTGTTGTCGACCAGCGTGTGGTGAGCAAGCCGCTCGAAGATCGGCGGGCGGTCCGCCGTCCCAACACGGATACCGCCGCCGCCGAGGTCATGCAGGTGATTGCGCTGGATCGTGTTGTTCGCGCAGTCTGGCCCCACGGCGATCCCATACCGGCCGACATGC
>DPJP01000189.1:5351-12738 GCA_003542955.1 Armatimonadota bacterium
CCGACATGGGCCACCTCGCAGCCGGTGACCGCGCAGTGGCGCGCAGCGCGGAACTCGACCGCCGCCCCAAGCGCACTGGCCGCCTGGGCGCATGAGAAGCCCTCCGGCGGCAATACCCACGCCCCGTACAGGAAGCTCAGGCCCGCGAAGCGTACGTATTCGACATAGCGGTTCTCCTCCGGCACGCCTTCCACCGCGACAATCCGCTCATGCACGGGCGCGAAGACCTCGGCGGCACCGATGTCTTCATCATCAAATGGGATGATGCGCAACTCGCCGGTAGCGCGATTGAGTTGCCACTCGCCGGGGGCATCACACGCGCCGGGGTGGTTCTGCACGATGTAGGCGTTGGTGGCCATGCCGGGCTTGGGCAGCTCCCAGACGGCAGGCCCACCGAGGGTCACGATGCGTGTCTGGGGGTCCACGGACTTGATCGGAAAGCTGCCGGCGTTCCAACTGAAGTAGATGCGCAGCTCGACGTCAGAGAGGTTCGGCCACGGCTCGATGTCGCCGGTTCTGTAAACGAAGCGGTCCTTCGATGTGCCCGAAACGCCCTCCGGCGGGACGCCCCTGACCAGGTGAAACTGCCCGTCGTTGGGCGAGCGGGCGGGGATGTAGCGGCGACCGTTGACGAAGAGCTGGCGGAACACCCATCCATGCTTGGCCGCAGCCGGGATCGTCGTCGACCATGAGCCGTCGGCATTGCGCTTGAGTCCGCTGATACGCCGGCCGCCGGAGATGACGGGCTGCTCGCCCTCCGCAGCGGCATAGACGATGGGAGCAGACGCTGTGCCGGAATCCTCCGGCCCCAGGGTGAGCGGCTGCTCGAGTTCGTAGGTGCCGCCATGGATCAGGACGCGGACGCCGCCCTCCGGCGGTATGCCTTGTTGCTTGAGCGTGCGCACCGCATCGCGGGCACGGGTCAACGTGCGGAAGGGAGCCTGTTCGGTACCCGCGGCGGCGTCATCGCCACTGACGGCGACGTGGAGCACGAGCGGCTCAGCGGGTGCGGCAGGGTCCCCCAGTGCCACCAGCAACGTGCAGACTGTGACGGACAGAAGGGTGCGGAGACCGTTGCGCATGGTGTGTCACCTTCCCAGTGAGCGATGGGCGGTCCTGACGCGACCGAACGGATCGGAGAGGGGCCGCACGAGTGAGTGGCGAGGGTGTCCCTTGCGCGGGCCGACCTCACTCACGGCGGATACGACACCGCCGCTCGTTCGTGCGGCCCCTCCCCGGGCGCTCCCTGAACGACGGGAGCGCACCTCGTGCGGCCCCTCCCCGCTTCCTACGCAGTCCGCTACTCCCTCCCCGCCAGCCACTCATCCACGTTGTACATGGTGTGATCCTCGCCGGCGGCGGTGGCGCAGGCGATGGCCTGCATGGGCCGGATCGCCTCGCGGCCATGGGTCAACGGCTGCTTGCCGTCCAGAATGCACTCGATGAAATGCTCTATCTGGCCGTGCATGTCCTTGGCGCCGCCGAAGACATCCATGTGGTCCTGCTTGTCGGGGTCGAACTCCCAGACGAGGTTCATACCGCTTTCGTCTGACTTCCAGAGCTGCCGCTTGCCGTCCTTGCAGTAGATGAGGCGCGCGGAGGCCTGCTTGCCGTAGATCTCCAGGCGGATGCCCTGCATCGGGTGCGGCGTCGCCCAGCTCTCAACGTATGAGCTGACCGCGCCGTTCTCGTGCCGCATCAGCATGCACTCGGTGTCGTCGCCCCCGGGGATGATGTCGCCCAGGGTGAAGCGGTTGCCGACGGCGACGGTCTCGACAATGCGGCCGACATTCCACTGGAGCTGATCCACGTAGTGGCAGCCGTGGCTCATCAGCGCCCCCATCGGGAACTCCTCGACGGTCGTGCGCCAGGGCTTGACGCCCTCCGGTGCCATGAACATGTGTGTAGAGCAGAACGCTTGATGGATCAGCCCCAGCTCGCCGGATACGCACATCTCATGGAGCTTCTGGAACTCGGGCCGGTAGCGGAGCACGAAGGCGACCATGAAGATGACGCCGGCCCTGTCGGTGGCCTCGATCATGGTTTCGGCTTCCTCGATGGTACGCGCCATGATCTTCTCGCACATCACGTGCTTGCCGGCCTCGGCGGCGCGGATGGTCATCGGCGCATGCAGGTGGACGGGGGTGCAGATGTCGACTGCATCCACCTCGTCGAGGATGGCCTCATAGTCTGTGTGCCACTTGCAGCCGATGGCCTCGGCCTTCTCCCGTGCCATCGCCTCGTTTGTGTCAACGCAGTAGATGACATCCGAGCGCGGCTCGGCCATATGGGCGTTCACATGCGCGCGGCTGATGCCACCGCACCCGATGATCGCGATACGAACCTTGTCCATTGCAGTTCCCTCCATGTCATTGCCGCATACCTGATTGCGGGGGGCTTCGCCGCTGCCGCCGCCCAGACCTGCACCGGGAACGGCCAACGGAGCGAAACCGCGGATGACGCAGATGACGCGGATAGGGGCAGAGGCAACGGCGAACGACCAACGGCAAGGGACCGCGAAGGACGCGAAAATGCGCGAAAAGGAACGGCCTGGCCGTATCATTGGGTATAGTCGTTGCCTCCTTTTGCGTCCTTGGCGGCTCCCCGTCGTCTGGCCTGTCGTGGCCGTCATCCGCGCTATCCGCGTCATCCGCGGTTCCACAGCCGTTCATCTTCTGCCGAAGCCGTTCACCCACGGCCCCGCCGACAGGTCTCCCTCGGCGCCTCGGAGAACTGCTCAACGGACGAATGCCTACCACCACCGAATGGGTGTGTTGACAGATGCGAACCGCCATTGCGCTCGTGCTGTTGTGTCTGCCCCTCCTGGTCTCTGCCCAGGCGGAGAACAACGACATCGTCATTGACGACTTCGAGGCCGACACGCTGGGGCGGTGGCAGAACAGCGTCAGCCCCGAGTACTACCGCGGCGGGGAGGGTAATGAGGCGCTCTCCATCGTGCAAGACCCCGAGCGCGGACGCGTCCTGAAGGCCGCCATTGCCTTCGGGGATGAGAAGAAGTCCGAGCCAATCTGGATCACCCGCGAGGTCGACAACCCGCTGCCTGTGGCTCGTGTCGTCTCGGCTTCATTCTGGTACAAGGTCACGGGCGTGACCCAGGCGCCCATCAACAGCCTGGTCCTGCGCCTGCGGACCTCGCCGACCTCCTTCACCGACCACGAGTTACTGCCGGAGTCGGGCCTGGCGCTGGAGCAATGGACCCACGCCTCCGTGGACATCCGCGGCGGCATGTCGACGATGCGCAACATCTACAACTCCATCTTCGCGGACATCCAGCAGGTGACACTGCGGCTGGATGATGTCGATGAGATCAACAGCAGCTTCGCGCTGCACGTCGATGACATCCAGGTCACACTGGACCAGCCCCGCGTGGAGACCTACCAACCCACCGAGCGCCCCCTCCGGCGGGACGGGCGCCTGGATGTGCTGCTTATCAGGCAGTCGGCGGCCGGCTACTATGACATCGAGGCGGCGGCCCGCGCGCTCGACCCGAATGCCCGCGTGGATACATACCTGTTCAGGGGGCTCCATTTCCCCCTCTGGGGCTTCCCGGAGCGCATCGAGGACCTGCTGGGCTATGACCTCATCGTGCTCGTCGATGTCGACCCGTGGGTGATGACGGCAGAGCAGGCGCAGTGGCTCGCCGATCTGGCCTACTCGGGGGCGGGGATGATCGTCTTCGGCGGCCCAAACACACTCACGCAGGCGAAGGAGTTCAAGCTGCCACTGCGTGAGGCGCTACCGGTTACGTTCGAGCCGAACGCCAAGTCGGTTGGTGGCGGGACGCCGGTGCCCACAGACCATCCGCTGGCGAGGGCACTGCCGGCCGAGGGTCTCGGATCGGTCCCCGCGATGCATGATGTGGCCCTGCGCGAGGGTGGACAGGCGGCCTTCGCCGTCGGCGAGCGGCCGCTGGTGGCCTGCGGGGACTTCGGGAAGGGACGTGTTGCGCTGGTCAACTCCTGGCCGACCGTCTCGCTGCCGCTGCATACGCAGTTTCTGACCAGTGACCTGTCGGATGATCTGCTGCGCGCGCTGCTGCGCTGGGGGTGGCGACAGGAGCCGAGGGCTCGCCTGACTCAGCTCGATCTGCCGAAGCGGACGGTTGTCGCACCAGGCCGAGTGCAGGTGACCGCAGCGGCCGAAGGTGCCTCGCGCATCCGGCTCGTTGTCGATGGACAGCAGAAGGATGAGAAGCCGGCCGAGACCCCGGCCACGTTCACGCTCGACATCCCCCGGCAGCAGGTCAGCGAGCAGACACTCGCATGCCGGGTCGAGGCGCTGGACGCGGCCGGGCAGGTCGCCGACTGGCGTGATTTCGCCATCGAGGCTGTCGCCCCGCTCGGGCTGCGGATCGCCTGGGCGGCGCACCAGGAGGCGTTTCTGCCCGGCGCCACGATGGAGTTCAGCGCGCGCCTGTCAGCCCGCGGAATGCCGCAACTGGTCCCGAGCGGCTCCAGCCTTGATATTCGCTTTGCGGATGGCTCCCTGCCGGTCTCGTGTTCAGGACTTGCAGACATCTGGGTGATTCCTGACGGCTCTGAGAAGGTGCTGCATGACCAGCTGGGGCCCGACGAACTGAGCACAGCCGAGACCGCCGCAGACCTGCTGCCCACGATCACAACCACCGGCGTCACTCGCGCCGGGCGCACCGACGGCAGCNNACATTCGGCGCAGACAACCGCATCCAGCGCGTCGAGCGGATTGCAGCGGCCCAGCTTGACGGCGGGGTCCGCATCACCAGCCGCTACGAGTTCCTCCAGGATGTGAAGGTGAGCCGCATCACCACAATGATGACGCTGCCGACCTCCATCTATGCGGGGATGGCCTTCGTTGCGGAGCAGGGCGAGAAGCGCACCGAGGGCGTCTTCCCCGTCGAGCAGGGCAAACGGCTCTTCGACGGGAGCGGGCTGAAGCTGACGGTCGAGACGCCTGCGGGGCCGCTGTGCATCGAGGTGCTCGACCCCTCACTGCATGTGTGGATGCAGGACCTGCGCCCATACGGCATGGACACCTTCCGGCTCGAGATCGAGGCGCCGTTCGAGGGCAAGCTCGCGAGCAAGGGTGACACCTACGAGGTGCCCGTGCTGATCAGCTCACCGGCTGCCGATCGCGTGCCGCTGCCGGAGCCGGCGGCGCTCTCGATGCAGTGCGAGCTACTTGACCCGGTCACCGGCAAGCTGGTGGTAACCTGGCCGCAGCGGCCGGCCACGGACACCTCGCCCTTCACAGCCACGCTGCCAGACCTGCGCTCGGGCGAGTACCGCCTGGACGTCCGCGCCATGGACGCTGACCGCATCGTCTCATCCACCAGCGCGCCCTGCTGCATCGTCGATCCGCTCGATCGGGCAGACTTCTTCCCGGTGATGACCTTCCTCGGCGAGCGCGGCGGCGGCCATGATATGGACCCGCGGATGACGCTTGCGCGCCTGGATGACATCATCGCGCACGGTTTCAATGCTGTCACAGCCGGCAATGCGCGGACATACGCAGGTGCCGAGGTGCCCCATGGCGGCGTCATCGCGAACCTGGCTTCAACCGAGGCACAACGGCGCGGCCTGGCGACCTTCTTCGAGTACCACCGCCTGACGCTGGTGACCTCCTCCGACCCCGTGACCCCATGCGCCTACGACCCAGTGCACCGTGAGAAGCTGGCGGAGTACATCGAGCCGCAACTGGAGGTCTGTCGCCGGGTGCCGCGGCTGCTGAGTATCAAGATACTCGATGAGCCCCATCTGACGCCCGGTCAGATCGACATGTGCGACCACTGCAAGACGCGCTTCCAGGAGCTGTATGGCGCGGAGTTCGTTGGACGCGATGAGCTGGGCGACGATGTCGCCGCGCGCTGGCGGCTCGCCGACTTCCTCGGCCAGTACCTGCGTGACGCGTACGCGATGACGCGCGAGATCAAGGAGCAGGGCGGGGGCGACTATGACCTGCTGCTGACATACTGCTCGCCCGGGCTGGGCTACGGGCGCGGATTCACATCGCGGGAGGATACCCTCAACTGGAGCCGCGAGGCCGGGATGATGGATTTCGACATCTACCCGTACTTCTACCCGAGTTCCCAGAAGGTGCGGATGGTCGGTTGCGACTTCGGCCTGAGCATCATGCGCGAGTATGCCCGGCACCTGGGCAAGCCGTGGGGCTTCTACGTCGAGCTGGATGACCGCAACTGGCCCTACCAGCAGAACCCGCCGGAGGCCAGCTCCGAATGCGCCTGGACCGCCATCGCGCACGGCGCCAACTACCTCAACAGCTTCATCCACACCGGATTTGGCACAGGGACGAGCGCCCGCCCGGAGCGCTGGGAGATGGCGGGCGAGGCGTTCAGGGCCATCCGCCGCATAGGCCCGCTGCTCAACCGGATGAGGGCCCCAAAGGCTCCCCTGGCCATGATCTACCCGATGGGGCAGGCGAAGGCGCACGACGGCTCGCGACCCGCCGACTACGCGCTCGAGTGCCTCCGCAACGGCTTCGGCATGAGTGATGTAGTATGCTCCGAGGTGCTGGCCGAGAGCGAGGACATCTCGGACCGTGCGTGCTACGTCCTGCTTGGCTGCGAGGTCCTGGAGCGTGCAGTGGCAGACAGGCTCGTGGCGTTCTGTGAGGGTGGCGGCCGGCTCATCCTCGACCGGGTGCCAACCACCGACACCGACGGCAAACCGCTTGACCTGCCCTGGAGCTTCGAGGGCGCCGAGGTGCACACGCTCCCGGATCTGGACGACTGCACGTACCAGGTGTCAGGCTCAATCACCATGCTCGGCTTTGACCTGAACGCGGCCTATCGCGAGGCCATCGAGGGCGACCAGTTCGAGCGGGCGGCTGCGTTGCGCCGGGCTATCGGCGTGCTGCTCGAGGGCGTACCCACGCTCTGCTTTGCCGACGATGCCGCCGGGCAGATGGAGGCGGGGCTGCGCACCCGCGCGGATGGAGCGATGGTCGTTGCGGTCAACCATCTCGCAGATGAGAACACGGCAACCTTGCGGCTTAATGGCCTCGATTTCGAGCCGTCATGGGCCTGCGACCTGAGCACCATGCAGCCGGTGCGAATCAAGCCGGAGGGGAATGGCTGCACAATCTCCATCGCGCTCAAGGGGCGTCATTCGCAGGCTATCGCCCTGCTGCCGGAGGCGCCCGGGGAAATCGAGGTTGCACTGCCGCAGACAGCCCTGAAGCCGGGTGACCGGCTCAGCTACGGCGTCCGTATGCTCAATGCCGCCGGCAGACGGGCTCGTGGCGTTCACCTGCTCGAGATCGATGTGACTGGGCCTGACGGCGAGGTCGTCACGCGCTTCGGCGGCTCGACGGCAACGGATGGCGGCGAGCTGCGCCGGGCGGTGGCGATTCCCGTCAACGCGCTGCCGGG
>DPJP01000073.1 GCA_003542955.1 Armatimonadota bacterium
GTGTCGAAGACGATCATCGTCCGCAGGCCGGACTCCGTCTGCTGTATCTCCAGGCCGTGGTAGGTGACGGCCTTGATCAGGCCGCTCACGTAGGGCAGCGCATCGGCAAGTGGCACGAGATCGACGGTCAGTGCCGCCTCTGCCCCATCGCAGCGGAGCAACTCGACGGCCACAGGCATCAGTTCGTCATCCTCGATCAGGTAGAGCATCTCCGTGAGCATGTCATGGATGAGGACCTCGGGCTCGTCGGCGGAGGCCGCGATCTCCTGTCGGAGAGTGGGCTGGAGGTCGTGCTCGTCCAGTACAGTGGCGATCAGGCCACGGGCGGCCTGGGTGATCAGCGAGCCCAGGTCGGGAGCCCAGACCTCGATGGCCCGGTCGGCGGTGTGGTCTATTGCTCTGTGTCCGGCATCCATGCGGCGAGTATACCTCCGCCCGAGGCCGTGCGCAAACCCACGGTTTCTGAGTTGCGGAAGTAGGTCACCGCGTGTGTAACAGCGAAATGTCACGGGCGGCAGTCAGGCGCATCATCGAGCACGCGCACTCCGAGGGAGGGACGCGACGTGGCTGAGACACAGTACCCCCCGTGCAGGCCGTTGACGAAGGGGCCCAACTTCCACTACTTCGGGTACTATGACAAGTTCGCGTACGACGTGACAGGCCGCTACATACTGACGCTGGAGACCGACTTCATGACGCGGCCACCGACGCCGGATGATGTCGCAGGAGTGGGCCTGGTCGACACGCAGGGCGATGGGACTTTCGAGCACCTCGACGCGACGCGCGCCTTCAACTGGCAGCAGGGCACGCACCTGCAATGGTTGCCCACGGCGCCCGAGAGCACGATCATCTACAACATCTGGGACAAGGAGGGCTACCGGGCCTGCGTCAATGACATCAAGGCGAAGAAGAAGCGGCTGCTGTCGAAGCCCATCTACGCGCTCAGTCGCAGCGGCACGGAGGCCATCACGCCCAGTTTCTCCCGCATCCATGACTGCAGGCCGGGGTATGGCTACAACGGCATTCCTGACCCCAACGTCGATGTGGACATTCCGGAGAATGACGGCATCTGGCGGGTGGATATCGAGTCCGGCGACAACGAGTTCATCATCTCGCTCGCGCAGGCGACACAGATCGAGCCGGAGGAGAGCTTCCAGGGGGCCAAGCACTGGTTCAACCACCTCGAGTACTCGACCAACGACTCCCGCATTCTCTTCCTGCACCGTTGGAGGCGCATTCTCGAGGGCGGACAGCGCAGTCACTACACGCGCATGCTGACGGCGAACCCGGATGGCTCGGATATCTACCTGCTCAACAAGGATGAGATGACCTCGCATTTTGACTGGCGCGATGGCAACCATGTGCTCGCATGGGCGCGGCGGCACGACATCGGCGACTACTACTTCCTGTTCACAGATCAGACACAAGACGTGGAAATCGTGGGGCACCCTGTGCTAACATGCGACGGTCACTGTTCGTACTCGCCTGACCGGCGCTGGATACTGACCGACACGTACCCGCAGGGCCCGCAGAGCCTGCGCACGCTGATCCTGTTCAATGCGGAGACGGGCGAGCGGACCGACATCGGCGCGTTCCACTCGCCTCCGGAACTGCAGGGGGAGATTCGGTGCGACCTGCACCCGCGGTGGAGCCGCGACGGGCGGAAGGTCTGTTTCGACTCGATGCATGAGGGTCCACGGCAGGTGTACGAGATCGACATCAGCGGCATCGTGTGAGCGGCCGGGCACACGGGCACCCCACGGGGCCATCGACGGGCATAGTGGACGCATGACGCACAGGGCGCCTCGGCAGCGCAGGTTGCCGGGGGAGAGATCGCCGGACCGGGGCAGGGGATAGACATGGACAAGTCGACTCGAGCAGGACTCGCGCTGCTGCTGGCCTTCGCCGGACTGGGCGTACTCGTCGGCGTGCCCGCGGGTGCTCAGGCGCCGGCGCCCGCCCCGGCTCCGGCGCCGCCACCGGCGGCCACAGTCAACGCCGCCGTCATCACGGTGCCGGAGGTCACGGAGCCGCTGACAGACGAGTTCGCGGGGCTGCAACTCAAGAGGCTCATCGACCGCGAGTTGGTGCGGCAGGAGGCCCAGCAACTCGGGCTCAAGGTGACTGATCAGGACGTCGCCGAGTACGTCGCCCGTATCGGTGGGCACGGCTCGATGGTGCTGGCCGCGGGGCGCGCGGGGCTCAGCGTAGACGCGTACGAGCACGAGTTGCGCCATGCGGCAGTGCTGGAAACGCTCTTTGAGAGCTTCAGGGAGAAGCACCTTCTGCGGGCGGCGAAGGCGCATTTCGACGCATTGGGCGGCTCGATCGGCACGGGCCCGCGGGTGCACGTGTACGAGATCGTCTGCACCGACATCAAGCAGGCATACCTCGCGCTGGAGCGCATCAAGGGCGGCGAGCCGTTCCCCATCGTCGCGTCGGAGCTATCCATACGCAACAGCGAGAGCGGCGGCGATGCGGGTTGGCTGCACCCGGATGACTACCACCTCGGGGCCGACCTTGCGCGGATGGCCGTCGGAGAGATCGGCGGACCGATCCTGCAGGGCGGCGAGTACTTCGTTATCTACAAGGCCGAGTTCGTCGCCGACCGGCCCGCGGATTTCGAGGAGGTCAGATCACAGCTGGTCACCGAGATGGCGACCAAGCCGACCATGCAGTTCGATGCGGACGACTACCTGGAGCTGCTGGCACGCCGCGCGCAGATTCGCGTCACATACCAGCCCCTGGCCTACCTGAACCAGTACTACGCCGAACTCGAGCACATCCGGGTGCTGGTGGACGGTCGTGACCTGCCACTGCCCAGCCCACCATTCCGGGTCAAGAGCGGGCAGACGTTGATCCCGGTCAAGCCGGTACTGCAACAGCTCGACGCGGCTTTGACCTGGAACGCCGAGCAGATGACTCTGACGGTGCAGCGCAAGGAGAACGCTATTCGCATCACGGCCGGGTCGCAGAAGGCGATGGTCGGCATTGCGAATCCGGTGGAGGTCGACCTGGGACTGGCTGCCGAGCTGCGTGAGGGAATGCTGTTCGCTCCACCACGCCCGGTCATCGAGGCAGTGGGCGGGGCGGTTGACTGGGACGCGGTGCGCAATGCGCTGCTCATCTTCTCGCCGGAGAGTCTGGAAGAGCCGGACGATGATCTCGAGGCGGAAGGCTAGTCACGTCGGCAGGTGGAACATCCGGGGGCGACCGGCANNTCGCCCCGATTGTGTGCCGGTGGCGCGGAATGCGCCGAGCCGGCCCGGCGTCTGAGATGAGTAGCCCGCGCGGCCACGGCCGCCGCTTCCCAACAGAGACAGGTGTAGCCGTTGACCGAGAGAACCAGCCCCCCGGCCGATCACGTGCTTCAGGTGCTGCACGAGCGGCCGGATGAATGTGCCTACTGGACGCTCACGCGACCACAGATGGTCGTGCTGGCCGCGATACTGCCGGCGACCGTGGTGCTGGCAATCCTCTTCCCGTCCCCGCTGTTGATTGCCATCAACGGCCTGGCGATGGTCTTCTACATCGTGCACTCCATCTACAAGTTCTGGCTTGTCTGGCGGTCACTCGAGCACAAGCGGGAGGCTTCGTTCAGCGCGCGGGAGCTGGCTGCGCTCGATGAGACGACGCTGCCGACGTACACGATTCTGGTGCCCCTCTACCGCGAAGCCGAGGTGCTGCCGAACCTGGTCCGCTGCCTGGGTGGACTGGACTACCCGGTCGAGAAGCTCGACATCCAGCTGCTCATCGAGGAGGATGACCAGCAGACGCAGGAAGCCTGCGAGCGGATCGACCTGCCCGCGCACTTCCGCCCCGTCATTGTCCCCCACAGCCAGCCGAAGACGAAGCCGAAGGCCTGCAACTACGGGCTGTACCTGTCCGAGGCGGAGATGCTGGTTATCTATGATGCCGAGGACCGCCCCCAGCCGGACCAGCTCAAGAAGGCGGTCGCGGCCTTCAGGGAACTGCCGGATGATGTGATCTGCCTGCAGGCGAAGCTCAACTACTACAACCAGCGCCATAACCTGCTCACCCGCTGGTTCACCTCCGAGTACTCGGTGTGGTTCGACCTGTTCCTGCCGGGCCTGACGTCGGCGAAGGCGCCTGTGCCGCTGGGCGGTACGTCAAACCACTTCAAGGTCGGCCCGCTCAAGGAGCTTGGGGGCTGGGACCCGTTCAATGTCACCGAGGACTGCGACCTCGGCGTGCGGATGCACAAGCACGGCTGCTACACGGCGATGATCGACTCGACGACGTGGGAGGAGGCCAACGGGGAGCTGTTCTCGTGGATCAGGCAGCGGTCACGCTGGGTGAAGGGCTACATGCAGACGTACCTCGTGCACATGCGCGACCCGCTCAAGCTGTTGAAGCAACTCGGGCCTTCAGGCTTCTTTGCCTTCCAGATGACCATCGGCGGCTCGCTGGTGTGCTTTCTGCTCAACCCCATCTACTGGCTGATGACGGCGACGTGGTTCGCGTTCACACCCGAGCTGATATCGACGATGTTCCCCCCGGTCATCTATGCGATGGGGACGTTCTGCCTTTTCGTCGGCAACTTCGTGTTCGTCTACCTGGCCGTGGCCGGATGCGCAAACCGCGGCTATTACGACCTGGTCAAGTACGCGGTGCTGACGCCGGTGTATTGGCTGCTGATGAGCATCGGCGCCTACAAGGCGCTGGTGCAGCTGATCCACAAGCCGCACTACTGGGAGAAGACCGATCACGGCGATTTTGGAGGGGGTGCTCCAATTGGCTGAGGGCATCTCCCCCGCTCCTCGCGGAACAGCGCTGCTGCGGCTGGAGGCTTACGGCATCGCGATACTTGCGGCCGCGGTGGCATTCTACGTCGGCATGGTGGCGATCGGCGCGCACCAGACGATCAACTGGGATGNNCGGCGCTGGCCCATGCCTATGACATCCTGTTCAAGGAGCCCTCGATCAACTTCGCGCTGGTGGGGTTCGTCGAGCCGCCGGCTCCCGCGCTGGCATACCTGCCGTTCGTCGCAGTCGCGTCGCGGGCGGCGCAGACCGGCATGCCCGGCCCGGCGTTCGGCGCGGTGATGCTGGGCATTGCGTCGCTGCTCCTGTGCGGTTTCGGGCAGGCGCTGCGGCTACCGCGCTGGCTGCGCATCCCCATCGTGCTGATTGTGATATTACACCCGGTGACGCTCAGCTATGCGGCGATGGGGTCTCCGCTGGTGCTGCTGCTCGTGGCGGTCATCGGGATAGCGAAGAGCCTTGCCGCCTGGGGCGATCACGGGCGGCTGCGCGACCTGATCGGGTGCTCGCTCTACTGCGCGGTCGCCTGTCTTGCGCGTTATGAGGCGGTGTTCCTGGTCGCGGCCGCGGCGGTGTACATCGGCATCCGCAGCGGTATGGGCAGAGAAGGCGGCTACAGCCGTGTCGAGGGGCTGCTGATCACGTTCCTGCTGCCGGTGATCTACTTCGGGGGGCTGTGGATCGGCGCGAACTGGCTGATCATGGGCGATCCTTGGCACTTCGTGAGGGGGCTGGGCGGCGGCGCGGCACACTCGACCGACGCATGGCAGGCGGCCGTGCTGACACTGCCACTGCTGGTCTTCCCATTCTGCTACGTGCTGGCCTACCACGAACTGCGGCCGTTCGGGCCGTGGCGGGGCGGGGCGGCGGCGGCGCTGCTCTTTGCGACGGCGGTGGCGCTGCCGATGCTCTGGCCGACGCTCTTCAGGCAACCCGGTGGGAGCGAGATCGTCTGGGCCTCGCTGGGGACCCTCGCCGTGACCGCCCTGGCAGTGGGGCCGGTGCTGGCAATGGGCGTCGCCGCGCGGTACCTGCACGCCCCCGCTGAGCCGAAAGAGCACCGCAGTCCGCTGGTCGGCACCCTGGTGCTGACGGTCGCAACCATCGTGCTGCTGATCGCCGTGCGGCCGCTGGGTGGCGTGTTGCCGGCGACCGCGACCGATGTTTTCCGGGGGCATGTCGCCTTCGCGCACTCGGCCACCGAAGAGCAGCGCGTGGCGCAGCGCCTGGCCAACACGATGCGCCCGGGCATGCATGCGACGATCGTCGGCTGGCCGGGGTTTGCGATTGCGCTCTATGCCGACCAGACGAGATACTGCACGGTCCTCCCACACGAGAGGCCGGATGTCGAGGTGGCCAAGCGTCTGAGGCCGGGCGACGTACTGCTGCTGATCGGTCAGGAGGGCGGTTGGAGGGCCGCTACGGCGCCGAATCGCCTCGAGCGGGAGTGGGCCTCCGGCAATTGGACCTGCTACCGCGTGCATAGCCCGTGAGGCCGAGGCGCCCGGCGGGACAACAACAAACCGCGAATGACGCGAATGA
>DPJP01000088.1 GCA_003542955.1 Armatimonadota bacterium
CACCGAGGGCCTGTGCCTGCTGACCAGCGGCCCGTCCTTCACGTCAACGTAATACCGCGCGCCGCTACGCTGCAGCAGTGTGTGCTTGTTGCCGGGCGCGATCAGCACCCGCCCGCGAACCACACTGTCGTTGCGCTCGGCCTCCTTGACCTCGACCGCGCACAGACCGTTCAGCCGCTCCGCGAACGCTGCCGTGAACTTCTCCGGCATGTGCTGGACTATCACCGTACCCGGCGCGTCCGAGGGCAGCGACACGAGCACGTCGCGCAGTGCCTCGGTCCCTCCCGTGGACGCTCCGATCAGCACCACCCGCTCCGTCGTCCGCGCCATCGCCCGCGCGCCCGGCGTCGGCGCCGGCATCATCACATCGGCGGTCAGCTTCTTCGGCGGCGGCTGCAGACGGCTCGGCAGATGCGCGGTGGTGCCTGAACTGATCCGCTGCACACGCGCGCGCGCTGCCGCCTTGACCGCGTCACAGATGCGCACCCGCGCGTCCTCGATGAAATGCGCAGCACCCATCCGGGGCTTCTGGATGATGTCCACCGCACCGTACTCCAGCGCCTTGAGCGTCGTCAGCGCCCCTTCCTCGGTCAGGCTCGAACACATGACTACCGGAATCGGGTGCTGGCTCATCAGCTTCCGCAGAAAGGTGATGCCGTCCATCCGCGGCATCTCAACATCCAGCGTGATGACGTCCGGGACCTCGGTCCGCAGCTTCTCCGCCGCAATGATCGGGTCCGGCGCCGTCGCGATGACCTGTATGTCCGGGTCGCTCAGGAGCACCTCCCCGAGCACCTGCCGGACGACCGCTGAGTCGTCGACGATCATTACCTTGACCTTCTCTTTGGGCATGACCACACCTCAAGCGCTGCGACGTGCCGGAGCCGTTGGCAGCACGATTTCCTCACCGGCCGAGACCAGTCGTACGGTAATGTCAAATGTCAGCGTGTCGAAACGAACCTTCCGCCCTGTCGGCCCCCCCACGTGCTCGGCCACCAGCGACAGACCGGCGGCGCCCAGGGTCTCTCTCGCCGTGCGGACGTTCAGTGCTCCGACGCTGTCACCGCGCGGGCCGATCCACGGCCCTTCATGCATGTTCGAGCCTCCGACGAGCACAGCCCGTGTGCACCCGGCGACCGCGCCCCGCTTGCGCATCATCGCCACCATGTGTTGCACCGTCTCGTCGACGTAGTAGCCCACCGGGTCCGGGCCACTGCCCGGCGTCCGCCACGGCAGAACGCAGTGGCACATCGCGGCCGCCTGCGGCATCGCGGAAAACAGGCACACCGCAACACACGAGCCGAGCACCGTCGAGACGATCATCGGCTTGCCCGTCACCACGTAGTCCTTCGGCATCAGGAAGCACGAACTCCTGGCCACCTCGGCCTCCACCACCATCACGACCTCTCCGCCCCTACCGGCCTGCGATAGATCGTCGGCGCCGTCCACTCGAATTTGTGCTCGATGCCCTGGAGGCTCTCGGCATGCCCCAGGAACAGATATGCCCCAGGCGACATCTTCGCGTAGATGCGACGGAACAACTCGGTCTGCGTCGGCCTGTCGAAGTAGATAATAACGTTGCGGCAGAACACCACGTCCATCGTGCAACTGAAGGGGTAGTCGCCGCTGATCAGGTTCGTGTGGCGGAACGTCACCATCTTCCGCAGTTCCGGCACGACCCGGTAATAGCCGTCCTTCTCACCCTTGCCTCTGAGCAGATAGCGCGTCCGCATGTGCGCCGGAACCGGCTGCACGATCGTCTTCGAGTACACCGCCCTGATCGCGTGCTGCAGCACCTCGCGGTTGATGTCAGTCGCCATGATCGAGGCGTTGAGCCGCGGCCACTTGTCCCTGGCGTCCGCGAGCACCATCGCCAGCGTGTACGGCTCCTCGCCCGTCGAGCACGCTGCGCTCCAGACGTTCAGATGGCCGTCCCGGCATGGTCCATCCGGGCCGACCAGTGAGGGGATCGTCTCATCGACGAGCACATCGAAGTGGTGCCGCTCCCTGAAGAACTCCGTCTTGTTGGTGCTGACACGATCTATCATGTTGCCGAGTTCCGAGGCGCGCCCCTCGGGGCTTGTCACATAGTCGTGGTACTCCCTGAAGCTGCTGAGGCCGAGCGCCCGCAGCCGTTTGCTCAACCGGCCGGCAAGCATGATCTTCTTGCCCGGCTCCAGCTTGATCCCACACTCGGCGTAGACCAGCTCCGAAAGCAGTCGGAACTCCTTGTCTGACATGCTCGGGCCCTGATCGACTGATCCCACTCTCTCTGCGGCCATCTCTCCACCCGTCCAGTCTGTATCGGTACCGTAGTGTATCGGGAAAAGCGGCTCGGTCTCCCCTCGGCTCAGGCCTCCGTATCATTCTCGGCCTGGTCGCTCCCGCTTCCCGTCGGCTCCTGTCCCGCGGCCGCATCGGCCACGCCCGTCACCAGCAACAACTCCTCGGTCGACAGTACCTTGTCTATGTCCAGGATCATCAGGAATCGCTCATCAACCGCGCCCATCCCCTTCAGGAAGTCCGCGTTGATGCA
>DPJP01000227.1:0-170 GCA_003542955.1 Armatimonadota bacterium
AAGGCAACTGCGGGGAGGGGCCTCACGGCGCTCTGCCTCGGCTGAAGGAACCTGCCATCCCCGTGGCGAACGGGGTGTCGGCGGGAGTGGCCACTCTGCACATCAGGTGATGTGCTCCCAATATGCGGAAGGAGATCGACATGCTCAAGGTCGGCGTAGTCGGGATGAGA
>DPJP01000227.1:198-29457 GCA_003542955.1 Armatimonadota bacterium
GGGAATCAGCACGCGGACTGCTATGTCAGCAGCCAGCATGCGGAGCTGGTTGCGGTGTGTGACAAGGTGCAGGAGCTGGCCGATCAGGCCGCCGCGCGCCTGGGGGTTAAGGCGTACTACGACATGAACGAGATGTTCGAGGCCGAGCAACTCGACATCTGCGACGTGTCGACCGGAGGCGTGGA
The DNA here is from genome assembly GCA_003542955.1 of Armatimonadota bacterium. Lineage (GTDB taxonomy): Bacteria > Armatimonadota > Zipacnadia > Zipacnadales > UBA11051 > UBA11051. Next base: position 384 of record DPJP01000227.1, read on the forward strand.
GAACGGCTCGGACCATTACGCGCCCACGATGGCCGCCTTCGAGGCGGGCCTCCATGTACTGTGCGAGAAGCCGATCAGCAACAACATCGAACAGGCGCGCGAGATGGTCGCGAAGGGCCGCGAGAAGGGCCTCTGCTTCGGCGTCAACCTCAACCACCGCTTCACGCCGCCGACGTTCAAGGCGAAGGAGTGGGCGGAGGCCGGGCGGCTCGGTGAGATCAACTTCATCAACATGGCGCTGTGGATCGCCAATCCGCGCGATGACGAGTTCTTCCACCTGCGCGCGCTGCATCCGCACTCGATCGATGTCATGCGCTTCTTCTGTGGCTCAATCGAGTACGTACAGGCCTTCCTGAAGCGCTCCGAGGGCCGCACGTGCTGGTCGAACGCCTCGATCAACATGAAGTTCCGAAACGGCATCGTCGGGCATCTGACGGGCAGCTACGACATGACCACGCGTCACCCGATGGAGCGCTGCGAGGTTGCCGGCACCAAGGGGCGCTTTGTGCTCGACAACGTCTACGAGGACCTTACCCTGTGGCTGCATGACTCCGAAGAGGTCACGAATATCCACAACTCGATCTTCGGTGGACTGACGGGCTTCGGTGACACCTTCAGGATGCGCATCCACCGCTTCTGCGAGCAGCTCGCGGAGGGTGCGGCGCCCGAGGATATCGACGCCTCCGGCGCCGACGCGCTGCAGGCCCAGGAGGTCATCGAGGCGGCCATCAAGTCCCATCAGACGGGCGAAGTGGTGCGGCTCGAAGTATAATGGTCCTGGATCGGCGCCTATGATGCGGTGAGGTGACGCCTGTGCGTTACATTGGGTTTGGGATGGTGGTCGGGTCTGTCGTCTACATACTGGGGAACCATTTCCTCGGCTGGTTTGACGACTACCTGTTCGGCTTCGACTCGACGATCGTCTGCGCAGTGGCCTTCGTCCTCGGTGGGGTGATCATCTTCGCGACGCCGAAGACCGGTCCGTAGCGCCGCACGTGTCATGCGATTGCCGGAGAACGCAAGAGCGCGGCATCCTGTCTGCAAGGGTGCCGCGCTCTGTGTTTGTAATGCGCTGTCCGGTCGGCCGCCGGGCGGGGCGTGCTCAGCCCAGTATCTGCGCCAGGCTGTCGGCCCAGGCCGCGCGCATGTCGGCTGTCGCGACACGCACATCGACGCCGTCGGCCGTGATGCTCAGCCCGGCATCGTCGACGACCTGCCCGATGCGCGTGAGTTCGACGCCGCAGTCGTCCATGATCTGTGCGACGGCCTGCTCATGGCCCGCTTTCACCTCGAAGACGAAGCCACCGGTCTCGGAGAACAGCCACTTGTCCACGCGCAGGCCCGCGGTGAGGCCGCTGAGTTCGAGGCGCGCGCCGAGCTGCCCCCGCGCGTAGCTGCCCAGCATCATCTCGGCCACCGCCGTTGCCAGCCCGCCGTCGGCGATGTCGGTGCAGGCAGCGATGTGGCCGGCCTGGATGGCATCCGTGATGGCGTAGATCATCTTCCGGTGGAGCTCGAAGTCCGCCTGCGGCACATTGGCGCCCAGGCCCTGCCCCATCGCCCGGTAGTAGGCGCTGCCGCCGAGTTCATCCCGCCGCGGGCCGATCAGGTAGAGCTCGTCGCCGGCGGCCTTCAACTGCATGGTGACGGCCTGCGAGTAGTCGGGCATTGTGCCCACGCAGGCGATGATCGCCGAGGGCGATACCGAACTGCCGGTTGCCGACTCGTTGTACAGTGATACGTTCCCCGAGATGATCGGCACGGGCTGGTTGTCATATCCCTTCAGCCAGATGTTCCTGGCCGCATCGGACAGCCCGCGCACCGCATCATCGAACTCCCAGAAGGCATTCGGCTTCTCGGGATTGCCGAAGTTCAGGCAGTCGGTGAGCGCCTGCGGCACCGCGCCGACGCAGGCCACATTGCGCATCGCCTCGGCGACGGCGTTGGCGCCGCCCCAGTAGGGCGAGATATCGCCGTAGAACGGATTGCCGTCAACCGACAGCGCCATCGCCGCGTCGCAGCCGTCGAGCGGTACCATCACACCGGCGCCCGCCTCGCCGGGCCGGATCACCGCGTGGCCCTGGACCTCACAATCGTAGGCCCTGAAGATGTAGGCCCGCGAGCAGATGTTGGGGTCCGCGAGCACCTTCAGCAGCGCATCCCGGATATCGGGCACTGCAAACTCCGGCTCGGAGCCCTCGTATTCGTACGGCTCGGCGGTGCGGTCGTAGAGGATGCCCGCCGTGACCTCGTCAATCGGGCAATCGGCCACTATCTTGCCCTGGTATCTGAGTACGTACCGCTTCTCGGTCGTGATGCGGCCGATGACGCTCGCCCGCGCGCCCTCATAGACATTCGGCAAGTCCCAGTCATCATTGTAGATGCGCAGCACGGTGTCGGCGAAGTGCTCCGGCACCGCAAGCAGGTAGCGCTCCTGGGTTTCCGCGCACGTGATCGTCTCCGGCAGCATCTGTGGCAGCGCTACGTGGACGGCGTCGAGGTCGATGGCTATCCCGAAGCCGCCGGCCTGTGGCAGCTCGGAAGTGCCGCAGGCGATGCCGCCGCCGCCGATATCCTTGATGCCGATGGCGATGCCCTGCTCGCGCGCCGCCACGCGCACGGCCTCGTTGGCCTTGCGCATCGCCAGCACGTTCTTGAGGAACGGGTCATCAACCTGGACCGCGCCGCGGTTCTCGGCCGCGTCCCCCTCGTCGATGATCTTCGAGGCGAAGGCGCTGCCGCCGAAGCCCGAGTCGTCGGTCGGCTTGCCGACGAGGATCATCACATACGGCTCATCGGCCGCCTCCGCCGGCACGGCGCTGTGGATGATCTCATCCTCGGCAACCACGCCCAGAGCGACGACATTGACCAGGCAGTTGTCATCGAATGAGTCCGCGAAGTAGACGTCGCCGGCCAGGTTCGGCACTCCGAGGGCATTGCCGTACTGCCAGATGCCCTCGACCACGCCGTCGACGATCCACTTGGTCCGCTCGGCATTCTCGCCCAGCGGGTTGCCGAACCGTAGCGGGTCGCCGGTGGCGATGACGCGCGCGCCCATGCAGTCAACATCCCTGACGATGCCGCCGATGCCGGTCGCGGCGCCCTCGCGCGGGAGCACCTGTGACGGGTGGTTATGGCTCTCATGGGCCATCACGATGCCGTAGCGCTTCCCTGCGAACTCGGTGAAGAAGACGATGCCGGCATCCTCCTCCGGCCCCAGCATGACGTTGGGTCCGGTGGTGTGCAGGTACTTCTTGAGCACCTGCTTGGAGCTCTTGTATGAGCAGTGCTCCGACCATTCGACATTGAAGATGTGCATCTCGGTGAAGGTCGGGTCACGGCCGAGGAAGTCGGCTATCTTGCGGGCCTCGGATACCGTCAGGCCGACACCGTTCTGGTCCATGAACTCCCGCAGTTGGGCGTCATCGCTCGTGGATACGGGGAGGGTTCGGTCGTCAAGCTGCATGGTGCGTTTCTCCTCTACATCCTGCTGCATGGGCTCTGGAGGCGGGGGACGTCTGTCTCGCCGCCCCATTATAGCCCTCTACGGGCGGGGTGACAAACGGTTTGGGCAACGGGGACTGCATTGTGCGGACTCGGGGACAGCGACCTCTCGCGGTGCAGAGATGTGGTTCCCGGCCGAAACCGAGGGCGCGAGAGGTGGCAGTCCCCTACCTCGCAAACACCCCCACGGTATCGGCCATCAGGAAGAGCGGCTCGCCGTCATAGCCGCCGTAGAGGCACACGGTGGGCAGCTCTTCAGTGTTCGCCGGGTAGATGCTCGTCGGGAGGAAGATGCACTGCCCTGCCGCGACGGGGGAGAGATCGTGTTTGGCCGGCGCGGCCCGCCAGCCGGGCGGCAGGCGCAGCTTGATGATGCTCGCATCCAGCGGCTTGTTCGAGGCGTTGTCGATACGCAGGCGCCCCTCGGCCGGTTGCTCGCCCTGCGCCGGGGTGTCGATGAGCAACTCGAAGTACACACCCGAGAGCAGGGAGATAACGCGACTGAGCCTGTGCACGGCCTCGTGCTGCTCGATGCTCTTGGAGGCCGAAAGCCGCCGCGAGCGCACCGCGACGGCGATATTGGAGATGTTGCCGACGGAGATCGCCGCCGGATCGCGCGCGATCTGGTTCAGGCCGGTGCCGATCCCCCGCAAGCCCTCGTCATAGCCGATCACACGGATCTCGACGAGGCCCAGTTCCGGCGGGAGCCCCGGAATGCTCAGCCGCACCCGCCGCCACTGTCCGTCCCGGTTGCCGTTGCCGTCGGGGAAGTTGACCTGCTGGATGATCGGCCGGGCCGCCGGTTCCGCCGACATGGCCGGCATTGTGCCGACGAGTCGTGCCTCAGTCCCGTCCTCGGTGACCTCGACCCGCACGGCGGGCAGGCCCGGCGCGGCCCATTGCCCGGCGTAGAGCAGTTGGATGCACTGGATGCGCTGGCGTGAGACGAACTCCATGGCGATGATCAGGGGCGTGTCGGGGGCGCCGAAGACGCCTTGCCCGGAGGTCTGCTTGTCGAAGAGCAGCGACTGGGGCTGCTCGAGCGGCGGGTCGGCGGCGTAGCGCGTGGCGCCGGCGACGGTGCAGGTGATATCCGCGGCGGGGTCGAGGCGAGACAGCCTGGTGATCGCCTGCCCGAGTTCCACCAGCGTCTCGGCGATGCAGATGCCCTGTGGGCGCTCAGCCTCCGCGCCAGTGTTTGACGCCTCGACCTGCAGGCCCTGCGAATGCGCGGCCGCGGCGAGGACAAGCAGCACGGTTGCGCCCGCGAACGCATGCGCCGGCCGCGGCCGGGTTGCGCCGACAAGCGTGCGCGCGCTGTGGGAGAGACTGCTGTCGAGCACCGGCTGCCGCACCTGCCTGTCGCGGAGAGTGCTTCCGCTCAGCGGAGAGTTGCTCAGGAGAGTGGCCTCCGCTCAATCGACAAGGCCCACCGGACGTGCGGTGGGCCCTGGGTTCCTCTGGATTGTCTTGCTCTACATTGGTGGCGGGGGTACGCCGCCGGGCATTGCCTCGGCCGGCGCGCCGGGGCCGGGTCCACCCGGCATCCCGGGCTCACCGGGCATTCCCGGCTCACCGGGCATTCCGCCGGGCCCCGCCTGACCGGCACCCGCTGCCGGCGTGGAGGCGCCGGCCGTCTCGCGGACACGGGCCTCGAGCGTCTGCTCGTCGGCGCCGATGAGGCGGGCGGTGGCCGAGTGCATCTGGAGCGCGACGCTCGGCGGCAGGTCGACGGTGAACATGTAGGCCCAACCGCGTGTACCGTTGAGGTTCAGCCTTCCGCCGTCGAAGCGGAGGTCCTCAGGCGGAATCAGGAGCTTCCACTTGGGGTTGTAATACAACTGCGGCGGGTTGAGAATCTCCGAGAGAATGGTCGGTCCCTGGCCGGCGGGCTGCCGCGTCGTGTAGATGACTTCGCCCGCCCGGTCCTTGATGTTCAACTCGATCTCGTTCATGGCCCACAGCAGCGCCCATACCGGCGTTGCCAGCGGGGTCAGATTGAGCTTGTGTGGCTGGTAGTAGCCCTTCTTGTACGTATGCACCACAAAGGGCATCGATGTGGTTGTCACGCCGCCGCCCTCCGACCGCCCATAGCCCAGGCAGTCGAACTTCTTCAGCCTGTCATAGACCTTCTGACCGTAGCTCTTCTGGAAGTTGGGGCGCACCTGCATGACGACCAGGATCGACATGGCGCTGGGGCCGATCTGGGAGGTGCTGAGCCCGTTCATGCGGTAGTTGCCGTTGGTGGTGGGGTAGCCGACTTTGAAGGTGAAGCCATTGGCGGCATCGAGATAGAGCTTGCCAAGGGCCATCGCCACTTGCATGTCATACGCGCTATGACGCACGGCCTCGTCAACCAGTCGCTTGCCGACGCGGCCGGGCTGAACGCCCTCCGCGGCGACGCCGACGGCGCCGCCGGCGTAGACCCGCTGCAACTGCGACCAGGAGTTCTTGGTGGCAAGGATGTCCTCTCCGTTGTCATCCACGGTGAACTGCTTGGGGACGTTCGGGGAGGCGCCCGTGCGGTTGCAGAACTCCTGGTAGGTCATCGACTTGTCTTCTGGGGACGGAGTGACTGTCCACTCGAGGCCTGCCCCGCCACCGCCGGCGGGGGCGCCACCCATGCCCATGTCGGGGCCCATGCCGGGCCCCATCATGCTGGGGTCGGCCGGCATGTCGGCGGGCGGCCCGCCCGCGCTGGTGTCGCCGGGGGGCGGGGGCTGGGCCAGGGGTCCGCGCTGCAGGACANNNNCGGAGGCAATGACGAGCCACCTGCGTTGCCGCATCTGTCCACCTACTTGGTTTGGCGCAGAGTCGTTGCTCAAGGCGCAACAGCACAGGTACAACGCCGGCGGCACCGCACACGGCGTCCTCTATGCCAATCTGCAGTATAGTCCGTGCCCAGGGGCAAGTCAAGCCGACTCGCGGTTCGCGCGCCCCGGCGGGCCGAGGCCGGCGACAACGAATCTTTACGTCAACGCTGTCTGGGCATTATCATTGCAGTACATGCGTACACCGCTCGCCATGTTGTGGAGCCGGCTAACGGAGGTCTGTTCATGTCTGAACTACGCAAGGACCCGATTCTCGACCACTGGGTAATCATAGCCGCCGAGCGCGGCAGACGCCCTACGGACTTCAAGAGCGATGCCCCGCCCGACACCAGCCAGAGTTGCCCCTTCTGCGGGGATAACGAGCACATGACGCCGCCGGAGATCTGCGCGGTCTGTGGGCCCGGGCGCGAGCCCAACACCGCGGGATGGGACGTCCGCGTGGTGCCGAACAAGTTCGCCGCCCTCGCGATCGAGGGCGATCTGCAGCGCTCCGGCATCGGTCTGCTTGACAAGATGGGCGGCATCGGCGCGCACGAGGTCGTTATCGAGACACCCGACCATCGCGCCGTCTTCTGCGAACTGCCCAGGGAGCACCTCGTCAAGGTACTCGATACCTTCGTCGACCGCGTCGTCGACCTGCGTAGTGACAAGCGCTTCCGCCATATCATCATCTTCCGCAACTACGGGTCCGCGGCGGGAGCATCGCTGGCACACCCGCATTCGCAGATCATTGCACTGCCGATTGTGCCGAAGTTCGTGAGCGAGAAGCTGCGCGCCGCCCGCGAGCATTACCATCGCAAGGAACGCTGCATCTTCTGTGACCTCATCGAGCAGGAGATGGCGATGCCGGAGCGCGTGGTCTGCCGCAACGAGCACTTTGTGGTGCTCTCGGTATTCGCCGCACGTTTTCCCTTCGAGGTCAACATCTTCCCGCTTCAGCACCAGCACGACTTCGTGCTGATGAGCCCGGAGCAGAGGCAGTCGCTCGCCGACATCCTGGCAGACATCCTGGCCAGGTACCGCACCATTCTCGACGATCCCGCCTACAACCTGATGCTGCAGACATCTCCGAGCACCCTGCCCAAGCCCGGCCATCCGGAGTACTGGGGCACGATCGAGTACGACTACCATTGGCATATCGAGCTGATCCCGCGGTTGACGAAGGTCGCCGGCTTCGAGTGGGGTACGGGGTTCTACATCAACCCGGTCTCGCCGGAACAGGCGGCGGGGTTCCTGCGAGAGGACGCGGAGGCGCAGGGGGCAGGGGATGGATAGCGATGTGGGAGGACCATGACCGCCGGCAACGACACTGAGAACACGGAGATATCCAGGGCCGCGGCGCTGCTGGAGGAGTACGGCAGGCAGAGGGCCTTCTATGAGAACGCGCTGGCGGCTCTGCCGGTGCGCCTGATGGTCGTCGATTCGGCTCTGCGAGTGCTCTACGCCAACCCCGCCTACTGCGGGCAGCGCGGTCTGACGGTCGAGGAGGTCAGCGGACGCAGCGTGACCGACCTGTTCCCGACCAGTCTGCTCGAGGATGCGGGCCTGCTCTCGGCCATCCGGTCGACAGTCGACACCGGGGAGCGCGTGCAGTGGTCAGGCTACCGGCACGCGACGCCCGACCATGGTGAGCGCACCCTGAACATCCGGATGGACCCGCTCACCGGGGCATGCGGCGAGCCGCTGGCGATGCTGACGATCGAGGACGTGACGGAGCGTCACCGGCAGCTCTATGAGCGCTCCGTCCTCCAACAGCTTGCGCGGGCGATGCTCGGGATGCTCAAGCTGCCGAGGCTGCTCCATGCCATCCTCACCGGCATGACCGCGGGCGGCGCCGTCGGCCTCGGGTTCAACCGGGCGTTTCTCATGCTGGCCGATGAGACGACGGGGATGCTCCATACCGAGATGGCCGTCGGCCCCACAAGCCCCTCCGAGGCCGGCCATATATGGGCCGAGGTGGATACCAGTCACACCACGATCGGTGACTTCCTCGACGACTACGACCACCTGCCGCCGCCGGAGCAGAGTTCGTTCTACAGGCTGGTGGCGAAGCTCGAGGTATCGCTTGACGACGTCGAGAAGCTGCCGATGCTCGCACTCGAGACCCGGCAGACCCAGCACGTGGTCAATGCCTACAACGACTCCCGCGTCCCGGACTCATTCCGCCAGTATCTGCAGGCGGAGGAGTTCGTGGTCGCCCCGTTGTTTATCTCAGATACTCGCATCGGTGTCGCCTACGCCGACAACTTCATCAGCCGCCATCCGATCAGCCGCTCGGACGTCCAGCTCTTCACATCGCTTGCCAACCACGCGGCGCTTGCCATCGACCGGGCGAGGGCCTACGAGCAGGAGCAGCGCCGGGCCGAGGAACTCGAGGAGGCTTACAGGGAGCTGGAGGCGGCGCAGGAGCGCTCGCTGCGCGCGGAGAGCCTTGCCGCAGTCGGCGAGATGGCCGCCATTGTGGCCCACGAGATCCGCAATCNNAAAAGCTGGCGGGCATGGGCCGGGTTGTGGCCAGCATCGCCCACGAGATCCGCAATCCGCTCAGCACCATCGGCGGCTTTGCCAACCTCATGGTCCGCCAGGCGGATGATCCGGCCAAGGTGACGCGCAACGGCAAGATCATCTACGATGAAGTCATGCGGCTGGAGAAGATCGTCAACGGGCTGCTCGCATTCTCGAGGCCCGGCGTACCGCGCTTTGAGTGGTGCAGCGTGTCCGAGACCGTTCAGGACTGCATCGAGCGGATTCTTGGGGGACTCGACAGGAGCAATGTAGAAGTAGGTGTAGACTGCGCTGACGACCTGCCCGCCGTCTACATCGACAGGGCCCAGGTATACCAGGTCCTCGACAACCTGATGCGCAATGCCATCGACGCGATGCCCGACGGCGGCTGGGTGCGCATCAGCGCGCGCGCCGGAGCAGCCGGTGAGGTGACCATCGAAGTGACGGACACCGGCTGCGGCATTCCGCCGGAGAACATGGACGCTGTGTTCAAAACGTTCTTCACGACAAAGCCGACGGGCATGGGGCTGGGGCTGGCGCTGAGCAAGAAGATCATCCACGACCACGGGGCCGAGATGCTGGTCACAAGCAGGGTTGACGAGGGCACGACATTCACACTGGTCTTCCCAACCGACTACGGGCAACTCCGGGCCGCCGGGCTTGCTGAAGATGCCGTCACCGACAACAGCAGTGCGAAGGGAGGCCGAACTCATGCCTGTGGTGCTGATCGTCGATGACGATGACAACCAGCGCCTGCTCTACTCCGAGGAGTTGCGGTACGAGGGCTATGAGATCATCCAGGCCAACTGCGGACAGGATGCCATCAAGGCGGTAGAGGAGGGCGGCGTCGACCTGGTCGTGCTCGACATCGCCATGCCGGGGATGGACGGAATCGAGACGCTCGGGCGCATTCTGGACATCAACGGCCAGATACCCGTTGTCCTCAACACGGCCTACTCCAGCTACAAGGACAACTTCATGACGTGGGCCGCCGATGCGTATGTCGTGAAGTCCTCCGACCTGTCCGGGCTGAAGGAGCACATCGCTTGCGCGCTTCAGAAGCGCGCCGCGGAGGCCGGCCCGCGGCCGCCGGAGGAGCGGTAGGCGTCGAATGGCCCAAGGTGAGACAATGACCCCGGTGCGAATCGACGATTCGCGGCCGCTTGCCATCGTGCTGGCTGGAGGGCAGGGGCAGCGGCTCGCGCCACTGACGAACACCATGGCCAAGCCCGCCGTGCGCTTTGGCGGCTGCTTCCGTATGATTGACTTCACCCTGAGCAACTGCATCAACTCGGGGATCCGTCGCATCTACATCCTCACCCAGTACGCGTCTGGCTCGCTCAACCGTCACATCCGCCAGGGATGGGTGCCTCTGTTCAGCGACGATCTGGGCGAAGTGGTCGAGCTGATCCCGCCCCAGCGCGTCTTCGCGCAGCGATGGTACGCGGGCACCGCCGACGCGGTCTTCCAGAATATCTACTTCCTGCAGCAGGAACGGCCGGAGGAAGTCGTTCTGCTCTCCGGCGACCACGCCTACAAGATGGACTACTCACTGATGCTCGAGCAGCACCGGGAGACGGGCGCGGCGCTCACAATCGCGTGCCTGCCGTTGCCCAGGCAGCAATGCACGCAACTGGGCGTCCTGAACACCGGGCCCGATGGCCGCGTCAATCAGTTTGTGGAGAAGCCCGAGGACCCACCACCGATGCCGGGCGATGAGACTCGTTCGCTGTCCAACATGGCCGTGTATGTGTGGAATACCGAGGCGCTGGTGTCGCAGTTGTCGGCCGATGCACGGCGGAACACATCCCACGATTTCGGGAAGGATATCATCCCGGCCATGGTCGCCGCCGGAGAACCGGTGTATGCCTACCAGTTCGTGGCCGCGGGCGCCGGGCAGCCCGACTACTGGCGTGACATCGGGACTCTCGCGGCCTACTGGGAGGCGCACATGGCGCTGTTGAGCGGATCGCCGGCGCTGTCGCTGGACGATCGCACCTGGCCCATCTACACCTACCGGCCGGTGACGGCCGTCGCGCGAATTTGCGGCGAGCACCCGGATCAGTGCTGTGTCAGGGATGTGATCCTCTCACCCGGCTGCGTCAGTATCGATGCTCAGATCACCCGCTCGGTGCTCTCACCCGGTGTGAAGGTGCACGGCGCCGTCGTCGACGAGTCGGTGCTCATGGATGATGTCGTTGTCGAGCCCGGCGCCCGCGTCCGCAGGGCGCTGGTCGCCGAGGGCGTCCGCATCCCCGCCAATACCGTCATCGGGGAGGACGCCGAGAAGGACCATCGACGCTTCATCGTCACCGACGGCGGCATCACCGTTGTACCCAGTCGCATCGTGCTCAACGAATGAACACCTGGGAAGGGATACCCAATGAAGCTCAGAGCGATACTCGCATCCGCCGAGGTTGACCCTTTCGCGAAGGTCGGTGGATTGGCCGATGTTGCAGGCAGCCTGCCGAAGGCACTTGCCGAACTTGGAATCGACATCCGCGTCGTCATGCCCAAGTACCGCATCGCGGCGCAGAAGGCCGGCCCGATGGAGCGTGTTGTGGAGGGTGTTGACGTCCGTATGCCCACCTGGACGACCGGCTGCGGCGTTGACATGACCACGCTCCCCGGCAGCGATGTGCCCGTCTACATGATCGAGCACAACGACTACTTCGACCGCGAGGGCGTCTATGGACCCGCCGGGGGGTCATACCCGGACAACGTCGAGCGCCTGGCGTTCTTCTGCCGCGCAACCCTCGCAACCATCGAGGCGCTCGAGTTCGACGCGGATGTGATCCATCTGAATGACTGGCACACATCCCTGCTCGCCGCCTATACCCGGCTGTGGGACCTCCCCTACTCGACGGTCTTCACGGGACATAACCTGGGCGGCTCGTACCAGGGCACATTCCCCGCTGACTTTCTGGGCGCCGTCGGGCTCGACCTGGGTGATGCGCGCGTCGCCGACGCATGCCCGGACGGCCAGATCAACCTCGCGCGCGTGGGGCTGATCTTCTCGGATATGATCAACACAGTCAGCGAGCGCTATGCCGAGGAACTCAAGGACCCGGCGATGGGCGGCACGCTCTCTGAGCTGCTGGTCTCGCGCGGCAAGGATGTCTGGGGGATCGTCAACGGCATCGACTACAGCACCTGGTGCCCCGAGACCGATGATGCTATCGCCGCCAACTACAGCGCGAAGGACCGGGCCGGCAAGGCAACCTGCAAAGCGGCCCTGCAGGCGGAGTTCGGCCTGCGCGTCGACCCGAGCATTCCCGTCATCGGCATGGTGACGCGCCTGGACGCGCAGAAGGGCCTCGACCTGGTCGCAGACATGCTCGATGACGTCGGCGGCTTCCAGCTCGTGCTGCTGGGCACGGGCGACCCACATCTCGAGGCCGTCTTCACCCGCGCGAGTGCGACGATGGGCAATGTGGCCGCGAAACTGCAGTTCTCCAACACCCTGGCCCGCATGGTCTATGCGGGCTCGGACATGTTCCTGATGCCCTCTCACTATGAGCCGTGCGGGCTGGGGCAGATGATTGCGCTGGCATACGGGACTATCCCGATCGTGCGCCGCACCGGCGGACTGGCCGACACAATCCGCGCCACGGGTGAGAAGGCCAACGGCTTCGACTTCGAGGAGTACTCGACCGCCGCGCTCAAGCGAGCCGTGGGCGAGGCGCTCGCGGCTTATGCGGATAAGCAGTTGTGGCAGCGGCTGATGGACAACGCCTTCGCCTCCGACTACTCCTGGACGGCGTCGGCGCAGCGGTACGAGAAGCTCTACAGGGCGGCCATCAAGAAGCGCAGGTGAGGCGGCCGGAGAAGCCGTTTCGGCGGGGCCTCCGCCGGGTAAACTGGACTCGGTGATACCCAGAGGTCACCATGCGCGCTGTACAACAAAGCTGTGTACCCTCTCCATGCTGCGAAGCCGGAGGCCTTCAAGTGGCCTCCGGCTTCATCTTTTCGTCCCATGCCTCGGCCGATCCCATCGGCCCCTGACCGTGGCGGCGCCTCAGTTCGAGGCAATCGGCTGTGGCCGAGCAGGTCCCCCGCCNNTGCGCACGAACTCCCGCGCCGAGTACATGAATGCCTCGAGGCGCGTGACCGCCGTGGCCTGCTCGCTGCCGTCGTAGACCATGTTGAGCGTCGGGATGCCGCCGAAGTCCTCCTTGACCCGCCGCATGATCGCGTGCGAGACGGTGCCCGGCATGCAGGTAAACGGCATGATCGTCACGATGCCGGCGAGACCGCGTCGGGCGAAGTCGACGGCTTTGCCGATGGTCATGACGCCCTCCCCCTCGAAGCTGCAGTGGATATAGGGGGCGGCCATCTCGAGCACCTCCGCGCTCGAGGGCTCGACGGCGTTCTCCAGCAACTCATCGAAGGCATGCGTGAAGGCGTGCTCGTCTTTGCGCATGATGCGGTCCATCATGCTGTTCTTGAGCCGCAGCAGCCAGGCGCTATCCAGCTTCGCCCGCATGTCACGCCGGAAGTTCCTGTAGAGGAACCACTCGAATACCGGAGCGATCCAGACGACTCCTCCGAGGTCCTCGATCTGCTCGATGACATTCTGGTTCGAGAAGCCGTTGAAGCGCACGTAGAACTCGCCCGTAACGCCGATGATCGGCTTGCGCTCACTGCGATCGACGGGGATCGCGGCGAATGCCTCGGCCGCATCTCGCAGCACCGGCAGCAGGTCGGCCTCGCGCGACAGGGCGTCGGTGATACGGTCACGGTACTCGTTCATGACCGCGACTGTCTGCCCCGGCGTGATTTCGTAGGGCTTGACCTCCAGGCGCGCCTTGTAGAGCATGTCCAGCGCCACCATGCCGCGCCAGCCGTACAGGAGGAACTTCTTGCCGACCAGCGCCGTATCGCCGAAGAACTTGCTGGCCTGGTTGGGGGCGTAGATTGGGACATCCTCGAAGCCGAGGTCGTCGAGTACCATCCGTTGCAGGGCGTTGTACTGCCCGAAGCGACACGGTCCGCCCGATCCGCCCATGAAGAATGCGAACTTGTTGCGGTCAAAGTCCTCGCGAAGTGCGTACTTGACCATATCGCCGGTTGTCACAACCGCCGGGAAGCACTCCTTTCCCGACGTCCATCTCCGCCCGTGCAGGAGTGTCTCCTCATCGGGCTCATCCATCACCTCGGCGCGCACACCGCAGCCTGCGAATGCGCCTTTGAGCGCGTACGCGTGGATGCTCATGTTCGGGATGAGCATGGTGCGCTCCTGGTCGCGCTCGTACTGAAGCGGCCTGAAGGGCCGCCCGGGCTGGTACTGCCCGCCGCGGGTGGACTCGATGCTGTCGATGAACGCCTCGCAGCGGGTGATCATGCCGGCGTCGGCCGAGTGCTCGTCGACCTCGATGACCAGGCACGGCTTGCCGCCGGTCCGCTCCTGGAAGAACTGCGTGATGAATGAGTCCGGGCCGCAGCCGAAGTTGGTGATATAGACCGGGTAGAGCCGCCTGTCACCGGCGATGACCTCGGCCGACGCCAGGATGTTCTGCCCGTACCCCCAGTACATGTTCCACCAGTCTTCAGAGAGCCGCACGTCATCGAGCGGCAGAAAGTCCATCGGGATAGGCAGCACGCCCATATCACGAAGCTTGCCGGGCAGTTGCAGGTTCGCGCCGGGGTCGCAGCCGTTGTATGCGCGGCTGACGATCACGAGCGCGTACTGGTCATCCCCCAGCTCCGCCAGCGCCTGTCTGCCACGCTTGCGGCACTCCTCCTGGAACCGTTTCACAGCGACCTCGGCGGCACGTACCGCCCGGTCGAGTTCGGCGCTCGAAGCCCCCAGCTCCTTCGCCATTGCCGCGAAGGCCTTCTTCCGATGCGCATGCCCATACTGGAAGTACACATGCGGATCGAGCACCTTCACGCCCCAGGCGTCGTAGTCGACCGCCGCACGGGAGGTGTACGGGAGCGATTGGGAGTACGGACAGACGAAGCTGTCTGTCATCCCCTCCGCCTTCTTCTCCATGTTGATGACGCTGGGCAGGAAGATGTAGTCGATCTGTTTGTCCCGCACGAGGTTGTAGATGTGCCCCAGCGCGACCTTGATCGGGAAGCAGGTTTCGGCCACGGAGCGCTCGGCGCCCTCGTGGATGATCGTCTTGTTCGTCTTGTCGGACAGCACGATCTCGCAACCCAGCTCGCTCAGCAGCGCGTGGAAGTACGGGTAGAGGTCATGGAACAGCATGGCGCGGGGGACGCCCACGCGTGGAGCGTTCTCCCGCGGTTGCCGCGTCGGCTCGTAGGAGCCCATCAGCAGCTTCTCCCGCTCCCTGAACAGGTCCGGTAGTTCGCTCTTGGGCTTCTTCTTGGTCTTGTCGACATCGAACTTGCCGCAACGGCTGCCGTAGTAGAGCGGATCGCGCCCCTCGATGGTCACCTTGTTGATCTCGCAGTCGTTGGAGCAGTCCTTGCAGATGAATGTCTCGACCTCGTAGCCGCGCTCGGACAGGTCGAAGCCGCCGAAGTTGCTCCCTTCGCCCGCGTCCTCCTCGAGCGCGATGATCGCGCACCCGTAGGCTCCCAGGACCTCCTTATGCGGCGGCACGATGATCGGCTTGCCGGTCACCTTCTCGAAGGCCGCCACCACTGCGTCGTTGAATGCCGTGCCGCCCTGGAAGAAGATGCGGTTGCCGACGGGCTTCTTGGCCACGACCTGGTTGAGGTAGTTCTTGACGATCGAGTAGGCCAGGCCGCTGACGAGCTCGCCGGTGGTCGCCCCGGCCTGCTGGTGCTTGACCATCTCCGTCTCCATGAACACCGTGCAGCGCTCGCCAAGATCGCGCGGGGTCTGCGAGGCCAGGGCCAACCGCGCGAACTCCTCCTTGATGCTGATGCCGAGCTTCTCGGCCTGCTCCTCGAGGAAGGAGCCCGTGCCCGCGGCGCACACCTTGTTCATCGTGAAGTCCACGACATGCCCGTTGTGCAGGCTCACGTACTTCGAGTCCTGCCCGCCGATCTCAAAGATCGTGTCGACCTCCGGGTCGGTGGCCAGCGCCCCGCGCGCATGGGCGGTGATCTCATTCTTGACCACGTCCGCGCCAACGAAGTCGCCGATGAGGTAGCGACCCGAGCCCGTCGTGCAGACGCCGCGGATGTCGACAATGTCGCCGACGTCGTCGCCGATGATCTTCAGCCCGTCGCGCACGGCATTGATCGGCTCGCCGCCGGTCATCAGGTAGACCTTCGATATCATCCGGCCCTCTGAGTCGATCACGACCAGATTCGTTGAGATCGAGCCGACGTCGATGCCGAGATAGGCGGGTATCCTCTCGCCGGGGGCCGGTTGGGGTCTCACGATCTCCGAATCCATGATAGTGGACTTCTCGAGGGACAAGGGCTCCAGGGGAACCTCCCCGGCAACATCCTCGTAGACGGCAAGCTCTTCGAGTCTGCCCAGCTCCGGCATCCGCATCTCGCCCGTCTCGACGACCTTCAGCACCGCGCCGATGGCGCCCATGCAGCCGAAGTGCTCGGGCACAATCAGTTCGTCGCCTTCCAGCCCCAGCACTTTCGCGACGGCCTTGACGATGCCGGCGTTGGCTGCCACACCGCCCTGGAAGGAGATCGGCGGCTGGAGTTCCGTAGCGGCCGCCACGGTCGAGCGGAAGTTGCGTACCAGCGCATGGCACACGCCGGCGACGATGGCCCGCGTCGGCGTGCCCTTCTGCTGCAGATGGATCATGTCTGACTTGGCGAACACACTGCAGCGGCCGGCCACGCGCGGCGGATCGTCCACCTGCGCGCCCAGGTCGCCGAACTGCTCGATGCTCAGGGACAACCTCGATGCCTGCTTGTCGAGGAACGAGCCCGTCCCCGCCGCACAGAGCGTGTTCATGGCAAAGTCGGCGATCTCGCGCTTGCCCTCGGCGTCAGTCGCCTTGAGGGTGATCAGCTTCGAGTCATCGCCGCCGATCTCGATGATCGTGTTCGCCCGCGGGTAGAGCTTCATCGTGGCGGCCGCCTGCGCGACCACCTCGTTGACGAATCCCACGCCCAGCACCTCGGCCACGACACGTCCCCCGGACCCGGTAGCCGACAGGCCCTTGAGGTCCGCGGGCCCATGCTTGTCCAGGCTCGCGCGGATTGCCTCCGTCGCCACCTGCATCGGGCGCCCGTTATGGCGGACATACTCGGCGTCAAGTACTTCGAGAGTCTCTGCATCAATGACGGCCACGTCCACACTGACGGACGCGACGTCAATACCCAGGAAATACGGCCTTTGCATTGCTGAGGGGTCCTTCCTGACTGATTGCGGTGTTCCCGGCACCCCGACGTCTCGACTGCCGCGCTGTGGGGTACTCGATTATAACCGACTCGGGCCGCTCCTGCCAATAAACTCGGTCCGCGGAACAGGAGAGCGGCGCCCCCGCGGGGAATGAACCAGCACATGCACCAGCGGGCGGCTTCGCCTGCACACCACGCGCCAGTCTGCGACGATGGAACAAACCGTCAGGTTCACAGTGATCGCCGATGCAGATGCCTCCCGCGGCGCCGAGGGCCTCGTCCCGCTCAGCGCGCGCATCGTCATGCGTCTTGGTGAGCAGGATATCGACCTCGGCGTGAGGACGCTCGATCTCGACCTCGATGAACTCCTCTCGCGCTCGCCTCTGATGCCGGTCGATGCCGCCGAGGACATCTTCGCCGGGTGGCTGTTTGGCGACAACACCGAGGCCGCGGCAGCCTACTATGATGCACTCGAGAACGCACCGTACGCCCCGCCGCCCGTGGCATGGGTTTTGCGCACGCCGGGCTCCGGCGGCCTGATCGATCTTCCGCTCGAGGCGACCCCGGGGCATCGCATGGTAAACCCGGCCGTCTACCGCGAGGTGCCCGAGCCGGCCATGAGCCGGCAGGTAGCAGTGAGCCGCTACCAACCCCTGGTCGGCTGCTGGCGCCTCCAGGCGGTCTCGCTCATTCCCAGGCAGTTGCTCCCCGGCGGCCGCGAGGCCACTGCCGAGTATGACGCCATTGCACGACGGGGTCTGCCGACGTTGAGCATCGCGGGTCTTGAGTATGCCCTGACCGCCGAACGGGTTCGACAACTGCTGCGCCGTCTCTGCGATGACAACATCCACGCGCTCCACCTGATGGTTCAGTGCGACGCGAACGGGGCCATCGAGCTTCAGGATGGGGGACTGGCGCCGGAGCAGTTGATCTCCGCGCTCGCCGCGGGCGGCTGGGCGGAGCTGCAGCTTATTGTGCTCAGCGGCGCGGTCAAGCGGGAGGGCTGCTGCGACCTGGCTCGGACGCTGATGGAGGCGTTGCCGATACCCGCGGTCATCTGTTACCAGGGCCAGCCCGGCTTTCGCAGTTGCATCATCCCCTTCACCGAACGCTTCTACGGTTCGCTCGGCGCCGGCTACGACGTTCTGGATGCCGCCGCACGGGCGCGCACGGGAATAAGGGATGGCGGGCGGGCCACCACGCCCGACGTGCTGGCCCCGGTGATCCACGTGCGCGCCGGCATCGACCCGCCCAGGGTCGCGGCGGGTGACCCCGGCATCGAGGGTGTTCTCGCGGCGGCGGAATCGGTCGCTGCGGCGCGGGAGGTGCTCGAGACGTCGGAGGCCTGGGAGCTCGCCGAGACGGTGCCCATGACGCTGGCCCAGGTGCACAACCGGCTGGTGGGAATCGCCGATGAGCATCTTCATCGCATCCGCCGGGCCAGAGACGTGCAGGACCGCCTGCTTCAGGACGACCTGCGCCGGCGCCCCCCTACCTATACTGTTTCGTCCGCAATTGCCGACCAACTGGACAGAGTGCTCAGCATGCTGCCGTCGCCTGCCCACGGCGAGGCCGGCTCACTGCCCCCGGGGCCACCAGGCATCTACTGGGTCTCGATCCTGAAGCGGAACCGGACTGTCGTTCAGCAGATCACCTATCAGCCGCGTGTCGGCCCGATCAGTCTGTTCAGATCGCAAGGACAGACGCCGTGGTTCTACATCCAGAGGCATGACGACCCCCGGCCGCTCGAGGCCGCGATGCTCCACCGTGGCGAGCCCGACATCGCGGCAGAGCCTCCCAGCCCCTACAGCAGAGTCGTATTCGATATTCGTCACTGGCCGCCGTCGGCCGCCACCGAGCGCGTCGCCGGCGCCGATGATCTCGAGTACATCCGGCTGCTGGAGCGCGATATCGCCTCGGGTGCTGCACAGACCGTGCGGGCACTCTTGCGGTTTCACTTCCGGCAGATACTGGACCGCGATGGCACCATCAACCAATTCCCGCGGGGAGTGACCCCCGCCGCCATCCTGCGCGGTGGCCTGCAGGCAGCGGGCATCCGCGTCGTCGATGCCAGACCGGAGGTCGGCGGCGACGCCCCCTGGCCGGGGGGCTGCTACCTGCTCGAGGACCTCGATGCGGCGAGACGATGCCTGGTCGTGCTCAGGAGCGACCCGGATATCGACGTCACGCGCCTGCCCCGTTGGCAGACGGTGTGCGAGTACTGGCGCCACGCGTTGACGCTTGAGGAGGCTCCGTGTGTTGTGCATCTGGATGTCTGGGGAGCTGATGCGGTGACGTCATGGCGGCCACAGAATCAGCTTGCCGATGACCGCGCCCCGTCATGGGTCTGGAACCAACTCGCGCAGGCGGCCACCGAGTTCCGCTACTCCATGCTGCACCGGCTGTGGGAGTGGTGGATCGGCGCGCTGCCGCCGGAGAACGGCAATGGATGAGACGCGCACAGTCTCAACTCGCGTACCCCTGGGCGCCATAACGGGGCTGGTCCGCCACGCGTACCAGTCTGATCCCGACCTGGGCCTGCGCTGCCTGCTGCGCCTGGCCACCGTAGGCAATGCGCTGCGAGCAGAGATGGGACTGCGCGACGGAGTGTCGGCCTCGGAGTTGGGCCTCGGCATCCATGTCGAGTTCTCCGCGGAGGAGCAGTTGCTGGTGGTGCGCGACGACGGCGTCGGGCTTACAGCCGACGACCTGGCGCAGTGTATCGAGTCGGCCACCGAGTTGGTTGGGGCCAAGGCATTCGCCGCGTTCGGTCGGCGTGACCCGCGCTCGATGGATGAGTACCGGTTGGCAAGCGCCGCGCTCCTGCTCCATCTTCTGCCCTTCGGGGAGGAGCTCACCGTCGAGTCGCGCTCCTGTGTCGGCGGTTCGAGACCGTGTCGGCTCTGTTACGCTGGTGGGGACGAGTACAGCGTCGGGCCCGGGACGCTGTCCACGCCCGGCACGATCGTCAGCATCCGCTTCGGGCCGGGGCACAGGTACGTGAGCGACTCGGGGAAGCTGATCGGTCTGCTGCGGCTCTACGGCGACTTTCTGCAGTTCCCGGTGTTCTGGGACGGGCGGCAGATCAACACGATGTCGCCGCCGTGGCACCGGGCCGGCGCCGGCGAGGTCCAGTACGCCGCGTTCCTGCGGGGCAGATATCCGGAGATTCCACCGCCGCTGATGGTGATCCCGCTTCAGGTGCAGCGCCCCGAGATCGAGGCCCGCGGCGTTCTCTGGGTGCCCGGCGAGCAGGTCTCAGTGCTCGACGAGGACCTCGGCACCGTCGACCTGTACTGGCGCAGAGTTCTCATGCGGCGGGCGGTACCCGGCCTGATCCCCACCTGGGGGCGCTTCTTCAGGGGCATCATCGACTGTGATCGCCACCCGAGCGAGTTGCGGGGCGGTCAATCGGGAGACGACCCGGGCATCGACCTCACCGACATCGTCGAGCAGGTCATTCTGACCGGCATCCGCAGGGCTCTGATCCTCAATCCCGGCAGTTTCGCTGCTGTCGCCCATCAGCACAACACGCTGCTGAAGCTCGCGGCACTCGAGAATGACGAGCTCTTCGAGATTGTCGCCGACCAGTTGCCATTCGATACGGCCGCGGGCCCCCGGACGCTGATCGAGCACGTCTCCGCGGTGATGAGACAGACGGGCGCCACGGCCGTCCGCTACATAGCATCCGACCCGCTCTCGCGCATGGCGACCTACAGGGCCCGCGGAGACGAGATCATCGATGCATCGCGCGGACTCGATGAGGAGGTGCTCAGGAAGTACGACAGGCACAACCCGACCATCGAACTCATGGACATGAGCCGCCGCACCCCCGACTTCATCGAGAACGTCGTAGACGCATCCATGGACCCGCTGTTGGAGGTCTTCGCGGCGCTTGAGATGCCCGTCGTCTACAGGCTTGCCAGGTTCGACTCCCCGTCGCCCGCGGCGGTACTCACCGCCACGGAACGTGCGGAATCGCAGTCAGACCTCGAGCAGTTGTTCCTCCTCAGCCAGATCACGGGCGCAATGCCCGCCGACGCCAGGGCCGCCATGCAGCGTGCTCTCTCGGCGCGACCGTCGCTCCCGCGGGATCGCATCCTCCACCTCAACCTGACCGCGCCGGAGATCCGCGCGATGTGGGCCGCCATCCTCAGGGGTGGCGATGAGGACCTGATCCGACAGGTGGCCGAGGCGATTGTGGTACGCGCGATGATCCTCGCAGGCGGCCTGGTCGACCCCGCGGACCCGCAGGACGTCGGCACCGAGATGATGTGCCGACTGCTCGGGTACAACGGCGATGAGAAGCCCCAGTGGTCAGGTCCGTAACGCCCCGGACGCAGTCTCTTCCCAGCGACCGGAGGCGTTGCTCCTGTACGCCGCGTCGATGATGGCGGTGGTGAGCAGACCATCCAGAGCGCTGAAACCGGGCGCGCGGCCCTCCGAAACAGCCTCCGAGAAGTCCTCGAGCATGCCCTGATGCCTCAGCGTCGGCGGCGATGGGGTGTCGAACACCTCACGCTCGGTGTACCTGTCGAGCACCAGGCTGGGCCCGTCGAACGGCGTCGCCAGCAGCGTGCCATCAGTTCCGCGCACCTCGAACTCGTCGACGGCCTGCGGGATGTTCCAGCAGGTCTCGCAGACCATCTGGACGCCTGAGTCGAACTCACAGATGAGCGTCTCCGTGTCCGGCGCCTCGTAGGACATCGACAGAGTCGCGGCCGCGCCGACGACCCGTCGCGGGCGCCCCAGCAGAAAGCACATGATGTCGATGCGGTGGCTGCCGACATCCTGGAGCGCCCCGCCTCCACCGGTCGCGAGCCCAACCCGCCAGTACTTGGGGTCGTCACGCTCCGGGTCGAAGCGAGAGGCCAGGCGGATGCGCGCAGAGAGCGGCCTGCCGATCGCCCCTTCAGAGATCAGGCGCTTCATCATGCGGCTCTTCGGCCAGAAGCGCCGATAGTACGCGACGCGAAGATGGACGTCGTGCTCGACCGCCGCATCGACCATCCGGGCGCACTCGGCGGCGCTCAGCGCCATCGGCTTCTCACAGATGACATGCTTTCCGGCAGCGAGTGCGGCAAGCGTCTCGGGGCAGTGCCTGTGCACGGGAGATGCGATGTAGACTGCCTCGATGCGTTCGTTGCCGAGCAGGGCCTCGAGGCTGTCGCAGGCCTGCGTCGCTCCGAACGTCTCACGCATGTACTCCGCCCTCTGCATGCTGTGCGAGAAGAAGGCGACGAGTTCGCTGTTGCGGTCCGCCGCGAGAATCGGCGCGACCGACTTGTGGGCGATATCCCCACACCCGACTATTCCCCATCTGAGTGGCGCCATGGTGCCACTATTCGCCGAACCGGGGCCTGACCCTTTCTCTGTGCGCCGGTTGTCGCTATAATGGGCTCCCTATCACGGGTGCTACCGGGTCTGCCCCCCTGCGCGCCCCATCAGATTGCAGGTGAACCGATGACGCAGCAGCATATCCAGACCATCGCAACGGAGATCAGCATCTCCCCCGGGGCCGTCGACGCCACCGCGGGTCTGCTCGCGGAGGGCGGAACCGTCCCCTTTATCGCCCGCTACCGCAAGGAGGCCACCGGCGGGCTCGACGAGGTCGCCATCACGGCGATCCGCGACCGGCTCAAGCAACTGCAGGAACTCGACGAGCGCCGCGAGGCGATCCTCAAGTCGCTTCGCGAGCGCGAACTGCTCACCGACGAGCTTCACCAGAAGATAGTCGAAGCCCCCTCGATGACCGTACTCGAGGATATCTACCTCCCGTACCGCCCCAAGCGCCGCACACGTGCAACGATCGCGCGGGAGCGTGGGCTGCAGCCGCTGGCCGACCTCATTCTCAGCCAGGACGGCGCCGACATCATGGCCGCCGCGGAGAGCTATGTCGCCCCCGATAGCGGCGTCGAGACGGTCGAGGATGCGCTGGCCGGCGCCCGCGACATCATCGCCGAGACGATCAGCGAAGATGAGCAGGTCAGGGGGCGGATGCGCGGGGCATACGCGAAGAAGGCAATCATCGCCAGTACGGTCATCCGGGATATGGAGCAGGAGGGCGCCAAGTACCGCGACTACTTCGACTGGCGTGAGCCGCTGGCGGAGGCGCCATCCCACCGCATCCTGGCCATGCGGCGCGGCGAGCGGGAGGGCTTCCTCGCGCTGAGTGTTGCCATCGACGAGCAGACGGCAATGGACATCCTCGTTGGCGCGTTCGTCGCCGGCTCAGGCGAGGCGTCGGAACACGTGCGCATGGCGGCCGAGGACGGCTACCGCCGCCTGCTCGGACCGGCGATGGAGACGGAGATGCGTAACGAGAGCAAGCTGCGCGCCGATGAGGAGGCAATCGGCGTCTTCGCATCCAACCTCCGCGAACTGCTGATGGCCGCCCCGCTCGGTGAGAAGCCGGTGATGGCGATTGATCCGGGATTCCGGACCGGCTGCAAGATCGTCTGCCTGGACTCGAGCGGCAAGCTGCTGCACAACGATACCGTCTACCTGGGCCAGTCAGCGCGTCGGGAGCAGGAGGCGGCTGCCACCATCATCGCCCTGTGCGAGCGCTTCCAGGTCGAGGTCATCGCCGTCGGCAACGGCACCGGCGGGCGCGAGACCGAGGCCTTCGTGCGCAAGCTCGACTTCGGCCGGGCCATCCCGGTCATCATGGTCAACGAGAGCGGGGCCTCGGTCTACTCCGCCTCCGAGGTCGCCAGGGCGGAGTTCCCGGAGCACGATGTCACCGTGCGCGGCTCTGTCTCGATCGGCAGGCGGCTCATGGACCCGCTCGCGGAGCTGGNNCCCCAAGTCGATCGGCGTGGGTCAGTACCAGCATGACGTCGACCAGAAGCGCCTGCGCGAGACCCTCGACGATATTGTGATCAGTTGCGTCAACGCCGTGGGGGTTGATGTCAACACCGCGAGCAAGCAGCTGCTGGCCTACGTGTCGGGCCTCAGCGAAGCGCTCGCCGCCAACACTGTCGAGCACCGCAACGAGAACGGACCGTTCACCTCCAGGAAGCAGTTGCTCGATGTCAAGCGCCTTGGCCCCAAGGCGTACGAGCAGGCCGCGGGCTTCCTCCGCATACGGGAAGCCGAGAACCCACTGGATGCCAGCGCCGTACACCCGGAGAGCTACTCGATCGTCGAGCGGATGGCCAATGACGCCGGGTGCAGTGTGAGGGAACTCATGCGCGACTCGGCCGTGCGCACCCGTATTCGCCTCGGCGACTACGTCACCGAGCAGGTCGGGATGCCGACTCTGACCGACATCATGCNNGCAGGAGCTTGAGAAGCCCGGTCGCGATCCGCGCGAGCAGTGCGAGCCATTCAGCTTCACCGAGGGCGTCAACGCCATCGAGGACGTCAAGCCGGGGATGAAGCTGCCCGGGATTGTGACCAACGTCACTGCCTTCGGCGCCTTCGTTGACATCGGCGTCCACCAGGACGGGCTGGTGCACATCAGCCAGCTCTCAGACCGCTTCGTCAAGAACCCAGCCGATGTCGTGCACGTGCAGCAGCAGGTGAGTGTCACCGTGCTGTCGGTCGACCTCGAGCGTAACCGCATCAGTCTGTCGATGAAGAGCAGTCCGCAACTGCCGCCACAGGGCTGACGTCCCGATCCCGCAGGAGTACGGCCATGAGCACACGCGAGATGGCGCCGAGACAGGTCATCCTCATCCGCCATGGGCAGACCGCCTGGAACAGGGAGCAAGTCTTCCGCGGACGCATGGACCTGCCGCTGGATGAAACCGGCCGGCGGCAGGCCGAGGCGCTCCGCGATGCTCTGGCCGCCGAGGCAATCGCGCGAGTCGTCTGCAGCCCGCTGCTCCGTGCGGTGGAGACGACCGCGCCCTTGGCGGAGAGCCTCGGCCTCCGGATCGAGACCGACGATGCCTTCACGGACCTGGACTTCGGGCAATGGCAGGGGATGACCGTCCCGGCCGTGAGGGATCGCTATCCAGAGCTGTTCGCCACCTGGGAGAGCGCGCCCCATCTGCTCCGCTTCCCGCGCGGCGAGACGCTCGATGAGGCCACGGAGAGAGCCTTCTCCGCGCTGCAGCGTCTGGTTGCCACAGATGAGTCGGGTGCTCTCGTAGTCGTGGCGCACCGTGTCATCAACAAGGTGCTGCTCTGCCGGGTACTGGGCCTGGGTACATCGGCTTTCTGGCAGATCAAGCAGGACACCGCCTGCATCAACCGCCTGAGCCTGACCGCGGGCCGCTGGGTTGTCGAATGCCTCAATGACATCTGCCACCTGCGTCACCTCGATGCGGCCACCACGGACTTCTGACAGTCCCCGAATCATCTGCAACTACCCGTGCTCCGGGCTCGTCTAATGGGATGATCGTCCACCTGTGCAGTCCCATCGAGGAGGGCCCCACAATGACGCGCATCATGCCGTTTGTTGCGCTTGCCGCGCTGCTGTGCATCAGCATACCTGCCGCCATGGCCGCTCAGAGCTTCAACCAGTGCGTGGATGCGTACTTCGACATGACTGACTTCATCCGCACGCAGGCGTGGGGTCGAGAGTGGGTCACGGAGCCGGCGCGGCGACAGGAGGTCCTCGAGGTTGTGACGCGGCAGTTCGTCGACTTCGACCGGGAGTTGCAGATGGCTATCCTCGACCAGCCCAACCGCTGGACAGAGCTCCAGGAGGACTGGGCGAGGCTTGACGATGGCCAGAAGGGCGAACTCGTGGGGCGGTGGCGCACCGAGTTGCTTCTGCCCACATCCCTGTGTCTGTCGTCGGCGAAACGCGCGCCCTACATCAGCGAGATGGGCTTCATCTCGGCATTCTTCCCGGCCGACTGGCGGACGACCCAACTCGAGACGGGTAGCAACTCACTCATCGCTGCCGGCCCGGCCGGCTCCGACGCAGACTGGGGAACGATCACCGACGCCTCGCGCTGCCCCGACGGTGCGCTGTTCATCGGCGGCACCCGCGACGGCCGCATGCAGGACATCGAGAGCCTCGTTGACGGGGCGAAGCTCGGCGTCAGGCTCTTCATCGCTCAGCGGCTGCCGGACTTTGAGCAGAAGCTGGAGCTTGACCTCGGCGCCGCGGGGCTGGTGGTGATGCAGGGGCAGCGGCCGAACGAGGATGACGAGTTCTGCTTCTGGATGGCTGCTGCGCTGCTCGACGAGCGGACATACCTTGTTTCGGTCTTCGGCACGCACGTGGCCACGGCGCCGGAGGTCGTCCCACATCTGTTTGAGGTTCTCTGGAGCGCGGAGATCATCGACCAGGCGACGGGAGAGGCCCGGAGCATGCAGACGGAGCTGCTCGGCGTGGCGATGACCAATGACGCGTGGACGGTGGAGCCGCAGCAGAACGGCTGAACGGACGCACTACCGGAAGTAGCAGCTCAGTGTCGAGGTGATATGTGACTCGAGAAATGCAGTATTGAAAGTCTGCAGGAATTTGTGATGCACCGGCTCGGCCAGAAAGCCCATCCTGCCGCCGCCGGCGTCCCACACCGGCACGACGATGCCTTTCATCCCCGCTCTGCGTGCGCAGCGCTGCAGCACGACGGTGTCAAGCTGCTGCTGCTGGGGATTCTTGTTTGCGAAGGCAGGCGCCACGACGATGAGCACATAGTCGAAGTTGTTGTGCTTGAGTAGCGCGACCTTGTAGCTGGCCATGGAAGTGCCCCAATCCGCTCCCGTGGTCTCTGAGCCGCCGCGGAGCCGGCCGCAATTTGCGTGCCTGAGCGAGCCGCCGCGGCGGCTCGCATAGCCGCTTCAGCGTGGCACGGCCCGAGACCCCGTCATGCGTCGGCTAGAATGGGATGGTGAAGGTGTCGGTGAACACCACCCCACGGTTACCCCCTCCATGCCCGCAGCCGTCATTGAAGCCGGCCGTTGCCAACGTGGACTGACCGCCGCCGGCGCTCAGCAGGTAGACCGCGCCCATGGAGGCGCAATGCCCGTACGTGTCACGCACCTCGAACCGCAGTACATCGCCGGGTGACGCTCCAATCTGGAATGGGCCCTTTGCCCCCGAGAGTCCCGTGCCGGTGTCGACAATCTTCTTCCCGTTGCGGAACACGTCAAGGTTGTCATCAACCTGAATGGCCGAAATTGCGCTGTCGGAGCCTGACAACCAGTATGATCCGAGCACCTTCACCGGCCAGACGGCTTTGGCCGGCTGGTCGGCGATGACAACGGTCATCGTCGCCGCCCTCATCAACGGATCCTCGTATGCCTCGATCTCACAGCTCTCGCTCTGGTCGCCGGCAGCGCGCAGAGTTGCCACGCCGACTGCCGGGTCGACCTCCCATGCGGCCGCGCGGCGCGGCTGGCCCGGCGCCCACCGCCCCCAGAACTCCCTGGGGATGACATCCTTCATGGCATTACCGGCACACAGATTGAGCGTCTGGCTCGCCCCTGCCGCAATGTCGATCTTGGGCTCCCAGGTCCAGGACAGCAGCCCCGTGGAAAGCCCGATGTAGCAGATCCGGTTGTAGTTGTCGGGCGAACCCACTGTGTAGGCGAACCGCCAGAAAGCCTTGGCCGCCAACTCACTGTGCCGCAGAACCTCCCTGTAGATGCTTGCGCACGTGAAGATAGAGAGCGTCTTCAGCTTGTCCTGCGAGATGATATTCTGCAGGGGCAGCGCCTTCCCGAGGTCGATGAGCTTGCCGATCACCTTGGTGAAGATGCCCCGGAGCAGAAGCCACACGACCGCGTCATACACGGCCTGTAGCGCAAATGAGCGGTAGAACGCCGCGGTGTTGGGCGGGGGGTACCGGTAGTCGTTGATCAGGTTCGGGCAACCCGGATCGCATCCCTCACATGCAGCGGTCGAGACACCGCTCTGTGTGGCGCCAACATCACCGCTGAGCGCCTCCGCCACGTGGTCGACTGTGGTCGCAAGGTCGGCGCCGTCCGGCGTTGCCCAGGCCATGAGCGAGAAGGCTCCGGCGCCGGCGCCNNGACTTGCACGGTCCAGTCGCCCGCCTCAGGCCCCAGGACGAAGAGCCCGTCGGAGGGCGTCAGCCCGTCTCTGTCAGCCACGATTGCGTTCGTGTGACCATCGAGGGCGTTTTCGTAGGCATCAATGCTCTGGAACAGGCCGTTTGGCACCGCCGGCGCAGGGGTTTCGGGGTCGGCGCCGAGCATGCGGTCCAACAGGGCGCTGTAGTCATCCTCCGTCGGACTCGCCGGCAGCTCTGCCGTGAGCGCATCGAAATAGCCCTCGAGGCCGGCGTCTGTTGGGGCGTCTGCCAGATCCAGCTCGGTGAACCCCGTGCAGAACACCTGCCCATCACGCAACACGACACTCTGGGCGCCGCCCGGCGAGGTGAGAGTAATCTCCACGCCCTGCAGGTCGGCATTGAGCTGTGTGCTCAGGGAGCCGATGAACAGCTCATCGGCGCCCGCCGGAACTGACAGGACGTCGTTCTGCGTCCACGCCGCGCTGCTGCCTCCGCCGGAAACCGCTATGCAGCCTTCGCCCGCCTCACCGACCGCAGCCGTCAGCTCATTGTCCTGGACGGTGAAGCCGAGCGGCCAGCCGGCCAGCCCGACAACGCATCGCAGCAGGAGAATCGCGTCGTTGACGCCCGTGACCCCGTCACCATCGGCATCCGCAACGCGACTGGCCGGGTTCAGGCCCACAACGACGCGCAGGATCCCGATCGCGTCGGCCACGCCCGGCAACCCGTCGCCGTTGATATCACCGGCGTAGACGGCCTGTGCCGGCGCCACCGAGCCACCCACGTCGGGGTGGTGGGAGGTGCCGCCGCAGCCCGTGAGGGCCATCTGTACGACCATCAGTAGGGCGAGGGCCAAAGCGATTCGTGGGTTCACACCGCTACGTCGACGCCGGGCTCCCATCCTGATTCCTCCTCGACATGCACAGTGCCCAGAGCCAGGTGACAGGTTGCTGCAGATCCTCATCGCATCGCATTCGCGCTCTGCGCGGAAAGTCCTGCCGGTGGCAGGTAAACTTCAGAACACCTGACATGAGCAGCCCG
>DPJP01000347.1 GCA_003542955.1 Armatimonadota bacterium
CGGCACTTTCTCATCCAGGAAGGGATGCTGAAGCTCCTCCTGCTTGCGCGTCTGATAGGCGACCAGCAGGGCCTTCCTGGTGTCGTCATCCATCACCACGGCTCCGCTCTCAGTGGTCTTGAACCCCTGCGGCTGCACCTGCTTGCGATTGATGATCGACAGAGCGACGCGGTCCGCGAGCACGGGGCGCAGTTCCTCCATCACGTCCAGAGCCAGACTCGGGCGTCCGGGCCGGTCCCTGTGGAGGAAGCCGACCTGCGGGTCAAGGCCAACGGATTCGAGTGCCGACACGCAGTCATGCGCAAGCACAGAGTAGAGGAATGACAGCAGCGCGTTGACCGGGTCCAGAGGCGGCCGGCGATTACGGCCATTGAAGGCGAAGTCGGGCTTCTGCGCGACGATCAAGTAATCGAACACGGAGAAGTACTCGCGGGCGGCATCGCCCTCGAGGCCGCGCAGCATGTCGAGGGACGCATCTTCCGGCATTGCCCGAGCCATGAGCGCAAGACGGCGGGCGGCCTCGGCAAGCGGAGGGCCGGAGTCGTCGTCACCGTGATCCCTGAGCGCGCGCTGGAGCACGGTGCGGCTGTTGGCTATCTTGGCAAGCAGGATCGGCCGCGCGACGGCCGCCGCGGCAGCCTCGTCATCGGTGCGGCGGTACTGAGCGCGGCGCAGGAGCACGTTGCCGGTGGTCGGACCGATGAAGCGTCCGAGGAAGCGGCCGTGCTCGGTCAACCAGGTGATGGCGACATCGCGCTCTCCGCAGGTCGCCATCAGGGCGGGGCTGCAACTGACCCGCCCCATGCAGACAATGCCGTCGAGGGTCAGGAGTGGCACCCGCAGGCGTGTCTCCTTGTCCACGCGCACGGCGACGGTGTCGCCATCGCGGGCGAGGTAGGCGTTCTGAGTTGTGACGTAGAGCGTGTTAAGCATCCGTTTCATGCGGGTTCGGGTCCTCTCGCAACGCGTCCGACAGGGCGTCGGCCAAGTAGCGGCGGGCGCTACGTCCCGCCCCGGCCGATTTCGGCAGGCAGATGTCCAGCATCGAGCAGCTCTCGCACTTTTTCCCGTAGACGGCGGGCGGTGTGTGCCCGCCGGCTACCATCTCATGCAGCCGAAGCGCCAAGCGCTCGGTCGCGTCTCTCAAGTATGTCAGGAACTGCACCTCGTGTCGGCGGTGCGGGCGGCCGTAGTAGAGGGCGCCCTCCGCGATGCTGACGCTCAGCATCTCCTCGAGGCAGATTGCCTGGGCACAGAGTTGGACCTCGTCGCACAGGTCGGCTTTGGGCTTGCCGCGCTTGTACTCGACCGGATACGCCTGCCAGCGGCCTGTGATGCCGGGCAAGTCGACTCCGGCGTCAGAGGCCCCGAGTGACTCGGGGCATCGGTGGAACTCGACGACGTCGGCGACGCCGGAGAGGCCGAGGCGGCGCGATTGCAGCCGCAGGCCGCGAACGGTGCGGAGGTCGCCCCGCGACTCGACATTCTCCGCGTGGGTGCGCTCATGCAACTGCCGGCCTTCGGCCGTCAGTCGGTTCTCGGCCCACGCGTTCTCCAGGTAGATGAGCGCACACTGGCGCTCGCAGAAGGCCAGATGCTGCAGAGCGGATATCGGCAGCAGGTCATCCTCGTCATAAGCCACCATCGACACCTCCCGTGGCCGTGCGTCTGCGGCTCACTTGACTTCCACGCCGGTCGGGGCCGTATCCCAGAGCACCTCCGCCCCGCCGCCATCGGCGCTGACGACGAATCCGGCCTGCACCCCGCTGGGCAGCCGGCTCTGGTTGAAGGTGACAGTGTAGTCTGAGAAGCTCCGCGGACTCTCGACGCCGCCCTTCTTCGCGACTTCAACCAAGTCGAAGAGAGTGTGGGCCGGGGCGCAGCCGAGGGCGGCCTGCCGAGCGCGCTGTGCCTGGTCAGTATCTGTCCCAACGTGCTTGAAGACGAAGATCGGCTCGCGCACGGACATGAGGCCCTTGCTGGCAGAACGGTCCAGCTCGAACATCTTCAGGAGAGCTTCCCAGAAGAGAGAGAGGTCATCTTCGGAGAAGCCGGTGCCTCTGGCGAGGTGGGCGCTGATGAAGCCCTTCCCGAGGTAGAGACCGTAGGGAATCAGCGACTTGCGGCCCATGGTGCGGAGCTTGTCCTCCGGCTGCTCCATCTCCCACTTGAGGAAGTCGTCGCTGGTCTTGGCGCCCTTCACGTTCTCGGCGACGGCCATGCGGGTGATGGAAATGTCCATCGGCAGAACGGGGTCGATAGAGCGCGAGAACGCGACCTGGACGGGCCCACGCACCTGTCCGGCATTGGGGCCGGTGCTCATGACGGCACCGAATGCCCGCACGTCGTAGAAGCTGGCGCACATCCACTGGCGTGCGGCCTCGACGTTGGCCTTGGTGGCCTTCTGCCCCGCGGGGTCCACGCCGGTGGCCTGCTCCTCGTGGGCGCGCATAATGGGACGGTTGAGGTTTGTGGCGTGCTCGACGAAGATGGCGTTTGGCATCTGATTGCCGCCTGCAGCCTCGACATAGTTGCGGATTCGGCGCTTGATGGCGACGTCAGAGACCAGCCCGTGGAGGTCTTCTGGATCGATGCGGGGCGCATTGCCGGCATCGGGATCGCCGTTCGGGTTGCCGTTCTCGCAGTCAAACAGGTACAGGAACTCATAGCGGTTGGTAATCGCGTTACCCATTTTCATTGCCCTCCTGAGACGTCTCGGTATCGGATTTCTTGGTGCGCAGATCAGCCAGCTGTTGGTAGTACCCGAGCGCGAAGAGACTCTGGTCCTCGAGGTCGAGGGTTCTGGGGACCGCGTCGCGCAGGCGCGCCCAGATTCCGGCCAGTTTGCCCTCGTACCAGTACGCAAGGCCGCCGTCGAGCTTGTTGATGTGGAACTGGGCGGTGCGGGTGAGACGACCCAGCACCAGGGCGGGCGTGGTGCTTGCGGCTGCGTAGTAGCGCTGGACGACGCCGGCACCAACATCGCCGAGGGCGGCATGCTGCAATCCGGCGAGTACCGCCATGAGACGCCCGCAGTGGTAGGCTGCGCTCGGGTGTTCGTCGTTGAGATAGGGCTTGAGGTCTGACATCACTTCTCCGCCTTTCTGTCTGGCTTTGCGCAGATGGTATGCTTTGAGCAGACCCATTCGGGCATGGTTAGCCGGCTGGTCATCGATGATGTCGGCCCTGACACGAAGCAGAGCCTGTGCCAGTGATGATCTCGGGATCGGTTCGTTGCGCACGGCAGCGCGCCACATGGCAGCGATCAGAGGAGGCACGAGATCGTCAAGCTGTCGCACGGTGGCCCCAAGTACGGCGAGGAACTTGGGCGGGTGCGCAGTGTCACCACCGGCGCGATGGACGATTTCGAGATCGTCAAACCACGTGGCGATGTTGCAGACGAGGTCCTCGAAGCGCCCCTCCATCCAGTCGCGCATGACGACGCGCCCCGAATTGCCGGAGAGGGTGATGGCGTAGTAGCGGTTATCGCCGAGGTCGGGGCGCCGCCCCGCGTGGATCGCCTCGAGCAACTCGCGGGCCTGGCGCTGTGCATTGACCTCGTCATCATCGCTAGCGCCTTCATACAGCCAGGCCATTGCATCATCGACATCGGCAACACGGTCTCTGTACCAGTGGGCAACGAGACCGCCTGCCAGCCGATGTGAATGGGCGGCGATCAAGTGGTTCAGACCAGAGCAGTACTCGGCTGCAGCTTCCTCGGAGCAGGCTGCGTTCGCTGACTGCTGGAGGCCGTAGGACTCGAATGCGTCCTTGTCGAAGCCCACGACCACATCACCCATGCCCCGTCCCCCAACCGAAGCCAGGCCCTTGATCTTGGTGTCATGCGTGGGGGCGGGAACAGCGAGCTGCCCCGTGATGAAGCAACGCATCTCGTCACCGCCGGCAGCGGGCTTGATCGTCACGTGGAACTCCCGCCACCAGGCGTGGACGGGCTCTGCTTCGATCGGGAAGTCGTCGCCGATCTGAAAGGTGACGTTCTCGTTTGGCTTGGCTCCGGCTGCAGTGAGAGCAGCCTGCACCTCCTGCAGGACCGCCGGGTCCGCGAGAGCTTGCGCAAGGGTCCCCAGTTCGGGGACACGCGACGCGGCATCACGCAGCATGTTCAGATGGAAGTCGAAGCGCTGCCGGGCCTTGTCGTCGTCCGGCGCCACCTCCAGAAGGGTCAGTCGGTCGGCTGTGTCGAGTAATGGGTGAGCCTTCGGAATCCCGGCGGCCTTCATCTCAGGGAACGAAAGCGAGGGCACCTTCGCGAAGTGGCGCCCCCTGTCGCTCTTCTNNTCTTCTGATCACCGACCACAAGCGAGACCACCCCAAGGAAGCGGCCGTCGGGAGCAAACTGCAGGGCCCAGGCGGCGTGCTTGGGGATGAAGCCCGGCTCCGAGTTAAGGTACTTGACTGCATAGTCACGCAGTTGCTTCAGCACTTCGCACCACCGCCAGGCTTGAGGACGGCATCGCTGTGGAAGTCGGGGACCTCGAGCACGCCGCCGCGGACAGACGCGTCGAAGAGGCTCACGCGGGCCGGGGCGTCACACGTGCCGGGCCGCGAGAGGTCGAAAACGTCGTAGAGCATGGGGCCGATGTCGGCGTCCCAAGCGATTGGTGGCCGCACATCCGCGCCGGGCTCGATCAGCTCGAAGTAGGCGGGGAACTCACGGCAGCCGAAGTAGGGCTGGTAGATGCACTTGCCGGTGCCGGCGCGCCTGCGGAACTGGGCCTCGATTGCCTGCAGGCGGTCGGCGAACTGCGGCCATGGGCAGACAACAGCATGCAGACGGTAGCGGACGTTCTTGAGCGCCATCGTCTGGCGTTGCGTTCGCCCCTTGGCAGCGTCCTCAGAGCCGTCGGCCCAGATCGGCTCGGGCTCCCGCTCACCCGACATCCATTGGCGGATGATACGGTCGGAGGGCGCCTTGTCTTTGACCTCGTTGCGCCGAAGGGCGATGTAACTTGGTTGGGCGAGGACCTCGATCCGGGTGACCTGCCACCGGAACTCCGAGTGGGTGCCGTCGCGGCTGGGCTTGCAGTAGATGGCATCGTAGATGCCGCGAGCCGCAGAGGGCGTGATGAGCGGGTAGCTGAAACGCTCGACCTTCAGTTCCGGACGCGTGAAGCAGGCGAAGTCGCCCCACACCTCCAGAACCTGGTCTTTTGGCTGCATGGTTTTCACTCTCCTTCACGTCAACGTACTGCGTGGTGCGCACGGTGATACGGCAGATCCAACCTCCCTTCAGGGGTCAGTTGTCATGCCAGAAGCACGCTGTCAGCCTGCGGCGGCCTGAGTCCCCATCTCGTGTAGTGCTCCGGCGTGATGTAGAGGAACCAGTCGTTGGCGAACTCCTGGGCGCCGGGCAGCGGAACCGGCTCCAAGTGCGTGTAGATCGGGTCGTGTTCTCGCGCGCGGAAGATGCCGATGGTGTGCGCGCGGGCGGCCTGAACCCAGTCACGTGTGATGCCGTCCTGCCGCGCGCGATAGGCCAGAGACTCGAACACGTCAGGATCGAACGCAACGACGACGTTGACGGCATCCTGATCGATGACACGGTACTTCTGAGAGACATTCGGGAAATGGCGCTCACAGATGGCCTGGATGAGATCGTCGGTGGTCCTCAAGCAGTCATAGCGGGCGGGGTCCTGCAGGGAGTAGATACGCCGGTAGTAGCGCTCGAAAGCGTCGGCGGCACCGATGTCGAGGCCGTCGGGTCCCAACTCGTTGAGCAGCGCCTGCGCTACCTGCGCTGCCTGCGCGTAGGCCGGGTCGGGGTAAGGGGACTTGCCGTCATCCGTCGNNCCTCCAGGGGCCCCCACGCGCGCCAGACGACTGGGAAGTCCACGTCCACCCCCGCCTCCACACACTGGGTTGAGACAAGCCGGCATGGCACTCCTTCATCCAGCCGAAGCCTGACCTCGTCAAGCACCTTCTGCCGGTGCGCGGGACACATATTCGTGGACAGGTGGAAGAGGTGTGGGTGCTCGCCGAGGGCGTCCAGGAGCGCCCATGCGTGGCGCTTGAGATTGACGATGCACAGGATCTGCTCGTGGGCCAGCAGCCCGTCGGCGAGTTCGGGCCAGTCGGCGGGCGCATCGTCGCGAGCCGGCCAGAGGACGCGGGTGCGCTCGGCGCGTTTGAAGAGGTTCAGGTCGGCAGGTACGACTTCGCGCGGCTGCCACCCTGCGGCGGCGAACCGCTTCACGGTCTCATCAAGGTGGGAGAACGCGGGCTGTGTAGCGGTTGAGAACAGGACGCTGGCACCGTGGCGCTCCGCCAATCGCGAGAGCGTTGCGAGAGTTGGCACCGCGAGCCTCGCCCCGAGTGTCTGCACTTCGTCGAAGAGGATCACGCTGCGGGCGAGCCGGTGCAGCTTCCGACATGCGCCGGGCCGGTTGGCGAACAGCGATTCAAGGAACTGCACGCTGGTCGTGACAACTATGGGGGCATCCCAGTTTTCGGTGAGCAGACGGAGTGACGCGGCCCGCTCGTCCCGACCGTCGCCGGCATCGTCGCCACCGGCACCGCGCGTGCCCGCGAGGCTGTGATGCTCGAGGATGTAGCGGTGAAGCTCATCAGGCTTCCACGCGGCCGCAAGCGCGGTGCGATACACCCCGACCGTCTGCTCTATGATGCTGAGGTAAGGGATGACCATGACGATGCGGCGAAGGTCATGCTCGACGGCGTGCTTGAGGGCGAAGGCGAGCATGCTGAGGGTCTTCCCGCTGCCGGTGGGTGCGGTGAGGGTGAACAGACCCGGGGGCATCTCGGCGCCCTGCAGGCAGGCGTGAAGAAGGTCTGCGCGCAGGGAAAGGACTCGGTCCGCCGCGGCGTTCGTGCGAGCGAGCAAGTCGATGTGCGCAAGCAGCGTCTCAAGGGCTCGGGTAGGTTCCAGCGGAAGGGCCTCGGGCCGCACGGGCTTCTTCTGCTGGCCCGTGGAACGGAAGTAGTTCTCCGTCTCGATGAAGTCGGCATCCACGAGGGCCGAGTAGAGCATGCGCACATCAAGCATGGCGGCGGCAGAGGGCGCCCCCAACACCGGCAGCGCATCGTCCCCCAGACTTTCGGGGAGGGTGAAGCCGTCCTCCGCAAAGCGGGAGAGCAACACATCGAGATCGGGCTCCGAACGCGTGAGGCCTTCGGGGGACTGCTCGCCCAGGCGTGCCGGTGAAAGGCGGCAGAGGGTGTCCTTCGCGGCGACCTGTAGGCCACCGTGATGGCCTTGTACCGCAAGGGCGGCACCGACGCCGGCAAGCTGGTACCGGCGAAGCACCTCTGTTGCGCCCGCGGAGGCGTGGTCAACCCCTCGCGCCCGACCATCAAGCCGAGCCTGAAAGAGGTCGCCGTACTTTCCCAGATCGTGGAGCAGGCCTGCGACGTAGGCTTGCTCCTGCGCGTCAAATGCCTCTGCAAACTCGGCAGCTCGACGAGCGACTGCATCCAGATGGTCTCGGACCGGCTCGTCGAGGTCGGCACTTGGTCCCGTGTGCGCACGGTATGTCGACATGCGGCATTCCTCCGATCCCGGAGTCGGAGCAACACACCCTCCCCACGCGCCGCCACCGTATTGTCCGTTTATGCTGGAGTCGGGT
>DPJP01000274.1 GCA_003542955.1 Armatimonadota bacterium
TGTGTTCCGTGTATTCCGTGGTTGCCTCGTCGTTTGCCGTACCCGCATCGGCCGAACAAGGGATTCGCGGTGCTCTGACGGAACCAGACCTCCTGAGCGCCGTCGTCTGGAGCAGTTGCCCGGAGGTCACCGATGAACCGCCTCTGCATGGCCGTCTGCATCGTGTTGCTCGCTATCGCCGCAGCCGACGCACAGCCCGTCAATATCGTCCCCAACCCGAGCCTCGAACTGCCCGTCGACGCCGAGTTCGACAGCGATGGGAAACCGGTGAAGTGGGGGACGCACATCGGCAAGGGGAAGGCCGAGTTCGCCATCGTCGAGGATCAAGCCCATACGGGGGTACGCAGCGCCTACGTCAAGGCGATCGCGCCGGACCCCAGCGGGTACTGGATATCCCCTCGCATCCCCGTCGAGGCCGGACGCGTCTACCGCTTCGAGGTCTGGTACAAGACGCGCGGGGTCGAGCCCAGCGGCCGGGGCGTCACCTTCTCGCTCAACTTCCGAGGCGCCGATGACGCCTGGGCCGGGTCGGTCGCCGAAACCGGGACACCATACACGCATGACTGGGAGAGGATGGAGTTCAAGGGCGGCGCGCCGGTGAATGCCGCATACGTCAACATCGTCATCGGCCTGGCCGACTCCGCCGGGGAAGCATGGTTCGACGACCTCTCCCTGACCATCACCGACGACGTGCGCTCCGACATGCCACCGACTGATGATGTCATGGCCCGCCCATTCCCGAACTACTGGATGCCCAACAAGAGCATCGGGCTCATCCACGGCGAGACGCAGCCGCTCTTGTTCCTGGTCATGAACGGCGCGAAGAAGGACCGTGCCAACTCCTGCATCGGTTTGCTGCTGCCTGAGGGGGTCTCCGTGGTCGGGGGTGACGCCTCCGTGCCCGCCGCGGCACCGGGAGTGCCAGTCGAGCACGAGGGGCAACCCTTCCGCAAGTGGCTCCAGCCTATCGAAGCCTCCGGNNCCGCCCAGAAGCGCGAGGTCTTCGACTACTACAACGGCTCACTGGTGTGCCTCAGGGCCGACTGCGCTCCCGGCGAGTATCCGGCCTACTACTTCTTCTCAAGCGACGAGGAGACCGAGGCCCCACAGCAGACCACCATCGAGGTCCTCCCGCCGCTGCCAGAGCCGCCGCAGGTGACCAGGTTCAGGATCGGGATGCTGCTGCCGGATGCCGTTCGCGCCGGCGGCAGGGCGCTCGACTTCATCGATATGTACGCGAAGACCGGCATGAATATGGTCATGTACGGTCGAGAGCCGAAACAGTATGCCGATGTGGCCCGGCGCTTCAAGGACCGCGGCATCCTGCGCCAGATACTCCTCGGCGGCACCGGGGTCGTCTATGATTGCGCCTACGGCAACAAGGACCCGGAGATCGCCATCATCGGCAAGGATGGCTCGCCGAACTTCGGCGGGCTCTGCCCGACCTACACGGCCGGGCGCGGTGAGCACTTCGAGCAGTCGCCGCTTGACACCCACATTGCGGCCCCGATACGTGCCGACCTGATCGATGGCGTCGCGATCAACTGGGAGCCGCCGGNNGCTTCAAGGGCCTGGACTACTGCTTCTGCCCCCGTTGCCTGGACCGCTTCGCCCAGGAGGAGAAGATAGATCGCGCCGAACTCGACCGCATCGGCCCGGCCGGCATCGTCGAGACGTATCCGGCGCAGTGGCTGCGCTTCCGCGCCCGGCTCGAGGCGCTCATCGCGAAGGCCTACTACGACAGGGCGGAGGAACTCACCGCCGAGGTGGGGCGGCAGATATGGTTCACCCCGCTCACCGGCCCGAGCATGTTCGAGGACCCGCGCCCGAGTCAGACATCCATTGACGAGTGCATCCGCAACGGTGACGTGGAGCACCCTTACCTCTACCGGCACTGGATACACTCATACGGCCCCTTCACCTACGCCTACTATGACGTCATCGCCGAGCGCTGGCGGGGCCATCACGCCAACACTGCCAAGTATGCGGGGGAGGCGGCGCGCTTCTCCCGCGCGCAGAGGGATGTCGTTCCGCGCCGGCCGGTCTGGCTCGGCATCGAGGGCGTCCAGAAGGGCTCGATGAGCACGCTCTGCTGGTCGACCACGCCCGAGAAGATGGAGCTTGAGATCGTGCTGGCCATCGTGGAGGGGTGTGAGGGCGTCTACGTGTATACCGGCCGCGGCATGGATGGGCACTACTACAGCGCCGCGGCCCGCGCGATGCGCCGCGCGGCTCTTCTCGAGGAGGCGCGGAGGGTCTCGTCCTCCACCCGCGGCGTAGTGTCCGTTCAGATCGGCCTCGCCAACGCTGCGCCCGAGCACTTTGTGTACGCACGGCTGTTGGTCAGAGATGCCGGCGACCTGCTGGTTGTCGGCGCCCTCGACGCCACGCGGACGGTCCCGGCCCACATCACGCTGCCGGCCGTGCGCTGGGCGCACGGAGATGCCTTCGACATCTCCGACCCGATCGTCAGCGAGTCACCGGGCGGCAAGCGGACATGGACGAAGGACGAGCTGGTCAACGAGGGCTTCGACATCTCCCTGGAGCCCGGCATGGTGCGCACGTACGTCATCATGCCCGTGGGGGGGAACGGGTAACCCTCCATGCTCACCATCGACGGCTCACAGGGTGAAGGCGGGGGACAGGTGCTGCGCACCAGCCTGTCTCTGGCCGCATTGACGGGGCAGGATGTGCAGATCGTCAACATCCGCGCCGGGCGCAACAGGCCGGGCCTGGCCGCCCAGCATGCCACATGCTGCCTGGCCGTCGCCGCCGTCTGCAACGGGCGGGTCGAGGGTGTCAAGCTCGATTCCCAGACCGTGCGGCTCTTCGCCGGCAGGATCACCGGCGGCGAGTACCACTTCGATGTCGGCGAGATCGCACCCAGCGCCGGCTCGGCCCTCCTCGTGCTCCAGAGTATCCTGCCCGTGCTCGCGATGGCCCCGGAGCCCTCGAACGTCACCATCATCGGCGGCACCGATGTGCCCTGGAGCCCCCCGTACGCTTACATCCGCGATGTCTTCGCCCCGGCATTGGGCCGGATGGGGCCTGCTCTGCGCCTGGAGCGCGCGAAGGCGGGATTCTACCCTCGCGGCGGGGGAGAGATCACCGTCCGCGTGACGCCCTCCCGGGAACTCGCGCCGATCGACCTGAGCGCCCGTGGCGCACTCGAAGCAGTAGAGATCTGCAGCACCGTTAGCGAGGGACTGCCCGCACAAATCGCGCGCCGGCAGAACCAGGCCGCCGCCGATGCCATCCGCCGGGGATTGCGGGACGTACCCGGCTCCCGTGTCGACATCGCCCTCCGCGAAGACCATATGCCAAGCCTGTCTCCCGGTACAACGTGTGCGGTGAGCCTGCATTTTGCGACCGGTCACGCCGGCTTCACGGCCATCGGCAAGCGTGGTGTGAAGGCCGAGAATGTCGGAGCGGAAACCGGATGCGCCGCGGCGGCGTTTATCAGGCAAAACGCCGCCGTCGACGAGCACCTGGCGGACCAACTGCTGCTCTACGCTGCAATCGCTCCCGGTCGCAGCAAGTATGTCACCTCGGAGGTGACGGAGCACCTGCGGACGAATGCCGTTGTGGCCGCGAGCATCACCGGGGCGGAGGTGTCAGTCTCGGAGGCGGGAGAGGTCATCGTCGAGGGCGTTGGCCTGAGCAGGGAGATTCCTTGGATGGCGAGGTGAAGAGCCATGCATGCCGATGACAATGACAATAGCA
Organism: Armatimonadota bacterium; assembly: GCA_003542955.1. GTDB lineage: Bacteria > Armatimonadota > Zipacnadia > Zipacnadales > UBA11051 > UBA11051. The sequence goes on from DPJP01000274.1 coordinate 3,724, forward strand.
TGGAATTCGAGTACAAGAAAGTCGACAAGCGGGTCGATCACTCTGGGGCCGACACCGAGCAATCATCCGCGGCAGAAAGCCCGCAGGAAAGCGCCGAGCCGGCCCCGGACGCCGCAGAAGTGTCAGAGCAGCAACCGACGGAGAGCGAGGAGCCCGTCGTGGAGGACTCCAACACCGTCGAGCAGCCTGAGGACGAAGCAGGCCCGGAGTCTTCAGCCGAGGCCGAGCCGCTTGAGCCGGGCGCGCTGAGCGTGTACCAGGTGCTGCGCATCTTCGTTGGAATGCTCGGCGAGCAGGCATGGATCAACCTCGGCCTGCGCATGGCGCCGGGCGCAACCGAGACGGAGGTCAAGCTCACGGAGGCCCGCATCTCAATCGACACGCTCCGGTTTGTCCGCGGGCAGCTCGATGCGGACCTGCAGGATGTCGAGAAACGTGAACTGGACAATCTGATATCCAGTCTGCAACTCAACTTCGTCCAGAAATCGTGATGCCGGGCGCTCAGCAGTCGCCGTGAGCAGTCCGCACACCACGCCGTGGGCGCCGACGCCGTGAGCCTGCGCGAATGGGTCACACAAAGGGAGTTGTTTCGCCAGATGAATGCAGTCGCGCTCGGAACCGTCAGCCGATCCGGCCTCATCGAGGCCACGCACTACGGGCATGTCGCCATCGCCGATGCCTCCGGGGCGCTTGTCGCCTCCGCCGGCGACCCGTACTTGATGGCCTTTATGCGCTCATCGAGCAAGCCGCTGCAGGCGCTGCTGGTCGTCCAGAGCGGCGCAGCGGACGAGTTCGCCTTCTCACAGCGGGAGCTGTCAATCTGCTGTGCGTCCCACTGTGGCTCCGCGGAGCATGTCACCACGGTGCGCGGTATTCTGGAGAAGCTCGACCTGACCGAGGACGACCTCGAGTGTGGGACGCACTGGCCGGGTGATACCGATGAGCGCAACCGGCTGATCCGCGAGAACGCCGAGCCCGGACCCGCGCACAACAACTGCTCGGGCAAGCACGCGGGGATGTTGGCTGCGGCCAGGGCGATGGGGGTGCCCACAAAGGGGTACTCACAGCGCGAGCATCCGATCCAGCAGGCGCACATCCGCAACATCCGCGCCGTCTGTGACCTGGCCGAGGACGAACTGGTGCTCGGGATCGACGGCTGTGGCGTGCCGACCTTCGGCATGCCGCTCCGGAACATGGCCACAGGCTACGCGCGCCTGGTCGACCCCGTGGGCCTGGACGCCGACACCGCTGCCGCGACCGGCCGCATCCGCGCCGCGATGGCGGCCGAGCCGGTGATGGTCTCTGGCCGGGGCAGCTTCAACAGCGAACTGCTCTCTGTCGCCGGCGATCGCGTCACCTGCAAGGGTGGGGCCGAGGGGCTCTTCATGCTCTGCGTCGCCGGCGAGAATGTCGGCATCGCGGTGAAGCAGTCCGACGGTGGCTCCCGCGTCCAGGCGCCGGTGGTCATGCAGATACTGACGGGTATGGGAGTGCTCGATGAGGCCGCCCTGGCGCGGCTTGAGCCCTTCGCTGCCCCGCGCATCACCAACTGCCATGGAACCCACGTAGGAGACATTGAGAGCGTTCTGGAACTGGGATGAGATGACCGATTCAGGTCGTGCCGCCGCTACGGAACTCGCGCCCGACCAGTTCGGGCGCCGGTCCACCGCGACGATCGTGTTCGTCGTGATCGTGCTCGCGCTCATCGTCGCAGGCATCTGTGTCCTGACATACGTGGGCAACATCGAGCCGCAGCAGTCGTCTGCCGNNTCTGCCGGTGTTGATCACCCGGGCAACACCCCGATGCCCCCCGGGGCGCCGGGCGGAATACCGGGTCCGGCTCCCGGACCCGCTCCGTGATCCCGGGCCGGATAGAGAGTGTGAATGCCCGTGTCCATGACTGTCGGCCTTTTTGGAGCCCGGCTCCCCGCGGCGTGGCATCTCGCGGCCTACGTCGATTCGCCCCGCGTGGAAGCAGTGGCGCTGGCCGAGCCCGATGGCTCCCTGCGCGAGAGCCTTCATGCTCGGTTCGGCATCATCAAGCGCGCCGTCGCAGACTACGGTGACGTGTTGGCCGATGCGAGCATCGCCGTGGTCGACATCCGTGGCCCGCTACAGCAGCGTGCCGAGATGGCCGTCGCCGCGCTGCAGGCCGGCAAGCAGGTGATCTGCCTCGGCCCGCCGGCGGCGAGTGCCGCCGACTTCAGGCGCATGATGGCTGCCGAGGGCAGCGGGCGCCTCTTCGTCCTGGCTCCCGACCTGCACGTTCCCGCAATCGAGAAGGCGTGCGAGCTGCTGGCCGAGGGCGAACTGGGCGAACCCATCCTGGCTAGCTGGGTCGCAACGGACTGGGCCAGAACGCCGTTTGACGGACCCGGCGCGGGGGACCGCTGCTGGCCAGACAGCGGCCTGGGGCTGCTGCTCGATCGCTGCTACGGGGCGGCCGTGCTGCTACAGCGTTGGCTTGGGCCGGCGGAAGCGGTCTGCGCCACCTCCGCGGGCGAGCGCGTCGAGTCCGCGGACATCCGAACGCGGGACGGGGCGCTCGGGCAGATGACCGCCATAGCCGCTGTGGCGGGCGATGTCGCAGTCGAACGCCGGCTAATCGGCTCCGACGCGTCGCTGCTGATCAGGGATGACCCGGAGGACGAACTCACCCTCGGCGGGTTTGTCGACGGCGTCTTCCAGCCGATCCCTGTGCGGCACACGCCCTACGTGCAGCGTCATGCCACGCGGGTGGGCCTTCAGGCGCTGCTCGAGTGTATCGCCGGTGAAGGCGAGCCTCCCCTGCCCAATGAGGAGGCGCTACGCGCGATGGAGCTGCTCGATGCGGCCCGCGAGAGTCTGCGTGGCGGGGGAGCCGTTGCGCTCGCGACCGGCTAGTCGGCGGCCGTCGCGTCGATCGGTCCGCACCGCCCTCGACGGTGTCAGGGGCAGGATTGTCGGGGAACTCTCCGCGTGCGTGTGTCGTTATTCTACATGAAGCGAGACACTATGGCGTCGGCATGGGGTTGACTTGGGGCTGCGGGCCGGTCGTCCGGCGCCTGCCATGGAGGGAACTCCCATGCACTGCCCTGAGCGTGTCGCATGCCCCGCCATCCTCCCGTCGCGCCTGATCCCCCTTCTGCTGCTTTGCCTCTTCACTCCTGCCGCGCTCAATGCCGGTGGCCTGTCCCAGGCGCCGGGTACGGTCATCGACGAGAAGGCCGCGACCGAGAACCTGGGCACAAACCTGATGAAGAACGACCAACTCGGCATCTCGGCGCAGATGTGGCACGGGGCATCTCCGGAGGCCCTCCGCAACGCCCGCCTCGCAATGCAGGCGCCGCCGGCGACCGGCGTCACGGCCCAGATTCAGCAGGGCGGCGGGGCGCCATTCGTGCCCGAAATCGCCAAGATCGTCGTCGACATCAAGATCTGGTACAAGCACATCGAGAAGCGCTATGACACGGTCTATGAGGCGCAATTCGCCGGCGACTACACCCTCATCAACCCCAGTGATGAGGAGCGCACCGCCGTCGCGCTGACCTTCCCGCTGCCCACCGGCGCGGAGATGGTCTGGAATGTGAAGATGGATGTCACCGACGGCAAGCCGACCAGGGTGCTGAAGGACGCCCCACCGCTGCCCGAGCCGCAGACCAGGACCACCATCGACGCGCTCGGCTGGTCGGGCGTCTTCGAGCCGGGCGAGAGGAAGGTCTTCCACGTCCAGTACATCGTCCGCGGGCAGCAGGAGTATGCGTACCTGCTCGGCTCCAGGTACCAGATGCCGCACTTCAGCATGGAGGCCACCATCCGCGGCGCCACGGAGGTCAACCTGCCCCCAGACATACTGCCTCTGAGCCGCGAGCCCGAGGTTGACACGGGCGCCAACACGATCAAGCTGAAGTGGTACTACGACGACGTCCTGACGACCAAGAACATCCGCATCACGCTGCCCGGCATGGGGCCTGATGTCACCTTCGCCGACCGCCTCGCGCAGAATCGGCCGCTGTTCGACTCATTGCTCCGGGCCAGTCCACTGTCTGCATTGCTGCTGATGGCGCTGCTCTGGGCGGCCATGCGCCGGGGCGGCTTGCGGCTCTCGGGGATGACGTACCTGCTGCTCGGGGTCAACGCAGTCCTGCTCGGGCCGTTGATCGTATTCGGGGCGGCGATCCTGGGCACGAAGGCCGCCTTCTGGATTGCGCTCGCACTGGTCACGCTGATCGCGGTCATGTACTCCCGACTGGCGGGAACGCACGTGGCTCGGGCAGTTCTGCTGCTCATGCTCACGGTCGTTGGGGCGATGGCCTACGGCGCGCTGCATCCGGGACGTCACGGGCTGGTGTTGACGCTGGCGGGTGTGGTGACCCTCGGCTACTTCATGGCGCTCTTTGCCGCGGGCAGACAGGTGCGCGCCGAGCCCGTTCGTCCGCGCCCACAGCCGATCTCGACACCCCCGCCGGTAGGTAGCGATGCCACACCCGCCGAGGGCGGTATCCCGGCGTCTGATGGGGGGGAGGCCCCGCCGGACGTCGCGGCCCATGCGCACCCGATGCAGCCGGAGGCCGATGCGTGCCGACGGGTGTGCACGAAGTGTGGGACCGAGCTTCTCGACGGCTACAGCTTCTGCCCCGGTTGTGCGGCGCCGGCGAGCGCACTCACCATCGAGTGCAATGCCTGCGGGGCGCAGTTGTGCGCAGTGTGTGCCGCGGAGTTCGTCCACTGTCCACGGTGTGGGGTGAGGTTGGCCCAGTAGCGCATAGGCGCTAGCTTAGGCGTCTGGACGGGCGTCTGGTCGTTGTGGAGGGGCCGGTCGAGAGGAGC
>DPJP01000041.1 GCA_003542955.1 Armatimonadota bacterium
GGAATCGGGGACAGCGACCTGCTTCGGTGCAGACGGAATCCCCTCCGGCGATGCGGATCGCGAAGCAGGTGGCAGTCCCCGTCAAACGGCCGGGGCCTGCAAGCGGGGCGAGTGCATTACTCCGGCGACGCGCGCACGATTCCGTGGAACACTGGGGGCAGCCACAAGCGTCTATAGTCTAGACAACTGCCCCCGGCTCACTGACGTGACACGGGTGTTGCGTCGTTTGCGCCCTGCGGGTATACTCCCTGTGAATGAGTAGCTAACAGTGAGCGGTTGCATCTGGCGGGGTGCGGGTCAACGAAAGGGGAAGCCTCGTATGCGATTATCGTCCAGCCTGGTCCTCATCGCCATTGTCTCGGTTCTCGTTACTTGCGCGTTTGTTGGAGGCTGCCACAGCGGCGATGATGGCGTGGGTGTGGCGTCCGCCGGCGCAACGGGCGTTGCCTCAGCCGGAAGCGTGGACGTGGCCGATTCGCCCCCACCTCCTCCGTACTTCCCCCCCGTGGGTGCTGCACTGGGTGACATGGACGGGGACGGCCACCCGAGCGTTGACGATGCAATCAGGGTCATGCGGATGCTCGTCGGCCTCGACCAGCAGTATATCTATGCCGATGTCGACGGTGACGGCGCCATCACGGTTGCGGATGTCATCAAGCTGCTCAGGGCTGTTGTCGGCCTCGAGCAGTGGCCGTTCGGTTACCCCGAGCCCGCCAACCAGGTCAGCAACCTCCAGGTGCAGGCACAGTCGCCCAACATCCTGGTCACCTGGGGAGCGCCGGCAGACACCGAGCTGACCGTCGTCTCCTACGAGGTCGCGCGACAGGTTGACGGCGGCGGGTGGAGTATCGTTGCCGCCGAGCTGGGGCCGACCACCCTGCAGTACCGCGACACCAGCACGCAGAGCGGCACGCACGACTACCAGTACCGCCTGCGCGTCAAGTACATCCTCTCGCAGGCATCACTCTACACCTACAGCGGGAGCCTGCGGTTCACCAGGTAGATGCCGGCGCGGTGATACGCATCAATTGAACGGCCCGTCCCGGCGATAGTCGAGGGACGGGCCGTCCTGTTCTTCCGGTCCGATCAGCCGTCGAGTTCCTTCTGGTAACGGGGGATTGCAGCCGCGGTTGTGAAGCCCAGCTTCTCGTACAGGGCCACTGCCGGCTTCCTGAAGGGCTGCGTGATGAGCGTGACCGGGGCGATGTCACGCTCGATGAAGTAGTTGAGCCCGGCGATCACCAGTGCCTCACCCAGCTTCTTACCCCTGTACTCGGGCCGCACACCGACCCACTCGATGACCCCGCCACGGACGCGCCCGTCGGTCTCTCTGCAGACCATCGCTCCGGTGATGCCGATGAAGCGGTCGCCGTGGCGCAGGAACATCCAGCCCTCGGGATCGAAGTCATGCCGGTTGCGGAACTGGTCGAGAAACAGTGACCGCTCGCTTGTATGCTCGAACACGGCGTTCTTGACCTCGACCCAGTCATCGAGGTACTCGTCCCGCCAGGTCTCGATGCGGTAGGTGTCATCCGGGAGGATCACCTCGCGCACGACCCGCCCGGCGGGTTGCAGCAGCATGATGATGTTCTCCCGCTCCGGGTCGGGAACACTGTAGCCCTTCAGTTGCAGGAAGCGATTGCGGTGCGGGCAGCGGGAGTCGATCGGCCCTGTGACTATGCGCTTCATCCCGGCCTCGCGCAAGGCTTCCTCCATGGCCCTGAGCAGCCGGCTGCCGTAGCCGTGCCCGCCGTAGTGGGCATTCACGCAGAAGAAGTGGAAGGTACCCTGCTGATCTGCTCCCGGGCTGCCGGAGAAGACCCCCGCGAGGTTGCCGTCATCGTGCTCGGCCACGAAGGTGGCCTGCTCGTTGAGTTGCCCCGTTTCCCTCCACCGCGCAAGCAGGTCGTGGTCGGCGACCGGCCACTTGTCGGCCTTGGGGTAGAGTGGCTCGAAGCCGCGCAGGCCCGCCCACCCGATGTTGATCAAGTCGATCAGCCGGTCATCGAGACCGGCGTGGTACTTGAGTATCCTCCCCGACTGCTGTGCCATCGTAGCCTCCTGGTGTTCTACGTCAGTTCCTTCACGTAGCGGTACGCGCGCGCGATAACGTCAAACCCGAGCTTGAGGTACAGTGCCACGGCGGCCTCGCGGAATGGCTCCGTATTCAGACTGACCGGCGAGAGCCCTCGTTCGACGCAGTAGTTCAGTCCCGCGATCATGAGCGCCCTGCCCAGTCCGCGGCCCCGGTACTCGGGCAGCACGCCGACACCGACGAAGTAGCCCCCGCGTGTCGGCGCCGAACGCTCACCGGTGAGAACCACGGCGGCGATGCCGACGGGCTCGTCATCATCGCAGACAAAGAACCAGCCCGCCGGGTCGAAGTTGTGCGGCCCGTAGGTGCGCCGGAAGCCCGCCTCGTCCATCGACCCGTTGAAGATGACGTTGCGGATGCGCAGCCAGGCTCCGAGGTCCTCCGAGCGCCACGTCCGCAGCCTGTAAGCTCCGGCAGGCAGCGCCACGGGTCGACGGACGTAGCCCGCGGGCCCCAGCAGCATGGTCAGGCTCTGTTGGGACGGATCGGGGTCCGAGTAGCCGGCCCGGCGCAGGAAATCGAGCCGCTCGGGGCTCCGAGAGTCGACCGGGTCGGTCTTCACCGCGGCCATCCCGAGACGCCGCAGGTACTCCTCCCCGGCCGCCAGGCACGCCGCGGCAAGTGGACCGTCGAGAGCATCCGACCGCACGCCAAAGAGGCGCAGCCTGCCGGCGGGGCGCGTGTCGGCGCATGGACCCGCTGCCATCGGCCCGTCGTCGTCTCCGGTACAGGCGACGACGGCGAGCAGGCGGCCGTCGGGCCCCTCCGCAAGGAAGGTCCCCTCCTGTGTCAGCACACCGCGCCGTCGCCACTGCCGCAGTGTGGTGGCGCTCACCGGCGGCCAGAGGCCGGGACGCGACTGCCGCCGGATGTCGTTCATCATCTCGGCCAGCCGGGCGTCAAGGGCTGGGTGATAGTGCAGAATCATGCCGGGCATGGGTGAGCGTGACTCCGGTGCGGGCGCGGCGTTGGGGCGCAGTCGGAGTGTTCTCCCCCGCCCCGCGGCTGTCCTTGTCAACGATTGCAGGAGGCGGTGGGGTGCGGGAGGAACACTGAGGGTGCCTGCGTGTCGCGATTCCTCGGCCGTTGAGCACAGCAGAGGGCACTATGGACACTCCCCCATCCTGGAACAACCTGTTTGAGGACCCGCGCTTCCACTGGAGGCAGCCCGACGAGGGCGTGGTAGCCCTGGCGACGCAGTGGCGTGCCGAAGGGCGACTGCGGCTGCTGGACCTCGGCTGCGGCGCGGGGCGGCACCTGGCATTCCTGCAGACACAGGGCTTCGCGGTCGACGGGATTGATGTTGCGCCCAACGGCCTGCGGGCATGCGCGGCGGCACTGGCGGAGGCGGGACTTGCGGCGCGGTTGGTGCGGGCCGACATGACGCGCCTGCCGTTCGTCGACGCATCATTCGATGCCGGCATCGCGACGAATGTGCTCAATCACAACCCCAGAGGCTTGCTGCAGATGGCGGTGGATGATGTCTACCGCGTACTGAAGCCGGGCGGGCAGTTCTACCTGACGGTGCTCAATACGTGGGACTGGCGCTACGGCAGTGGCGACGAGGTCGAGCCGGACAGCTTCGTGCTCGCCGAGGGTCCTGAGACGGGCATTCTGCATCATTTCTTCTCCGAGGACGACCTGCGCGCCTGGCTGGCGGCATTCGACATCATACAACTTCGGCGGGAGACCGGCGAACTGCTCTTGAGCACACGCCCGGAGGGCGAACCGGTGATCCGCGACGCGTGGGCGGTGCTGATCGCCCGACCGCGATAGGCACAGGTCCGGTCGTTCGCAGGCCGGCACATGGGTAGGGTGAGGTGGACGAGGTGTTCTGCACAAAGTGCGGCAAGCAGCTGGCGGACGGGGCACGCTTCTGCCCCTTCTGTGGCAACGCGATGCAACCGGGCGAGCAGCAGCCCCGGCCGACTACTCCCGAAGCGCCGCAACCGACTCCACCGGCAGTGCCGACTGCCTCGAACCTCCCGCAGCCGACGCAGGGTGGGATGGGGTCGAGCATCCCGCCATCGGCCCCGCCTTCGTTCACGCCGAGCACCCCCGCGCCTGCGCCGGTGACCCCTCCCGGCGCTGCCGCATCCGTGCCGCCCACGGCAGCAACGTCGCTGCCGCCCACGACACCGGTGTCTGTGCCGCCCAC
>DPJP01000327.1 GCA_003542955.1 Armatimonadota bacterium
CGAGTGGGCCGCGGCGGCCTCGAAGGGCCCCGACTACTGGGAACTCGAGGTGGCGGTGCCCTTTGACCAACTCGGGACGGGCATCGCGGAGGGAGCCGTGTGGAGCGGGAACGTGAGCCGCGCGCGCTGGCTCAAGCGCGAGTACAGCACCTGGTCGCCGATCAAGCGTACCTTCCATGACACGGCCAACTTCGGGCGCATCGTCTTCACCAGCGACCTCGAGGCCGTCGAGGGCAGGATCGATGAGATCGAGTTCACCGCGCTCAAGGCCGGTCTGCTGGAGCCCGCGCTGGCGGAGGTCGAGCAGTCGGTGCAGGCCGCCCGGAGGACGGCAGACGCGCTGCCGGGCGCCTGCAGGCCGCGCATGCTGCAGTCTATCCTCAGACTCGATGGCCGCCTGCGCAATCTGCAGGCACGGCTTGCGACCCTCACGCCGGACAACTTCCGGGAGCAGTGGGCGCGGCTGTACGGGCGGCTTGAGCCGCTGCGCTTCGAGGCCTCCCGCCTCCAGGATGAGGCCGTCATGCTCGCGGCCACCGACGGCGGTGAGCGGCCATGGAACTTCTTCATCACCCGGGCGATGACCAACGAGCGGATGCTCTCCGACCGCTGGCCGCGCACGCCGCTGCCGGCGCCGGAGTTGGCGCTGGCCGCCTGCCCCGGGGAGTACGAATCGGCGACGTTCTCCGTGTATGCGGTCCGCGAACTGCGGAACGTGCGCCTGAGCATCGAGGACCTCGCATGCGGGGCAACAGTGCTCCCTGCCTCATGCATAGAGCCATACGCCGTCAAGTGCTGGTACCAGGCGGGGCGGGGGATCGGGGACCTGGGCCAGCGGCTGCTGACGCCCGAGTTGCTCCTCAAGGATGACGACCTCGTGCGCGTCGACTACCGCCGGCAGGCGAACTTCGTGCGGGCGCGCCCCGGCTCGAGCGAGTACCTGGACTGCTCGCTCAAGGATAGCAGCAACCTCGCCGAGTTCGTCCCGCGCGACGCGGAGACGCTCCTGCCGCTGACGGTGCCCGAGCGCACGCTCAAGCAGTTCTGGCTGACGGCCCACATCCCGGAGGGAACGCCCGCCGGCGCCTACGAGGGCCGCGTGGTCGTCTCCGCCGATGGCGTGCCGCCGGAGAGCCTGCCGCTACGGATCACGGTCCTCCCCTTCACACTGGCCGAGCCCGTGCTCGAGTACTCGATCTACTACCGCGGGGTACTCACGCCCGACGGCCGGGGCAGCATCTCCTCGGAGGGGAAGTCCGAGCAGCAGTATGCCGCGGAGATGCACGACCTCGTCGCCCACGGGGTCGTCAATCCCACGCTCTACCAGGGCTACAACGAGAGGCTGCTGACGCGCGCGTTCGAGATTCGTGAAGCCGCCGGGATGACGGGCAAGCCGGTGATGAGCCTCGGGTGCGGCACCGGCGCCCCGCAGACCCCGCAGGAGTTGACGGCTCTGAGGGAGCGTGTCAAGCAGTGGCTCGACTTCGTCACCGCACGGGGCTACCCGGGCCTGTATGTCTATGGGATTGATGAGGCCTCCGGGGACAGGCTCAAGGCCGAGCGGGATGCCTTCGCCGCCGTGCATGAGGCGGGGGCGAAGGTCTTCGTCGCCTGCTACAAGGACTACTTCGGACTGGTCGGCGACCTGCTTGATATGCCGATCTGGGCGGGACGGCCGGACGCGGCGGAGGCCGTGAAGGCTCACAGCGTCGGGCATCGCATCTTCAACTACGCTCACCCGCAATGTGGCGTCGAGGAGCCCGAGACCTACCGCCGTAACTTCGGCCTGTTCCTGTGGAAGGCCGGCTATGACGGGGCCATGGATTACGCCTACCAGCACTCCTTCACCCACGAGTGGAACGACTTCGACAACCAGAGCTACCGTGACCACACGATGGCCTATCCAGCCGAGAACGGCGTCATCGGCACGATTCAGTGGGAGGGCTTCCGGGAGGCCGTCGACGATGTGCGCTATCTGGCGACTCTGCTGCAGGCCGTCGATGCGGCGAAGTCCGCGGGGGGAGAGAGGGCGCGTCGCGCGGCGGCCGCGGAGCAGTGGCTGGCGGAGACGGACTTCGAGACCGCCGACCTCGACGCCGTGCGCGCGGAGATGATCCGCAGGATCATCGAGTTGCGGTAGGGCAGACGCGGGCCTCACGNNCGCGCCCTTCTGTTGCGCCGGAGGGAGTCTGGCGCCACCGCGAGAGGTCGCTGTCCCCAATGCCCTTCGCGTACCCGGACTCGGGGACAGGGACCCATTGCGGTCCCGCGTGTATGGCCTCTGGCTTGGCGAGTCGGCGCAATGGGTGCCAGTCCCCAGGGACTGCCACCTCTCGCGCCCTTCTGTTGCGCCGGAGGGAGTCTGGCGTCACCGCGAGAGGTCGCTGTCCCGAATGCCCTTCGCGCACCCGGACTCGGGGACAGGGACCCATTGCGGTGCACATGGCTGGGTCTGGGCTCGGGCAGTTGGCGCAGTGGGTGCCAGTCGCCGGGGCCGGCCCCTCCGCCACGGCGCTCAGGCCAGTATGCCCTCGCTATCCTGCCCCCAGCGTCTCCAAGTACGCCGGAATCTCCTCATCCAGCGTCGTCCTCAGCTGCGCGATCTTCCACTCGAGATGCTTGCGGTCGCACATGTACTCCATGCTCGGCTCCCAGCCGAGGCGGGAGTCTGCATCGACCAGCGGGATCGCTCCCTCGGCGTTGGCGATCTCCGCTTCGCCCAGACGTGTGAGGTCATCGGCGATCTCCCGCGCCGCCTCCGGATCGGTCTCTGCCAGCAGCGCCTGCTTGAGCTGCCACCAGCGCTTGGTGTTGATCGTCGTCTGGAAGCAGCGACGGATGAAGCGCCCCAGCCCGAGCATCCGCTGCGCCTCCGGCTGCTTGCGCTCCGGCGCCAGGGCGACGGCCTGCTCGAGCTTCGCGATTCCTTCGTCCCAGCCGGCAGCCATCTTCTCCGTCAGGCTGATCTCGGTGTCGAGGTCCTCGGGCTTGTGCGGGTTGTAGTGGGTGTTGAGGATGCGGGCGCCGAAGTGCGCGTACGGCGCATCGGGGAATGTCTCGCGCTCCTCCTGGAATAGCAGCGGGTACGCGGGACCCACCCGGTACGGGCCGTACTGGTCCTCATTGGTCGGCACGTAGTTGCGGAATGCCTCGCTCCACAGGCGCCATGCCTCGACGGCCAGGGGGCCGCCCTCCGGGCCGAAGTCGCGGACTGCTATCTTCTCCGCCATCTGCTCCGTGGTGGTGGCAGGCTCCCAGTACGCCCACTTGGCCAGTTCATTGACGAAGGAGGGCCACCAGGCGAAATGATGTGACTCCATCAAGCCCACCAGACCCCACTCCCGGTGCGCCTTCAGAAGCCCCTGGTAGCGGCGAGCCCACTGGAACGGGATCGGCTCGTAGGGGATGACGCCGATATCCCAGGTGAGCCCTGCCGTGTTGGCCATCGCATAGAGCGGGATGCCGCGCTCGTGGGCCGTCTGCGCCTCGGTGCGGAAGTATATGCCCGGCCCCTCGAAGGAAGCAGTGTAGTCCACGCAGCGGGTGATGATGCCGTCCTTCTCGATGTTCTCGAACATCTCGAACGTCGCCTGGAGCGAGATGTCGGTGGGCAGGGAGCGGATGAGCGCGAGGCGGTCCTCCTCCGGCGCCCAGCCCCAGTTGTAGGTCCAGAACACGATATCAAGCTCGGGGTTGTCCTTGCGCAGGATGCGCTTGAGCAGGTTCAGCCAATCCGGGTAGTCCCGGCACGGCCACCAGCCGGGGCTGGGGCGGGGGTCCTTCTTGCCGTCAGGGGCAGGGTCCAGGCGCAGGCGCCCGGTCGTGCGCTCATCCTTACTCGGGAACTCGCACGACTCGCCGACGAAGACGATGCCCTTCGCCCCCGGGCAGGAGCGCATCAGCTCCCCGTATGTGCTTTCATAGTAGGCCTCCGCATCCGGGTCGTCGGGATGCTTGCGGCTCTTGAGATAGCTGTAGAGATACACATCCAGGCCGTACAGCGCCGCGCGGTCGATCAGGTCGTTGATATCGAGATAGCCCGTCGTGGTCATATCCGGGCCCTTGACGAACACCAGCACCGCATCCATCCCCGCGTGCGCAATGGCATTGAGTTGCGGGTCCGGGAACTGATCGATTCCCCAGCCCGAGTGCACCATGCGGGGCGAGAAGATTGGTGAGCGCAGTTCATCGCGCGGGACGATGAATGGCGCCTCGCGGAGGTTGAGCAGCTCCTCGAGGTAGTAGCAGCCCTGGCCGACGCCGCGTTCGTCATACCCGCAGATGGTGACCGCTACGGCCTCGACGATGAGCCGGTAGCTGCGCGGCTTCGGCAACTCCGCGCCCAGGTCGGGGGAGGCCGCGCGCGTCGTCAACCTGATAGTCCCTCCGCTGCAGGCACCGCTTCCAGCCTGCCCGCGCACGAGCAGTACGGACTCGCCCATGCTGGTGATGAAGTAGTCCTGGAGGTCCTGCGCGGTGCGGATGAGGTACTCGGAGGCGTCGGCGGGCACCTGGATATGCCATCCACTGCCGATGACGGTCTCTTCCCCCGCGGGCTGCTGTGCCGGGTCGCGCCGGTCGGACCTGTGGATGGTATTGAGTCTCTGTCGGAACTGGAAGTTGCGCTCGGCCATGTGTATTCTCCTGGCGATGGGGTCATTGGTGCATCCGGCCTGAAAAGACGCGCGTCGCTGCTACCTGATTGGGCGTGCGGGCTGGGTCTACTCGGCTTTCTTCCCGCAGTTGCCGCAGAACTTCGCCCCGTCCTTGAGCGGCTCGCCGCACTCGGTGCAATGACTGTCGGAGTGGAGCTTGGCGCCGCACTCGGGACAGAACTTCAGGTTCCCGTCGAGCTGGGCCTCGCACTTGGGGCACTGGGCGACGATCGTCTGCCGCCAGTTGCTCTCGGAGAGTTTCTTATCCTCCGCCGACATCTTCGCATGCGCCCAGACTTCCTCGCGCGAGCGTGATGCCTGCGCGGCGCTCATCTCGACGCCCATGTCGGGGCCGCATTCCTTGCACAGGCCGCGCTTCTCGTTCCAACAGCTCTTGCGGCAGACCCACGCCTGGCAGTGGGGGCACTGGCTGAAGTGGGGCTTGAGCTCCTCCGCGGCCTCGCGGAACGCCTTGTCGTGCGCCTGCTCCCAGGTTGCGTCGCGGGCGCGGCGGCCGAGGTCGGCAGCGCCCCCGAAGACGCCGCCCAGCAGACTCCCCGCCGCGTCCAGGACGCCGGTGACGCGGGCAGCCGCGGAGGGCTTGAAGGTCGTGCGGAAGCCGTTGCCGCAGCGGTCGCAGAAGAACTCGAACTGGTATCCCTGGTCGGTGCACAGGTCGCTGTAGTTACGTGTGAACTCCATATTCTCTGACATGATCCGGCTCCTGATGTG
>DPJP01000345.1 GCA_003542955.1 Armatimonadota bacterium
GGTGTCGTCAGCATTCGCGCCGCAGCGGCGGTAGACCTGCCGGCAGGGCTGCGCCGCCCGTGCAGGAACCACGCCGCGGCAGTGAGAATAGGGTCCTATCCATTTCGCGGAAGGGGTCTGTTGCCATGTTTGATGATGTCTACGAAGCGTTGCCGGTTGCCGTGGAAGCTGATGTGGCGGTTGTCGGCGGTGGCCCGGGCGGGCTCTGCGCCGCCATCGCCGCCGCCGAGGAGGGCGCGAGCGTTGCGCTTGTCGAGCGCTACGGTTTCCTGGGCGGGATGGCCACCGCCGGGCTGGTGAACCCGTTCATGTCCTATCATGCGGGAGAGGAGCAGATCAACGCGGGGCTGTTTCAGCGGCTTATCGAGCGACTTCAGCAACTGGGCGGCTGGACCGGCCGCCCCAAGGCGCGGCAGGCCTTCGACCCGCGCATCATGCGCTTCGCCTGCGACTCGATGGTTCAGGAGGCCGGCATTACACTGCTGCTGCACGCCTTCCTGGCCGAAGCCGTTGCCGTGGATGGGCAGGTACGAGCGGGGATCATCGCCTCGAAGTCCGGCCTGCAGACGATCAGGGGCAAACTCTATGTTGATGGCAGCGGTGACGGCGACCTCGCCGCCAGGGCGGGAGCGCAGTACGAAAAGGGCCGCCCAGAGGACGGTCACAGCCAGCCGATGACGCTATGCTTCCGCATGGTGGGGGTGGATGAGGACGCGATGCCCTCGCGGGAGGAGATCAACGCCCTGTACGACGAGGCGAAGGCCGCCGGGGAGATCGACAACCCGCGCGAGAACGTGCTGCTTTTCTACACTCCCCGCAAGGGCGAGGTGCACTTCAACACGACGCGGGTGGTCATGCATGATGCGACCGATGCTCTCGAGCTGACCGACGCGGAGTTGATCGCGCGTCGGCAGGTGCAGCAGATGGCGCGCTTCCTGCAGGCGAAGGTGCCCGGTTTCGCCGAAGCGTATGTCTCCGAGATTGCCCCGCAGATCGGCATCCGCGAGTCGCGGCGCATTGTAGGTGACTACTGCCTGACTGAGGATGATGTGCTGGCCGCGCGCAAGTTCGATGACGGCATCGCCCGCGGGGCCTNNACTCGATCGACATCCACAACCCCGCCGGCACGGGCACCGTCATCAAGCGGGTGCCGCCCGGCGACGCCTACGACATCCCTTACCGGTGCCTGTGCCCGGTCGGCTTCTCGAACCTGCTGATCGCCGGCCGGCCAATCAGCTCCGACCACGCCGCGCACTCCTCGCACCGCGTGATGCCGATTGCGGCCTGCAATGGCGAGGCTGCCGGCGTTGCCGCCGCCCTCTGCGTAAGTGAAGCCTGCGATATCAGGGGCTTTGATACCGGGCGACTGCGAGAGACGCTCAAGCGCCGCGGAGCAAGCATCTATGAGGCGTAGGCCGGTGCGTGCAGGGTGGGAAGGGCGCCTCCGATGAGTGGAGAAGGCGTGGGTCCGGAGACCGGCGGCGCCTTCCTGATGGCACTCGTCGTGATTGTCATCGCCGGCTATCCGTACTACATCATTTTCTCGATGCTGCTCAACAACACTGCCAGCGCCACCGAGGCCGGCGTCTACTTCATCGTCTACACGGGCTTCATCGGGGGCATGCTCGCGACCTGGGGCACCGCGCTCGGTTGGCTGATGCTGACATTGCTGCTGCTGCTGTCGATCTCCTACCCGTGGCTTCTGGGCGCCTCCGAGCGCCGGGCGATGTGGAAGATGGACCTGGAGGACCTCGCCGAGTGCGACGCCTTCATCCGGCGCGCACCGACCATCGTCGACAACTACGATCGCGCCATTACCATCTGCAGGCGCAGAGGGGAATACGCGCGGGCCATACAGTACGCCGAGGCATACCTCGCCGCCGTGGGCGAGGACTTCAAAATGCAGCGCAGACTCGAGCAATTGAAGCGGATGCTGCGCCGGCAGACGCTGGGGTCGAAAATCTGCCCGGTCTGTGACACAGAGAACACCCCGGGCGCGGCTGAGTGCATCCGCTGCGGCCGATTGCTCGCCCTGCCGACCGATGTCGTGGCCGGGTGCGCGTCGGAGACGGGGCTGCGGGCCCTGGCCGCCACAACCATCACATTGCTGGCCATCGGCATCGCACTGGCACTACTCAGGTCCAGCGCGCTTGCAATCGGCATCGTGTTCGTGAGCGCCTTCGTAACAGCCATGACCTACGTCTACCTGCGCCGGTAGAACGGACTCATCGGTGCTCGGCGCGGCCGGCACACACACCATACAGACCGGACATAGTGAACGGAGGAGTACAATGCGCCACACACGCTTGAGGATACTGCTCGTCCTGGGCGCGGCCGCAATCGCGCTGACTACGCTCGGCTGCTTCAAGGCGAACCTCGAGATCGATCTCAAGCCCGACCTGGCGATGAACATCGCTGCCGAGATGCGTGTGCCGTCCGAGTTCATGACTGAGGAGATGGACCCCGCCGATGCCGCCGGTCTCGACCAGGTGACCGTCGAGAAGACTGACGGGATGCACGTNNCGGTACCAGGCGCCTCGGGCCCGCGGAGATGCTCTCTCCCGAGGAAACCGACAGGGGTATGGAGATGATGCGCCAGAAGGTGGCGCGCAGGCTCTCGACCCGCTACATCCTCGTGGCCGAGTTTGCCGGCAACCCGATGCC
>DPJP01000065.1:0-254 GCA_003542955.1 Armatimonadota bacterium
GTACTCCACCGACGATCGCGGTAGCGAGCATTGTGTAGCCCAGCAGTCGGGGCCCCTGCAGGGCCCCGATCCCGGCGAGCAGCTTGCTGTCGCCGGCGCCGAGGATGCGCCCGAGCAGATTGCACAGGAACCATACCCCGACACCGAAGGCAATGCCGAGGATGCTCGTGGCAAGGCCCGCCAGGGCCCCCAGAAGCGGACGGTCCGGCAACTGCCCGAACACCGTCTCATCGCCGAGCGCGCCACCGATTGCC
>DPJP01000065.1:266-2541 GCA_003542955.1 Armatimonadota bacterium
ACGCATTGTGGATCTTGTTCCAGCGGATATCGGTGTACACTGCCGCGATCATCAACACAACTGTTGCGCCGATTCGAACTGCTTCCAGGACGCTCATAGGCAATCGTCGCTGATTATACCAACAGCGTCCCGTGTCGGCAAATGCGTTGTGGCCGCCCAAGCGATGGGCCGGGGGCTCACACGAGGTCTTGCGCGTGCCGGGAGCAGCGTGTGAGCCGTCGCGGCGGAGAGGTCCAGAGCGGGGACTTCCGGTCGTCGTCAGGGAACCGCCGTGTCCGCATCAGCTTCATGGTGCAGCTCGGCAATCAGTGAGTCGACACCGTCATGCTCCTCGACGCGGCCCTCGCGGACGTCCTGCAGAGCCTCCTCAAGCATCTGTTCGCCCTGCTCGGACAGGACGGCCGGCGGCAACTTCGTCACCAGAGCCTGCGGCACGAGGACTATTCTGTGATCCTCTACGACAATTCGGAGGTAATCTCCCTCCGCGATCCCGAGCGCCTGCCGCACGTTCACGGGCAGGGTGATCTGACCCTTGCTCCCAACCCTCACGAGTGTCATTGACGGTCACATCCCAGACGATGCCGGCGCTACCGTGTGGCTCGAAACTCAGACTCTCGTACTATGCGACACGCGGCGTCATGTGTCAATGGCGCACCCGGCGCTATGACCGGGAGCTCCGGCGGCGCGTAGTGCGGTGTCGCGCGCAAATCTGGCGAGCTGGCCGGCATGGCTATCGAGCGGGGGAGACCGGGGGAAAAGAAAGCGGGCAACAGGTTCCGTGGAGGCCCTGTTGCCCGTTGCAGTTGTGCGTCCTGTGGAGGGGTCTGGCACACGGNNTCAACCTTCTGGTGGACCGATCAGGGAAGGGTGTTCTGCACGTCATCGACCGTCGAGTTCACGCCGGTGCCGAGCGCCGTCCACGCCGTGATGGCCACGACGACGATCAGAGCGAGCAGCAGAGCGTACTCCACGGTTGTCAGACCCTCTTCGTCCTTCCAGTAACGCATCAATGTCTTCATTATGTTTGACCTCTCCTTTTGCTTGAAGCCGCGCGTTCTTGAGTAGCTCACGGTAGCCTAGCGCAACTTGCCTATGTACGTCCTGTCCGTCGTTGTGTTCGTGCGTCTGTATCGGGCTGCAATCGGGGACCATCCGGCGCGTGAGATACACCACCTGCTGATGGAGCCCTGACTGTCGGTTTTCATGTCGGCCCAGGATTTGGAGGTCGGTCTGAGCGGGCGATCTCCGTGTGGGCGCATCGCCCACGGCTAGCCCCCCAAGACTATAGCTTTGTCAAACCGACCTCGTATCCGTGAGCCGCTCNNGTTGATCGGCTTCTGCACGCCCCCGGCGTGTTAACATCACTCAAGAGAGGTGTAACAACGCGCCGGGTCACGGGCCGGTACAGTCTATCGCGTCGCGCCGCAAGTACGCCCGCCCTGTGTCGGGCGGCCCCCATCGGCCTCGCGACATGTCAAGCGGGAGGCGCCCCTGGGGGGAAGGGCGCCTCCCCACAATAGAGATGTGCGTATCACGCCCAGACAGGCAGGAGAGGTAGTGGCACGCTCACTCTATCGCACGCTCCACCTGTGCGGCGGATGCCGTGGTGCGGCGATGCTATGATGAGGGCCGTGTGCGATTGGTGGCCCTGTCCATACTGCAATATCCCTGCCACCTCGTGACGTCGGGCGCGACTGCCTACGGTCGTTCGCTGGTAGCCGCCTGCCGAGCCATCTCCCGTCTCAATAGCTATATCGGTCACCGTCGGCCATTTCNNCAGGCCGTCGACCACTCAATTTATAATATTCCTTATGTTAATAGCGCACGTGCAGCAGCCATTCCACAGGCACCATGGTGACCTGGCACTGTCCCATGCAGTCCACATTCAGGTACATTCCGTGGACCGGCCGCTCGCTGGATTCCTCATCCCCGCCGCCCATTGTGTCGTGCCTACGGTCATGGATGGGCAGCGCAGTCGGGTATGCAACGCAGGGACACTCTCGCCCGTGAAGGAATGACTCCGCCTGGACCAGTTGCCTTCGCGGCACCAGGCATCGCAGGGGTGATTCTGCATGCCAGGCCAGACCGCAGGCGCGAATACGTTCCGTGTATTCATCTCCTCCACGTTCCAGGATTTCACGGCGGAGCGGAATGCGTTGCAGGCCCGCGTCTGGCCAAAACTGCAGGCGCTGTGCATGCGGCATGGAGCACGCTTCCAGGCCGTTGACCTGCGGTGGGGCGTCTCCGAGGAGGCCTCGCGCGAGCAGCAGATCAT
>DPJP01000065.1:2615-2864 GCA_003542955.1 Armatimonadota bacterium
ATCGCTACGGCTGGCGACCGGTGCCCGAGATAGTCCCCGGCGATGATTTCAGCGCCATCGCGGCACACCTCTCGCCCGAGGCGCGTGACCTGCTGGCCGAATGGTACGCCCGCGATGAGAACGCGATCCCCCCCGAGTACTGCCTGCTGCCGCGCCGGGGTCTCTCGTATGATGGCTGGACCGGCATCGAGGACCGCCTGCACGCTGCTCTGCTCACGGGCGCGCGGGCGGCGCAGCTCGGTGAAGAGG
>DPJP01000295.1 GCA_003542955.1 Armatimonadota bacterium
TCATCGTCGAATTGTCGGAGCCGCAGGTCACCAGTCTGAAGCCCTGATCGGCGCGCTGGAGAGCCTCCTCGGCCCTGTTGCAGGGGTAGGCGGCGCACTTGCCGGCATCCTCGGCGGCCTCGAGCACCCGCGCAATCGAGGCCTCGTGCTCGGGGCTGCCGGCCTCGACCTGCATGAAGTAGCGCAGATCGCTGGGCCCCACGAACAGGCAGTCGACGCCCTCGACGGCGGCAATCTCGTGGGCGGCTTCGACCGCCTGAGGGGTTTCTATCTGCACCGCGACGAGGGTCTCGTCGTTGGCGACCTCGTGGTAGTCGGCTCCGAAGAGCGCCAAGCGGGGTCCGCCGCCGGAGCGGGCGCCGGCAGGGGGATACTTGGCGGCCTCGACGGCGGCCTGCGCTTCCTCGGGGCTGTTGACCATCGGCACCACCACACCGTGTGCGCCGGCATCCAGCACCCAGCCGATGCGGTAGAAGTCGTTCGAGCCGGGGCGGACGATGGGTGAGGTCTCAGTGTGGAGCATCGTCTGCAGTGACCGCATCAGCTCCTCGCCGTAGAAGGCCCCGTGCTGGGCGTCGATCCAGATCCAGTCGAAGCCGGCCTGAGCGGCAATCTCGGCGGCCAGTGGTGAGCCGAGGCCAAGGGCGAAGCCGAATGCCGTCTCTCTGTTGCGGATCTTCCGCAGGGCCGTGTTGACCATGGTCAATCTCCATACGCGAGGCAGTGGGTGTATCGGTGGCAGTTCGCCGCCCCATCGCCGCCGACCTGCCGATGGTTGCGGGCGCCGCCGGCGCAGGCAGGTGTAGTGGTGGCTGAAGACGAACTGTGTCGCTACTGCGCGGGGCGCGGGGCAGCAGTCCCAGCGCGGCGCTGCAAGATGCGCCGCCGATGTCATCAAAGGAGTGGAGCCCGTGATCGGCATGGACACTGAGCAACTCAAAGAGAAGACGCTCCGGATGCTCATGGATGTGGGCATGGAGGTCGAGAACGAAGAACTCTCCGGCGCCATGCTGGCGCGCGGCTGCAAGGCGCTGCCCAACGGCCGCATCGGCGTGCCGAGAGAGTTGGTCGAGGAGTTTGTGCAGCGGCAGAAGCCCCACCAGGCGGAGGATGACGACGACCAGAGCCTCCACCCGTACTGCGGGATCGACTGGACGCACTGGATCATGTGGACGGGCCAGAAGGAGCAGATGAAGAAGCGGCTGAAGGAGCAGTTCCTGATGTCGGCGTTCGACTGCGGCCCGACGCGCTTCCATGACTACGCGACCGGCAAGGATACGCCCGTCGACACCGACACCTTCATCATGATGAAGAAGCTCGCACAGGCGACGCCGGAGATCGGCTACATGAGCACCTGGTACCGGCAGGACGTGCCGGAGGGCACTGAGCGGATCGCCTCGTTGATCCTGGCGCTCCGGTACACGGACAAGGTCGACGGCATCGAGGCGATCAAGCCCTCTGTCATCAAGTACCTTGTCGAGATCGGCGAGATCATGAGCGGGAAGCCGAAGGATGGCCGCTACCTGGCGGGCTCGGAGTGCATCATCTCCCCCATGATCTTCGAGCAGCGCTCGGCCGACGACACCGTCGAGCGGGCGCGGGTGGGAGTGAAGGAGTTCCACATCGCCTCGATGCCGGCCATCGGCGTGAATATGCCCGTCACCCCGGCCGCGGTGGTGGTGATGTCCTCGGCCGAGTTGCTGGCGGGGATGGTTGCGGCGTGGTGCATCGCGCCGGAGGGCGACATCACCGGGCGGATGATCTCGACGCAGATGGACATGCGCACGGCGGATGTGACCTCAGCCAATCCCGAGGCGATCATGATCGACCTGGCGGTCAAGCAGCTCTTTGATGAGTGCTTCGGGGGGCACCTGTGGACGGAGGTGTTCTTCAGCCCCTCGGCGAGCGAGCCGGGGATGCTGGCAGTCTACCAGAACTTCTATGCGGTGGGCATCAGGGCGCTGTTGACGGGAGACGCCGCGGCACCCTATCCCGGCATGGGGACGCTGCACAACGGTGCGGTCGGCAGCCCGACGCAGTTCATGCTCGACATGGAAATCCGCAAGAGCCAGTGGGCGGTGCAGACCGGCTTCGAGGTCAATGACGACACCGTGCCGTATGAGGAGATCGTGCAGCGGTGCAACGACGGCAGCGACTTCCTCCGGAGCGACCACACACTGGATCGCTGGCGGAGCCTGTGGAACTCCAATGTGCTGCCGCTGACGGTGCCCTCGACCTCGACGGATATGAACAAGGAGAAGGGCATCCTGGACAAGTGCGATGAGAAGTGGCGCGCGAATGTCGAGGCCTGGGAGCCGCCGGCGGTGGACGAGGACAAGATGACGGCGCTCGAGGGCGTACTGGCCAGGGCCGAGAAGGAGCTGCTGTAGAGACGATGAGCGGCATGAAGCTGGATAACGACACGCTGAAGCAGATGCTGCGGACGATGCTGCGCATCCGCGGCTTCGAGACCAATGCCAAGCGCCTCTACCAGGAGAACTGGGACATGGGCAACTTCATGGGGGCGCTGCACTCCTATGAGGGCCAGGAGGCGGTGGCGACGGGCGCCTGCGCCTGCCTGCGGGATGATGACTACGTGTTCAGCACGCACCGCGGGCACGGGCACTTCATCGCCAAGGGCGGCACGGTGCATGAGATGATGGCCGAGCTGCTGGGCAAGGAGGCGGGCTGCAGCCGGGGTCGGGGCGGCTCGATGCACATGTTCAAGCCGGAGAAGGGGCTCATGGGCGGCAACGGGATCGTCGGCGGAGGCATCCCGCTGGCGCTGGGGCCGGCGTTCGCGGCCAAGTACAGGGGCACCGACCAGGTGACGGTGACGTTCTTCGGTGACGGGGCCTCCAGCCAGGGCGTGTTCCACGAGTCGATGAACATGGCCGCGCTGTGGGACCTCCCGGTGGTCTACATGTGCGAGAACAACTGCTATGCGGTCAACACGCGCGCATGCGACGGCGTGTGCGTGGCGTCGGTAGCCGACCGGGCGGCGGCCTACGGCTGCCCGGGCATAACGGTCGAGGGCAACGACCCGCTGCCGGTCTACGAGGCGGTGCTGAAGGCCGTCGAGCATGCACGGGCGGGACACGGCCCGAGTCTGGTCGAGGCGAAGACCTACCGCATGGCGCCGCATTGCATGGTCATCCGCGAGACCCGCGATGAGGCCGAACTGCAGGCATGGGCCGAAAAGGACCCGATTGTGCTCTTCGAGGCGCGTCTGCAGTCGGAGGGCGTGATGAGCGCGGAGCAGGTCGAGCAGCTCGAGGCGGAGGTGGACGCGGAGCTTGCCGATGCGGTGAGGGAGGCAATCGAGGCGCCGTATCCGGATCCGGCGAGGATGGCGGNNGGCGGGAGGAGGGGGGTGAACGACAGACGGCACACTTCTCCACGCCAGGTCCGGGTCCGTACAGGGGCGCTGAAGTGGGGACAGCGACCTGCCTGGTGGCAGGGCGAAGACCGAGATTGCAGGAGCTGGCCAGGCAGGTGGCAGTCCCCGGGGACTGGCACCCATTGCGCCAACACAAGGCACTCAAGAACCGACCGTCTGCAACGCAATGGGTCTGTGTGCCCAGGTCCGGGTCCGTACAGGGGCGCTGAAGTGGGGACAGCGACCTGCCTCGTGGCAGGCTGAAGACCGGCATTGCGAGAGATGGCCAGGCAGGTGGCAGTCCCCGGAGGCGGGCGAGCCAATACGCAAGGTTGCATCCATACATACCCATCCAGAAAACAGCGCCCCGCTCGGGGCAAGGGAGTGAGAAGAAGTGGATGCCGAGAAGCTCGAGGGCTACCGCCAACTGGCCACGAGAATCCGCGAGCACTGCCTGCGGATGACACACCGCGGCAAGAGCGGACATCTGGGCAGTATGCTGTCGATGGCCGACATGATGGCGGTGCTGTACACGTCGATCCTCCATGTCGATCCACAGGACCCCGACTGGGAGGGCCGCGACCGCTTTGTGCTCAGCAAGGGCCATGCAGGGGCGGCGGTCTACGCGGTGCTGGCGGAGAAGGGCTTCTTCCCCAGAGAGTGGCTCAAGACATACTACCTCGATGATGGGAAGCTGTCGGGCCACATCAGCCACCATGTGCCCGGGGTCGAGTTCTCGACGGGGTCGCTCGGGCACGGATTGCCCGTGGCGGTGGGTATGGCGCTGGCGGCGAAGCATGACCAGAAGAGACACCGGGTGTTCTGTATGCTCAGCGACGGCGACTGCAACGAGGGGTCGACCTGGGAGGCGATCATGATGGCCGCCCAGCACAAGACCGACAACCTCACCGTCATCGTCGATTACAATCGCGTGCAGGCACTGGGGCGGATGGAGGACATCATCGAGATGGAGCCGTTTGCCGAGAAGCTGCGGCTGTTCGGCTGGGCGGTGCGCGAGATCGACGGTCACGACTACGAGCAGGTCGAGGATACGCTGTCGGCAGTGCCGTTCGAGGCGGGCAAGCCCTCGTGGGTGCTGGCCCGGACGGTCAAGTGCCGGTGCGTAAGCTGGCTCGAGGACACGGTGCGCTCGCACTACGGGTGCGTGAATGACGAGGAGCTGTGCGAGGCCCTCAATGAGCTGGGGGTGGAAGTCTGATGCGTAGCGCCTTCAATGAGGAACTCATCAAGATAGCGCGCAAGGATGAGCGCATCCACATGGTGCTTGCAGACATCGGCTACGGGGAGATCGAGCCGTTCGCGGAGGAGTTCCCCGACCGGTTCTACAACTGCGGAGTGGCCGAGCAGAACATGACCGGCATCGCCTGCGGACTGGCGATGGAGGGGAAGGTGTCGGTCACCTACT
The DNA here is from genome assembly GCA_003542955.1 of Armatimonadota bacterium. GTDB lineage: Bacteria > Armatimonadota > Zipacnadia > Zipacnadales > UBA11051 > UBA11051. The sequence goes on from DPJP01000295.1 coordinate 4,806, forward strand.
CGATTGCGAACTTCCCGACACTGCGGCCGCTCGAGCAAATCCGCAATGATGTGTGCTACCACTTCCAGAACGTGAAGATCGTCATCATTGGCGGCGGGCTGGCATACGGGTCGCTCGGCGTCTCGCACCACTCGACCGAGGACATCGCGATCATGCGGGCGCTGCCCGATATCGTGGTCTGCTGCCCGGCAGACATCAAGGAGGCGCGCGCGGCGACGCATGCGATGATCGAGCGCGAAGGGCCCTTCTACTACCGTTGCGGCTACAAGAAGGAGCCCGATGTGCACGCGGGTGAGATCGACTTCCAGCTCGGGAAGGCGCTGGTTGCCAGGGAGGGCTCCGACATCACGCTGATCGGCACCGGAACGGTGACCTACCGGGCGCTGCAGGCGGCTGAACTGCTGGCAGAGCAGGGCATCAATGCGCGGGTGGTGAGCATGCACACGGTCAAGCCGATCGACAGGGAGGCCATCCTGGCGGCGGCACGGGAGACCGGCGGCATTGTGACTGTCGAGGAGCACAACATCTGCGGCGGGCTCGGCGGTGCGGTCGCGGAGGTCATCGCGGAGGCCGGTGTGGGGATACCCTTCAAGATGATGGCGCTGCCGGATACGTATGTGCATATCGTCGGGACTCACGAGTGGCTGCTGGACTACTACGGCTTCTCGCCGGAGTCGATTGCGGAGACTGCGAAGGGGCTGGTGTGAGGCCTCACCCCCCCGGCCCCCCTCTCCCTG
>DPJP01000424.1:0-27899 GCA_003542955.1 Armatimonadota bacterium
TCGGCTGGTCGAGACCTATGAATCAGACTGTGTGCTGAGCATTTGCAGGGCGGCCACCGTGGAGGACGCGGAGGCCGTCTATGCGGAGTGGCTGGCCGACCTGCGCAGGGACGCGGGCCCTGCGGCGCATCTGCCGTTGCTTGCCGACGACGCGGCCATTGCCACAGGCCCCGGACAATCGGTGTCCGCATGCATGCGTCAGGATAACTACGTCGCATGCGTCGAGGGCGGCACGAGCAGGGACTTCGCCGAGGCGGTGTTGATGATCGTGGCCAGTCACGTTCGCATAGTGCTCGTGACGGGTGGTCTGTCCGACCCTCAGTAGAACACGCGGCTATTGGCCGCTGTGGCGCACCGGCGTAAGCCCCGNNCGCCGGACGTTGCTGGGCGGGGACGGGTTGTCCATCGGTGGCAACGACTCCTGATGCGGGGGGCGTTAGGCCGGGCCCATCGGGTTGCAGTGGGCCCGAGAGCAGCGCGCCGGCGGCGATGATGATGATCAGCACCGAGAGCACGGTCAGCACTGCGCGGGGGGAGAGCAGCGGGGCCGTCGGCCTATGAACGCCGAACAGCCGGTCATGCCAGGTGGCTTTGCGCGGTGGGGCCGAGCGGCGCACGCGGAGCATGACGCGGGTGGTGAAGTCCGCGCCGAGGGCAGCAGTGCTCAGTCTGCCGCGCACGCGATCACTGACTCGGCGCGTCTGCCGCAGCCATTCACGGCATTCGGCGCATGCATCAAGGTGAGCGCGGAGGCCTGCGGGGATGAGGGCATACTCGTAGCTGGAGAAATCGAGTATGCCGAGATGTTGTCTTACCTCGGTACAGCGCATGGGAACCTCACCTTTGCAGTGATACGTCGGCGTCATCGGCCAGCATGCGCTTCAACTGCTCCCTGGCGTTGAACAGCCTGCTTTTGACGGTCCCCAGCGGCGCCCCAACGACTCTGGCGATGTCTTCGTAGCTCAGTCCCTGGAGTTCGTAGAGCAATATCACGGTGCGCAACTTCGGCGACAGCTTGAGAATTGCCTCATCGACCTTCCTCTTCAGCTCGGCGCTGTGCAGCTCGCGCTCCGGCCCTGCCCGCTCGTCCTGGATGTCGCGCTCGACGTCGCCGTCGCCGGTCTCGAGCGGCTGATCGAGCGAGACGTGCCCTTGACGGTACTTGCGGCGCCTCATCGTGTCGATAGCCAGATTGCCCGCGATCCGGTAGAGCCACGTCTGGAATGATGACGCGCCGCGGAAATCCACAAGTGACGAGTAGGCTTTGATGAATGCCTCCTGCGCCACATCTTCGGCAGTTTCGGGATCGCCGAGCATGCGCAGCACGTAGTTGTATATCTTGCCCTTGAAGATGTCCACGAGCCTGGTGAAGGCGTCGTGGTCACCATCCTGGGCGTGGCGGACCAGGCGCTCTACCGTCTCCGCACCGATCCTGGGGTCCGCATGCATGGTAGACGTCCCTCTTGGGTTAAGGTTCAGGAGCCGTTGTGGCCCTTGTGCTCACTCGTTGGCGTCGCCGCCGGAACCGATGTAGATGTACCTGTCGAACAGGCGCTGGTACTCCGACCAGTGGTTCCCCGATCCGGCCCCCTGGTCGATGACCTGCTGGAAATACTGTACGTGAGCGTCGAGGTTGTCGGCGTAGTGCAGCGCGCAGGCCTCCGGCGTCATCGGGACGATTGGCGCGCCGTACTCCTTCTGCCCGTGATGGCTCAACAGCACATGGCACAGGCGGTCCGCAAGCTCCTCCGGAAAGCCATCGGCCTGCGAGATCGCCGCGGTAACCATCCGGTCCGTGTGCACGATGTGGCCGACCAGCCGTCCCGTGTCGGTGTAGTCGATGCCGACGTCCACGCGCAGCTCGCGGAGCTTGCCGATGTCGTGGAGCAATCCCCCCGCGATGAGCAGGTCCCTGTCGAGTTCCGCATGGCACTCGGCGACAGTCAGCAGGATGCGGACGACACCCACTGTGTGCTCGAGCAGCCCACCCACGTGAGAGTGATGGAGGGCCTTGGCCCCGGGAGCGTTGCTGAAGGCATCCAGGAAGTCGGGATCTGAGAAGAAGCTCTCGAGCAGTGCGTGCAGATGTGGCCCCTTGACCATGGCGATGAACTGCCCGACCTGATCGAGCAACCCGGCTGGGTCGTGCTTGCTCACGGCGAGGAAATCGGCCCTGTCGTAGTCGCCCTTGTCGCACGCGCGCGCATACTCGACGATCAGTTGCGGGGTGCCGCGGTACTCATCGACCCGGCCGCTGACGGTGACAACGTCGCCGACGGCGATCTGCTCGGCGATCTTCTCGGCGTCGTCCCATGCCCGCGCGGCAATGGTCCCGCTGCGGTCGCCCAGCAGCAGGCTCAGGTAGCTGCCGGGCTTGTTGCGGAACGGCACGAGGCTCTTGCTGTTGACCACAAACGGCGCGCATACAGTATCGCCCGGCTTGAGGTCGTGGATCATCTGCTTGCTCATGGCCGATCAGCTCCGTGTGTCTCATCAATCTGCCTGCCGTCACTGCCGAGGCAGATGTCGCCGAAAACGATACCCGTGGCACTCTCGGCCGCCTCCGGCGCCTGCACGAGGATACGCCCGCCCTTGCGGTCGATTGACCTCAGCAGGCCGATGCAGACCAGGTGGTGGCGTCGATCCTGAAAGCCGGTGAGCAGCCCGACGCGGTCACCGCCCGGCGCGTCGGCGGTGCCCTGCACGGCCCTCCCCCGCATATCTATCCACCGCAGGTTGCTGCCTGCCAGCGCCTCGGCGAACCTGTCGGCACGGTACTGCCGGCGCAGCGCCGGAGGCTTGGTCGTGATGCTGTCGGCGGTGGCCAGACGAGCCACCTCGACGCCGGACAGGTCGCCCACAGCGGCGGCAATCCGGCGCAGCGGCTTGCTGTCACCGATTGCCACTACGTGCACGGGGGCCAGCAGCTCGATCTTGGCCACTTTCAGGGCCAGGGCCGCGTCACCATCCACCCAGCCCGTAGTGTCAACGACGACGGCGCGCGCCCCGCCTGCCTCGGCCTCGGTCACGGCGCGGATCAGCCCGCTGAGCACGGCCGGCGCACGGGCCGCGGGCGTGACGTCGCCGACGAAGTAGTGCTGCTCGGCGCCATCAGCCGGTCGCAGCCCGATACTGCCGGNNCGCGGATGGTCTGCTGACGCGGCGCAGTCATGAAGCGCTCCCGGCGCAGGGCACGATGGCGATACGGGACATCCGGTCACGTGTTGCCGTAATGCTCATCCCTTGGAGTTGTCGGACGCGGGACGCCCGAAGTCCTTCATCTGCTGGGCCATGTCCTCGAGCCGCGCCTGCACGCGCCCGTTGATGCTGTCGGCCGGGTACTTGCCGTTCTTGCCACGGCGTCCGGCCTTCATCCCCGTCAGCACCTCGATACCTTCGTCAATGTTCTTGACGGCCCAGATATGGAACTTGCCGGCCTTGACGGCGGCGACGACGTCATCATCGAGCATGAGGTTGCGGACGTTGGTTGCCGGGATCAGCATGCCCTGTTTGCCGGTCAGGCCGATGTCCGTGCAGGTCTTGTAGAAGCCCTCGATCTTGGCGTTGACTCCGCCGATGGCCTGGACCTCGCCGAGCTGGTTCACGGAGCCCGTGACCCCGATGCCCTGCTTGATGGGCACGTTGGCGAGGCTGGAGAGCAGGGCGTACAGCTCGGTCGATGCCGCCGAATCGCCCTCGACCTCCTCATAGAGCTGCTCGAAGGAGATGCTCGCCGACAGCGACACCGGCATCGACTGGCCGAACCTGTCGCCGATGAAGCCGTTGAGCGTGAGCACGCCCTTGTCGTGGATTCGCCCGGTCAACTTCGCCTCACGGTCGATGTTGACGATGCCTGCGCGTCCCAGGTAGGTGCGGCAGGTGATGCGACTTGGTTTGCCCATCATGTAATCGCCGAGCTGAATGACCGCGGTTCCATTGATCTGGCCGACGACTTCACCGTCGACATCGACCATGATGGTGCCGTCGGCGGTCATCTCACGGATACGTTCCTCGATGCGGCTTGAGCGGTGCACCTGCTGCCTGAGCGCCTCCGCGACGTCCTTCGGGCCGACGGTGGCGTGCCTGCGATGCCTCGCCCAGTAGCCGGCCTCACGCACGAGGGCGGACAGGTCGGAGAAGTTGGTGCTCAGCTTCCGCTGGTCACCGGCGAGTCGGCTGCCGTGCTCGACGACTTTGGCCACGGCGGCAGGGGTGAAGTGCGGGAGACCCTCCCTGTTGCATATCTCGCACACGAAGCCGGCGTACTGGCGTTCGGTCGCGACGGTGCGATCCAGCACGCTGTCGAAATCGGCTTTCACCTTGAAGAGCTTGCGGAAGTCCTCATCGTACTCGTAGAGCAGGTAGTAGAGCAGCGGGCTGCCGATGAGCACGACCTTGATCTGCAGTGGTATCGGCTGCGGTTCGAGACTCACGGTCGAGATGAAGCGGAACTGGTCGCGTAGTGACTCGATGCGTATCTGCGCGTTCTTGAGTGCGCGCTTGAGCGCATCCCACGCGTACGGCCGCTGCAGCAATTGGAGCACTTCGAGGATCAGGTAGCCGCCGTTGGCGCGGTGCAGAGCGCCGGCCTTGATCATCGTAAAGTCGGTCACGAGCGCGCCCATCTGCGTCTGGTGCTCAACTTCCCCGGTCAGCGCCTCGATGGTGGGGTTGGATTCGAAGACCACCGGGGCGCGGTCGAGGTCGCCCTGGTTGACAAGCAGATTGACCCTGTAGCGCTCCATGATGGGCATGGCGCCGGTGCCGGTGTGGCCCTGCATGGCGGCGGCAAAGCGCATCTGCTCGTCGCCGTCCTCGGCTGCCTGTCGGACGGCGCTGATGTTGGCCAGGAGGTCCTCGCGGACTTCGTCAAGGTGTGTGAGCACAGCGGTGTGTCCCCTGTGCTTGTCGCGGATTTCCTCGAGGAGCGGCTCGATGACGTTCCGGGCGATATCGCGGTCGAGCTTCGCGACCGCCTGGCGGGTGTGCCGCTCCTCGCGCTGGCCGCGGCGCATGATCTCGGCCAGGCTGCCCTGCAAGTCCTGCCGGGTCTCCTCGAGTCGGGTGCGTTCCTCCTCCGGCAGCTCACGGTACTGCTGGGGGTCCATCACCTCGCCGTTGTGGGCGGGTGCGACGATAAGCCCCGCGGGAGAGCGTCCGAGCGTGAAGCCGGCAGCCTCGACGCCCTTCTCGAACTCCTGCAACTCGCGGTTGCGCTCCTCCCGGAAGCCCCGGAGGATGTCGTCGCGCTGCTCGATGTACTCCTCGCTCTCGAAGGCGGCGGTGATTTGTGCGGCAAGCTCGCCGATGAGCCTGTCCATATCTGCCTGCCACTGCATGCCCTTGCGCGCGGGCAGGTTGACGGCCTTGGGGACGCGGGGATCGGCGAAGTTGTAGACATAGCACCAGTCGTCGGGGACCGGGCGGCCGGCCGCCCACGCCTCGAGGAACTCGCGGGAGGTTGCCGACCTGCCGGTGCCGATCTGCCCCATTACGTAGACATTGTAGCCCTGGCTGTCGATGTCGACCGCGAACTCGAGCGCCCCGATGGCGCGCTGCTGCCCCATCACCTCGGGCAGCCCCTTGAGTTCCGCCGTGCTCTTGAACTTGAGCCGCTCGGGCGGGCATTCGTTGCGCAGTTGCTTCGGCGTCAGCTCTCGCATCTGCAGTTACCACTTTCCTCCGAAGTGTGCTATCATAGCGCGGCAGTCAGGGGAGAGGACGTCATCGCTCCCGCCGCCACGACGTATTTCGCCGGACTCCGGGCAAGTCCTCCTCGTGAACGGGCTGCCGACGAACCGCCCGGCGGTACAATCACGATCCCTGCGCCGGCGCCCGCCGACGCCGATAGTTGGCCGGTATCCGGATGCTCGTCTTCCTGGCGACAATACTCGTCAACCTCTCGTTCGCCCTGCTGGTGCGCGCGGCGCAGCGCAGGGGTGTCGATGTCGTCGCCTCGGGCATCGTCAACTACCTCTTCGCGGCCGCCACCTACTGGATTGCCGTGCTCGTCACCGGGACGCCCTACGCGCCCGAGGCCCCCCGCATCGGCCTGGCTGCCGGCGTATTCTATGTCTCCACATACCTGCTGCTGCTGCCGGCAATGCGGATACGTGGCGTTGCCATCGCCATGGGCTTTGTGCGGCTGTCGGTCGTGATACCGCTGATTGCCGCGGTCATCGTCTGGCATGAGGCGCCGGGGCCGGTCAAGCAGGCCGGCATCGTGCTCGCGCTGCTGGCGCTACCAATGCTGAGCCTCGACGGGGGCGCCAATTCCGCGCCGCTGACCCGCCGCAACCTCGTGATCCTCCTCGGGCTGTTCTTGACCAACGGCACCTGTCTTTTGATGGGCAAGTGGTTCCAGTCTACGGGGCTTGTGGCGGAGCGGCCGCTCTACCTGGCGATCGTCTACTCGACGGCCGCGCTGGTCTTCATCGCCGCCCTGCCGCTGTTGCCGAAGGCCCGTTTCGGCGCGGCGGAGTTGCGTTGGGGGGCCCTGATCGGCCTGTGTAACTGCGCGGCCAACATCCTGATGCTCTACACTCTCGACCTGTTTCTTGCTTCTGTCGTGTTCCCGATCATCGCGGCCGTGAATCTGTCGCTGGCCACGATCTTCGCCGCCGTCACCTGGCGCGAGATTCCGGGCCGGCTGGGCTGGACGGGCATCTGTGTCGCCGTGCTCGCAGTCATCCTGGCCAACACCTGAGGCTCGATTGCATGCTGCTTCTCGCTCTTACAATCATCGCCAATACGTCGTTCGCGCTGATCGTGCGGGCCGCCCAGCGGCGAGGCGCCAACGATGTGGCCGTCGGTATGGTCAACTATGTGCTTGCGTGCGGCGTCTACGCGGTGATTGGCGCGCTACGGCAGCCGGAGGGCGCCGCGGTCGCCGGGCGCTTCGGCCTCGTGGGTGGCACATTCAACGTGCTGATCTTCCTGCTGCTGTTGCCGGCGATGCAGATGAAGGGCGTCGGTGTGGCGATCTCGGTGGTGCGGCTGGCGGTCGTGGTGCCACTGGCCGCGAGCATCCTGTTCTGGGGAGAGGCGCCGGCCGGGATCACGGTGGCGGGCATCGCCCTGGCACTGCTGGCCCTCCCGCTACTGGGTTTCGACAAGGGCGTGAACTCCGAGCGCCTCACCCCGCGCCGGGGCGCGTTGCTGCTTGGGCTCTTTGTCGCCAACGGCATGGCGCTCCTGATGATCAAGTGGTTCCAGACCACCGGGTACGCCGAGGCGAGAGTGGTCTACCTGGCGACGGTCTTCGCCGTCAGCGGTATCGTGTGCTTCATCACGTGGCGGTCAACGGCAAGGCGCTCGCTGCGGAGTGACGAACTGGCATGGGGCGCGCTTCTGGGCATCTCCAACGCGATAACGAACTTCCTGATCTTTGCCACGCTCGACGTGCTGCCGGCGTCGGTGATGTTCCCCGTGCTGGCGGCTGTCGGCCTGTCGCTCACCACCGTCTTTGCCGCAGTGGTCTGGCGCGAGGTGCCGGGACGGCCTGGCTGGGCCGGCATCGGCGTCGCCGTCATCGCCGTCGTGCTGACAAACCTGTGAGGCCGTTCTTGAGCCGCACCGCCACAGGCGATACAATGAATGCCGCCGGCGGTGTGGTTGGTGGCGAGGGACAGGGCTCTTCAGGGCGCCGGCGCCCGTTCATTGGGATGCGGACCGTGAGTTTGGAGCTGTTGTGGTAGATGGACCCGGCGCGCTTTGAGGATACCATCGTCGCGGTGTCCACCCCGCCCGGCCGCGGAGGCATCGGCATCGTTCGTCTCAGCGGCCCCGAGGCGGTGAGCGTGGCCGCCTGCGTGTTCCGGCCCGCCAACGCCGCGCGCGATCCGCTCACCCAATGCTCGTTCACGACGTGCTTCGGCCATGTCTTCGACGGTGAGCAGGTCATTGACGAGGCCATTTTGACTGTTATGCGCGCGCCCCATACCTACACCACGCAGGACGTGGCGGAGATCAGCTGCCATGGCGGAATCGCGCCGGTGCGCCGCACCCTCGAACTGTGCCTGAAGGCGGGCGCGCGGGTCGCCGACCCCGGTGAGTTCACCATGCGCGCCTACTACTACGGCCGGATCGACCTCGCGCAGGCGGAGGCGGTCGCCGATATCGTCAATGCCACCACCGAGGCCGGTCGGCAGGCTGCCGTGGCTCAGTTGGGCGGGGCGCTCTCCGGCTGTATCGAGGGCTTCAGGCAGCGAATCATCGACCTCCTGGTCGAGGTCGAGGCCTCGATCGACTTCGTCGATGAGGACATTGAACTCATTGATGCGGCCGAGATAGCCTCGCGCACCAGTGGCGTCATCACCGATATTGACGAACTGCTCTCGACGGCGCAGCGGGGTCGCGTGCTGCGCGAGGGGCTGCGGGTGACGATTGCCGGGCGACCCAACGTCGGCAAATCCAGCCTGCTCAACGCACTTCTGCGGGCCAACCGCGCCATCGTCGCCGAGCTTCCCGGCACGACGCGCGATGTCATCGAGGACGTTCTGACCATCGGGGGACTGCCTGTGGTGCTGTCCGACACCGCCGGTGTGCGGGATACCGACAGCCCCGTCGAGGCGGAGGGTGTGCTGCGCAGCCGGCAGGCAATGGCGGCCGCGGACATGGTGCTGCTGGTCATCGACAGCTCAGAGCCGCTGGCAGCGGAGGATCGCCAACTGCTTGCCGCCCTCGACGGCCGGCCCCATATCGTAGTCATGAACAAGGAGGACCTGCCTGCGCGGGTTGATGCGGGAGAGGTTGCGCGGTTGGCCTCAGGCGCGACGGTATGGATCTCTGCGCGGGACGGGACGCACATCCAGGATCTCGAGGAGGCGGTCTCCGGCGCCATCTGGCAGGGCGATGTGGGGGCGGTGGAGCACGTGATGCTGACCAATGCGCGTCACCAGCAGGCGCTCGAGCATTCGCGTGAGGGCCTTGCGAGGGCTGCCGAGGGGGCGGCGGAGGGTCGTTACATCGAGTTCGTCGCCGCCGACCTGCACGAGGCGCTTGCCGCGTTGGACGAGATACTCGGCAAGACCCCGGCCGAGGACATCATCAGCCGCATCTTCGAGCAGTTCTGCATCGGCAAGTAGGCGCTACGCCGGCTACTTCAGGCAGTAGAGCTTGCCATCGCCTCCGCCGATGTAGACCCTCCCGCCCGTGCATGCGGCCGAGGAGTAGAGCTTCGCCCCGATATCCACCGTCGCGATGTCGCTTCCATTGTCCGTCCGCACGATGTGCACCCTGTTGTCATGCAGACCGAACAGCAGCTTGCCGCCGACCAGCACGGGCGAGCTGTCCGTGACTGCCCCGAGCTTCCGCTTCCACAGTTGCTTGCCGGTGGCCAGCTCGACCGCGTGCAACTCCGCGTTTGACGTGTAGCCGCTGACGATGCCGAAGTAGACCGCCTTCTCGTCCGCGACCGGGGTGTGCAGGACCGATGAGCCCTCGAACTGCGCCCACGCCTCGGCGCCGGTTGTCGCATCCAGGGCGACGAGGTACTTGATCTTTTCGATGGTCAGCGCCGTGGGCCCCATGACGCCGACGATGACCTTCCCGGCGATCGGCAGCGGCGCGCTGACGATGCTCCCCTTGAGCTGGGTGCGCCAGACCTGTGTGCCGGTGGCGGCGTCGAGGGCGTAGGCGGCGCCGGCGTAATCCCCGAAGTAGACCGTGCCACCGGCGTCCGCGGCTGCCGCCCCACTCACGGGGCCGGATTCGAGTTGCCAGAGCGGCCCGCCGTCGATCGCGTCAACGCACCGGAAGGTACCGTCCATCGACCCGAAGTAGACACGCCCGGCATAGAGCAGCGGCGGCGCCAGGATGGGCTTGCGGGTGCGCACCCGCCAGAGCTGCGTGCCGTCGACGACGGAGAAGGCGTACATGCAGCGGTCAACGGAGCCGACGTAGACGGCGCTCTCGCCGACTGCCGGTGACGACACGATGGCGCCGCCGGTCCGGGCGCGCCATATCTGGCTGCCGTCGGAGGCGTCCAGGCAGTAGAAGGAGCCGTCGTCGGCGCCCACGTAGAGGCGGTCGGCGACGACGGCGGGGGAGGAATCGACGCTCTCGCCAAGCTGCCGCGACCACGCGACGCTCAACGAGTCGGGCACCGGCTCGTCAGCGATGCCGCTGCGGGCGGCGTCGCGCCGGAACGTCGGCCAGTCGGCCCTGGCGATGCCGGCAGCGGCCACGATGAGGGCCGAGGCGATCAGTGTTGCGCGCAGGCGCTGACTATGCGTGGAGGATTTGATGCCGGATCACCCGCGGGTTATGCGACGCCGTCCGCTCTGGCATACGCGGACGGCGTCGGGGTTCTACGCGTTACGGACTGACGGGTCAGCTACTGGAGCGGCGGATCGGGCGGATACTCGCCGGAGTTGACCAGGCGGATGGGGTCGGCCAGGGCCGTGTTCTGTCCCTGGTAGACATTCACCGTGATCTGGACCCCGCCGGGCAGCGCGAGCCATTCGGGCGGCGTGATGGTGACAACCTGGTTGTTGCCCACCGGCACGTTGGTCACCGTGAAGTTGCCGCTGTTGTCGCTGACGGCCGTCCGCCCGCCGACGGTGACGGTCACGCCCCCGAGGCCCTGGTCAGTGTCGAAGTGCATGATGCGCCCACTGACGGTGCCGGTCGGGTTGATCGGGCCGGCGTTGTTGTTGCCCCCGCCGCACCCGACCAGGAATGCTGCCACGATTGTACCGATACAGACGGCTGCCAACAACTGCATCAGGCTGCCCTTGCCCATGCTGCGTTCACTCCTCGAGCTGTCTTGTGCTGATGCTCATATTGACCATGTCGGAGCCGGCCCCGTAGCCGGCCGGGTATCTCAGCGGTTCACGTTGACCCGCGTCAGTGCCTGGGCCCGCTGACCGTTCTCAGTCGTGGCCTCGATCTGTACCAGGTAGGAGCCGGAGGGAACCAGGGCGCCGCTGTCGCTGCGCAGGGTCCACACCGTGCTGTTGAGGCCGGCAGTTGCTGTGCCGTCGGCAGAGAGCACCTTGATGCAGCGGCCGGCCATATTGCGGACGGTCATTTGCACGCGGCACGCCTGTGACACGTTGTAGCTGATCACAACGCCCTGCGCCTGCTGTGTGGCCGACGCAGTTGTCACAGTCAGGCTGGCCGTCGACTTCGGCGCGACCGTCAGCTCGAAGTGTCGCACCGGGTTATCCGCCGCCGCTCGATACATGTAGGACTGCATCGTGCGGGCGTAGACGGTCTTGTTGGCCTCGACATCGGTCAGCATCACGTCGTAGCGTGCCGGGACGCTGCTGAGGTCGGGCAGTGCGACCGCCACGTCGGCGTCTCCGACGCCGCAGTTGACCACGAACTTGAAGGTCTCCGAGCCACTGGTTGCGCTGCGGACCTCGCGCGCGAGTGCCGCGCCGTCGTCACTGACGAAGTAGAGGTCCACCCCCGCGGGCGGTGCAGGCGGGTTCGGCAACGTGTGCTCGGCTCCGGCGCCCGGCACGACACCCACGAGGCCAAGGGCATCAGTCATGCCGTTAGCGGTGGCGGTGACGGGTATCACATACCCGCTGCCGATGTCGGCTTGCGCCGGGTTGCCCTCTGCCGCGGATACACTGGCCGAAGAGGTCACCGTCAGCGAGGTGCCGCCACTGGAGCACAGCACCCAGGCGCCCTCCCACGGCAGCAGGTACTGCCGCGCGGCGTTGATGGCGCTCTTCGAAGCGATCAGCTCGTAGCTGCCCGTTCTGGTGTTGTAGATGTAGGCGTACGCACCGGTTGCGCCGGCGACCGTCGGCTGGAAGTTGCCCAGAAGCGTCGGGCCGGCGTACGGGTTCGCGATCATGTTCCAGCCGCGGCCGATCCCGAAGCTCACGGTCTTCGATGACGAGACCGGCTCCGCTGCGAAGGCCACGTTGGCGGCTCCACCGAACCGCACCCAGAAGCCGGCGCCGGGCTCGACCTGCATGAAGTTCGTATCGGCGTACTGCGTCGCGGACAGGTAGCCTGCCGGACTTGCGCTCGGGTCCCATCTGAAGACTGAGTTGGTCCCGAACACCGATATCGGGTTGGTGTCAACAGGCTCGCCGGGCACACCGATGAGGTTGATACCGGCGGCGAACGAGTTGCTCAACTCGAGGTAGGCGGTGAAGTCCTGCTCGGTCTGGTTCGGCGGCACCGTCACTTGCCGGAAGGCGGGTGTGAGGCTGTAGCCGAGCTTCCGGGCGCTCACGGTGTGCGTCCCCATCGCGACATTGGTGAGCGTGTAGCGCCCCGCCGAGTTGGTGATGGCGACGTTGGTTCCATCGCTCACCTCGGCGCCCTCGACGCGGCCGCCCCTGCTGTCATAGACCGTACCCGAGACACTGAAGGTGTTCGGGATGCCGGTGAAGTTCATCCCCTCGACGTCCGCCGGAGCGACTCCGGTGACGTCCACGACGCGGTTCACAGGCTCGAAGTGGTAGTACTGCTTCGACGGCGTGAGCGTGTACTGGCCCTTCGTCAGGCCTGCTATCTCGTAGGCGCCGTTTGCGGCAGTCTGCACGGACGAGTTGCCGTATGCGATGGTTACGCCGGCGAGGCCGACGCCGTTGCGGTCGGCAACAGTGCCACGGATGGCATAGGTGGTCAGCCTGCCGGTGAAGTTCACACCGCCCACGTCATCGGGGCCGACGTAGACGTTCTGTGTTGCCGGCGTGAAGGTCCACTCGTCCTTTGTCGGCGTGATGTCATAGCCGCCGGGCACCTCGATGGCGCCGGTGATGAGGAAGGCCCCGTTGCCGTCACTGTAGACGTCATCGGCCGGGTTGCCGTTCCAACTGATCCGTGCGCCGACGACAGGGGCCTGGCTGGCAGTCAGGATGCGCCCCGAGATGACGTATGTCGCCGGCGGGGCTGTGCGGAAGCTGTAGGTCAGGGCCGTCGGGTTGCCGACGTTGTCCTCGACCGACACGTTCACGAACACGTCCAGGCTATGGGCGAAGTCGGCCGGCGGATCGTACTCGATGGTCACGCTCGAGCCCTGGACAGTCTTCGTGAGACTGGCAGAGACGTCGGTGCCGTTGACGGTCAACTGGATGCTGTCGGCGTTGACACCCGCCTCGGTGTCGGTCATGCGCATGCTGATGTTGGTGTCGACTGCGACACCGGTTGCGTTGCGCTGCGGCACGAAGCGGTCAATCGTCACGCCCGTGTTATCCACCTGCGTGTCGAAGGTCCACACCGTGGGTGCGGGCAGGTTGCCGGCAACGTCGCCGATTGCCACGCTGACCGTGTAGGTGCTGTTGTACAGCAGCGGCGTCGGCGGCGTGTAGACACACAGGATGTCCTGGTTGCCGTTGACCACGGTTGTCACGACGTTGGCCGTGACGTCGTTGCCCTGGAAGTCGACATCCAGAGTGCTGAGGTCGATGCCGGACTTCTCGTCGGTCAGGTGCCAGGAGATTGTCGAGTTGACCCCGACTGCCGTTGCGCCATCGGCCGGCTGCAGCTGGGTGACCAGCGGATCGGTGACATCGGCCAGCACCGCGAAGGTCCAAGTCGTGTCAAGTGCGTTGCCGACCTTGTCGGCGACCTTGACGCGGACCTCGGGAGTGTCGTTCCACTTGAACGGCTGCGGCGGTGTGTAGTCGCAGTCGACCAGCAGGTCGCCGTTGACCTGCGTCACCGTGACGTCTGCGGTGATGTCGACGCCGTCAAGCGTGACTGTCAGTGGCGAAGCGAAGTCGAGACCGACACCCGGGTCGGCGAGCCGGAAGTGTATGGCGACATCCAACTCCTGCTCGACTGCGTCGGGCGCAGGTATCTGGTTGGATATGGCCGGTGGCGTGATGTCGGCGGTCAGCAGGTGGATCGGCGTGACCGCGGTGTTGCCCGGTGTCGGGTTGGGCCGCTCATCGACCGGGACAACGGCGAACCAGTAGTCCGTGCCCGGCTCGAGGCCGGTGACGAGAACCGAGAACGTTCCCGCGGAACGGATGGCATAGCGCTGGACGCCGGCGTCGGCGGTGCTGCCGAAGTTGCTCTGGCTGTAGTAGACATAGTAGGCGGCGACGTCGATCTGCGCGTCCTCGTCGTAGTCACTCCAGTCCAGTGTGGCGTCACGCCCGTGGATGCCGCTGGCGGCGGTGAGCACGGCGGCGGCAGCTCCGGGTGCCGGGGTAATGGGCTCCGGCCCGATGGTGTCCTCGACAACCGCGGTATCGGTGCGCGTGTCAGGGTCCGGATTGTCCGGGTACGGATTCCCGGTGTCATCCTTGTCCTGATAGAGGACATTGATGGTCACGCCCGAGGCAGCCACGATGTTGAGCAGGCCGTTGCCACTGGCGCCGGTTCTGCCGTAGATCGGTATGCTGCCGCGGAACCAGCCGGTGTTGACGCCGGTCTCGTCGAGCCAGACGGGTTCAACATCCGTCATCGCCTGATCGTAGACGACGACGCGGACGCGGTCCACCGCGGCGGGGTCGAGGTTCTCGTCGATGTCATACAGCTCGACGTAGATGGTTCCAGTCTCCTCGTAGCGGTCGTTGCCGAGGTCGCTCCAGTCGGCATGCCTGAACCACAGTTCGTTGACATTCTTGTAGCCGACAGTGGGGCCGGCATGTGTGGATGGGGCCGTAGCAGGCGACCTGGCTCCGTTCACCGTCGTGAAGACGAAGTTGTGCGTGCCGTAGCCGATGTCATTGCCCGTTACGCCGACGGCATAGAGTACTCCGTCTGTGTAGTTGTTGTCGGCCGGGTTGACCTTCGCCATCGGCAGGGTCTGCTGGCCGGCTGCACCGAGGTCGATGGTGAGGCTGACCCCGCCCGGCGCGTCGTTCTCGGCGTCGGTGTAGGTAACCCGGTACTCGAAGAACGTGGTCAGGCCGCCGTAGTATGGGCTGACAGTCGGGCTGCTCAGTACCGGCGCCTCGTTCCCGGTATCCAGATAGTACTCCTGTATGGCGCTCCAGCCGCTCTGCGCGCCGCTGTCGTCAACGGAGCAAACGCGCCAGAACCATGTCTGCAGGTCCGTGAGCGGCTCCGGGGCGGTGCCCTGGTTGACGCCGTCGGCGGTGGTCACCTGGTAGGCCAGTGCAGCCTCGAAGGCCGCCTGGGAGGTGCCAACGGGCGACCACTGCAGAATGTAGTGGATGTTGAGGTAGTTGTCCGTCGGGTCCGGGTCCTCGGCGAAGTCCCAGTAGCAGGTCGTGGTGGCATCGTTGACCGTCACGCCGTTATTGGGGCTGAAGCCGGACTTCGGCGGCTCGGGCGGGTCGTTCTGCAGGTTGACATAGAACGTCTGGGTTGCGCACCAGTCGGAGTACAGGCCCGTGCCGTCGAGGTCGCGGGCGCGGATGCGGTACCAGTACTGCTCGTTATCCTGCAGGTCCACGTTCAGTGTCATGCCCACCGTGCGCACGCCCGGCGCAAGCTCGCCGGGGACGATCTGGCGGTGCAACTGCGCGATGTACGGGCCGGCGTCGAGGTTTGTATCGTCCTTGACGTCGATGTAGAAGTCGATGGTGTCGAGGACATCGCTGACATCAGGGTCGGGCGGGTTGGCCGTATTCCATGTGATGGTGGGCCGCACGCTGCCGACCTCGACGCCGCCACTGGGAGTGAACGGCGCGATGGGGGCGTAGGGCGCGCGGTTCTCGACAACCTCGAAGGTCTGGGTTGCCGACCACGTGTCTGAGTAGGTGGCCTGCAGGTCCCTGGTCATGACGCGCCAGTAGTAGGTGACACCGATCTTCAGCGGTGTCGCGTTGTTCGGTGGGTCATAGGGGTTGAAGGTGACCGGGTCGGTGATGAGCGTACCCGGCGGCACCGGGATATCGTCGATGTCGACCAGCGGGCTGCTGAAGTCCGGGTTGTCGTCGATCTGCTGCCGGTAAAGCAGCGTGTCGAACGTGTCGTTGAGGTCCGGGTCGGTGGCGTGGTTCCACCGGTATGTGGGCGTATCGTCGGTGATCGCGATGCCGCCGCTGGGCCAGAAGCCCGTGGCCGGGGCCGTCGGCGGCTGGTTCGCGATCAAGGTGAAGTGCAGGATGGTGCTCGCCGGCGAGCGCGCTCCCTCGGTGTCGACGGTCCGCAGCCGCCAGTAGTAGTCATCGCCGCCGGGTGACGGCTCAGGCAGCTCGTTGGCGTCGGGCAGGATCAGTTGCGTGACGCCGGGAGTGGCCGAGGTGTTGCCGCTGTAGATGATGCTGTTCATCGCGGCATCCGTGGCCAGCTCGAGTTCATAGTACAGCTCGGACGGGTCGTCGGCGCTGTTGGGATCGAGCGGGTCGGTCAGGTTGTCCGTCGCCGGGTTCCAGCGGAAGCGCGGTGTGCGGTCGCTGATCGATGAGTTGTGCGGCGGCTCGAAGCCGCTGACCGGCGGGTTCGGCGCGGCGTTCGGCTCGATGACCGTCGACACCGCGCTCACCACGATGGACTCGGTGAGGTTCGGGTCCTCGACGAAGTTCAGCGGCGAAACCTCGTCCTGGACGGGGAACGCAGGGTTCTGCACGAGCGTGACGTAGTTGAGCGACTCGATGCGCAACTGGACTTGCTTGCCGATCGGCGCGCTGGAGCCGATGTCAACGCTCAACAGCCAGTAGACGTCGCCATCGGGTGTCGGTGAGTGGTCGATGGTGCGCAGGCTGATATCCGACAGCCCGCTCAGGTCAAGCAGCGCCTGTGGCGTGCCGGCGGCCAGCGAGAAGCTCGATTCGGCGAGCAGCTGCTCGCCGCCGTCGATGCGCCCGTTGCGGTTCGCGTCAAGGTGGACGCGCAGCACCGTGAGGTCGGTGACGCCGTTGACGAAGTCGGCTCCGACGGCCGCGTCGACAGTCAGGGAGCGGATGATGACTTCATCGCTGGTCGTGTGCAGTCGCAACTGCAGCAACGAGACATTCTGCTGGCCCTGGCTGACCTGGGCCGGGGCAACGGGGCCTGCGCCCTCAGGCGGGTTCGGGTAGACGATGAGCGTGTCGGGCGCCTCGATCACCAGTGATGTGTCGGAGACGATCGGGAAGTAGTGGGCGCCGAACTGCCACTCGGCAGCCTGGCGCTGCCTGACGGCGACGGCGCCGGGGGCGGCCGGGATGATGAACGTGTAGTCAGTCAACTCGGCGCCGACGGTGATCTCCGGCGTGATGGTCGCATCCTCGCGGATGTCGTAGACGATGTAGAGAATGCGGTTCTCGTCGGGCGGGATGCGGTAGCCGAGCGATGTGAAGGTCGCGATGTCCGCTTCGCCGGTGTTGCCGAATGTGGCGGTGCCGATGCGGCTATCAGCCGTCGGGTCGAAGCCGTTGGCAGGGTCGCTG
Organism: Armatimonadota bacterium; assembly: GCA_003542955.1. GTDB lineage: Bacteria > Armatimonadota > Zipacnadia > Zipacnadales > UBA11051 > UBA11051. The sequence goes on from DPJP01000424.1 coordinate 17,262, forward strand.
GTCTCCGCATAGATATAGGCGGTCTCGACAGCCGGATGCGGCTGGATCGTGGCCCCGGCGCCCTGCTGCTGCGCGGTGCCCGATTCGAGGATCTTGACGGTGTTGATGACGACCTCGCCGGTCGACATCTTGCTGAAGTCGCCGCTGCCGACCACGTACTGCGGGTTATCCAGCTTCAGGGCCAGAATGCCCTGGAGGCGGTCGCCCTGGGTCAGGTCAGCGCCGCTTGCCAGTGTCGGGGCGATGGCTCCGTCGGCGCTGACGTTGGTCACGACGACCTCGCGGGGGGCGACGAAGACGTCGGCTCTCATCGTCGAGCCGGCGTCGCTGATATTGACCACGCGCGAGAAGCTGTCGGTGGGCGTGCCGGGGGTGATGACAACAGTCCCGAGCGGCCCGTTGTCGGTCACGTCGCCATGGCTCCAACTCGTCGGCGACCAGCGGTCACCAACAAACCCGGTGACCGCGCGGGTGAGCCTGGTCGGTATCTGCGAGAAACTGCGCACGCCGTCGGCGCCGGGGAACGGGTCGCCGGCTGTGTAGGTGCCGATCGCCGGTGCCGGATTGTACGCGGCCGTGCCGGCCGCGTTGAGCGAATAGGTCTCGAGGTCGTTCATGCCGTCGGCCTGCACCATGGCGACCGAGAGCGCGCGTTCCTCGACCTGGAAGGTCTTCTGCGATCGCGGCGCGTAGCGGATGTTGCGAGAGTCGATGTGGTAGATGTACATCCCCTGGGGTGACGGGTCACCGTAGTAGGATGCTCCGGTCGTGAAGCGGTTCTCGACCAGGAAGTGCTCCTTCCACTCCGGGTTGGCGCCGGTGTTGCGACAGAAGGCCCTCACGGCGGCCGGGTCGTTGGGGTTGAGTGCCCCGGCGTCGACGGCATCCCACAGCTTCAGGTAGGCGTACGGGTTGGCCGGCAGCTTGAGGATGACCGGGTTGCGGAGGGCATTCTCGATCATCGGAACCTGCATGTTGAGCTGGTCGCGTATCACGACCAACTCGTCCACCCAGCCGGTTCCGAGCTTGTGCCATGCGTCGACGCGCACACCGCTGCAGCTTCGGGTCATGAGCGAGTACGGCCCCAGAGCGAGGCACTCCTTGAACTCGGGCATGGGCGGGGTGAGCGTCATAATTCGGTTGTAGAGGTCGTTGTCATAGAGGTCGACAAGGCCGAACAGGCAGTGGCCGAACTCGTGCGCGGCCAGCGTCAGCCCCGAGGCCTCGGGAAGCAGCACGTAGCCGGCGCAACGCGGCATCANNGGCCGGACGCTGCGCCACCAGAGCCGCCCTCCTCCAGACCCTCGCCGCCGTTGGGGAACAGGAAGGCGATGGAGTTGTAGCCCATGCTGCCGATGTTGATGCCGTGGTCGAGGAGTGCCTTGTTCACATCGGCGACCATGGCGTCGGCGTCGTGGCCGGCCGAGCCGGCGCCCATGGCGAAGCCCATGTTGGCGCGGCCCGTGGGGCCGGAGTTCATCGGGTACGGGCGCCCGCGGCGGTCGGTCGAGCTCTCGACCGTGCCGCCGATGTCGTCGATGTAGTTACCGGAGTTGCGCAGATGCTCGAGTTGGTAGCACGCCTGGCCGCTCGTGTAGTCGTAGTTGTGGTGGTAGTACCAGAAGGTCTTGAGGCGGTTGCCGAGACCGTAGTCGACCGTGGCGTTCTCGTAGCTGCCGAACAGCGTCTGCGAGGGGTCGGTGGTGCCGCCTATGCTCTCCTGCGCCCGCCAGGCCTGCGAGTCGGCCTGGGCTCTGGCGTAGATGTCCGCGGTCTCGAAGAGCGTGTTGTAGAGCTGGTGGGAGCCGCGGTTGGTCTGTGTGTAGACGCTCCCCCAACCGGAGGGGCGGTAGTCCTGCGCCAGCGTGCCTGTCGGGTATGCGGTGCCCCAGGTCGGGGGAACCGTGGCGTCGCCGGAACCCGGGGGCGCGCTTCCCTGATTGGGATTGCCCCAGCGGTAGTTGCCGAGGGTGAAGTAGAAGTCGCGGCCGTCATTGTGGCCTGAGCCGAAGTTGATGTCCTCCCAGGTGGAGGCGGAACTGCCCGACCGGCTGTAGTCCCAGCCGTTGTTGACATACCTGTGGCGGCGGGCGTCGTACGGGTCGACATAATGGGTGATGGACCCGCCCGATGGCCCGTAGACAAGGCGCCAGCCGCTCTGGTTACCGCTGGTCACGCCATCATAGTCCTGCACCCACATATAGAGCCGAAGGGTGCCGGGGTCGTTGATATCGTTGGCGAAGAGGACGGTCAGGCCGTTGGAGTCCAGGCTCGCGCGGACGATGCGCTGATCCTCGGCCGGGTCGCCGGGCACCACGCGGAACGGGCGTATAAGCGGCGTGCCGGGCTGTTGAGCGTAGGCCCAGCTCGCGTAATACGGCATGCGGTCCATCACATGGCCGCTGCGCACCCAGCCGACGATGTCGGCGCGATCACCCTCGATGGTGATGTTGCCGTGTGAATTGTCATAGTAGTAATTGGTCATCGACCGTGTGTTGGAGCGGTTGAAGAGCAGGTCCCACCAGAAGTTCTGGAGATCGAACTCGGTCCACCCCTGCCTGCTGTTCTCGACCGAGTACCAGGTTGGTGTCGACGGATTGATCTCGCCCGCGGCTCCGCTCCACGGCACGCCGAGCAGGCCCCGTGGCACGGCGTTGCCGGCGTTGAGCGGTCCGCCGGGGCTGTCGGCATAGTAGTCAGGACGCCATTGCGCGGCGGTCGTCCGTTCTGTCGCATCGACGGTTCCGTCGAAGTTGGTGTCGAGGTTCCAGTACATCGGGAAGGCGCGGACCTGGTTGGCAAACGGACCGGCGATCTCGTAGGAGGAGAAGTAGCGCGTCCTGATGTCGGTCGTGCGGGTGACCCCCGCGCCCTGCTCGGGGTTGTGGTCCTCCCACGGGGGGAACTCGGCGCCGACGACGGCGATTTTGCGCGTCTCGGTTGCGCCGGCCATGGCGCTGACCATATCATGGGTCATGCCGGGGCCGAGCATGCCAACGGGGACGAGCACCATGTGGTTGTTGGGGCGCAGGACGTCGGTGAACCAGCGGTTGACGCGCTCCATGACGCCCGTGCTCTGGTTGAGCTTGCGCAGGTAGGCCTGCCCGATGGCCGACTCCCGGTGCACGAGCACGGCGGAGCCGGTGTAGGATGCCTCGGGGCCCTCCGTTGCCTGCTTCCCGACCTGGTAGTAGTCGAGCACGGTGCCGTTGGGGAGTTCCCACTTGTCGAGAATGCGGGAGCCGGTGGTCTGCTCGACCTGGCCGACGAGCTTGGCGGCGGCCTCCGGGCTGAGGTTCTCAGTCTCAGCGAGGAACTTCTCGTAGGTGGCGCGGCTGTCGCCGATATTGACACTGATGCCGGCGTGAGCCCCTGCCACCAGCCCGAGAAGCGCCACGATCAGTATCGGGATGATGAACGCTGCCCTTCGCGTATGATCGCACTGGGTCATCAATCTTCCTCCTGATGCCTCAACTGAACTGCCGGTGTGCCGCCCGGTCCGCTTGAAAGCCAGCGTTGAGCGACGGCGCAATTCGTCTCCGACCCGGCCCCCAGCCCTGTCGCCGGATGCCCCAATCCAACAGTGCACCAAACCTGCAACCGCGTCCGACATTGTATCGTGTCCCGCGCCCTGTGCCCCTGCTGCGGTTGGCAGGGCGCGGGTAGTTCCGTTTTCATTGTGTGGCGGGCTGGATGCCCATTCCACCTGGCGAGCAGGATGCCCGCCCTACCCGGCCTCCGTCGGACGGGTGCCGGCCCGGCTCAGCGGTTGACCTGCACCGGAATGACCGCGCGGGCCTGCTGACCGCTGTCGGTGGCGGCGGTGACGGTCACGAGGTAGCGTCCGGCGGGAACCTTGGTGCCGGCGCTGCTGCGGAGGTCCCACAGCTCCGTGTTGACACCCGCGGCGGCGGCCTTGCCCGCGGTGACCATCTTGATCGGCCGACCGCTGATGTTCATGACCTCGACCGTCACGGCGGCGTCCTGCGACAGGGCGTAGGTCAGTGCGACCTGGCCACCGTTGCTCACGTTGGCGGAGGCCGACGTGATGGTCAGGGCGGCGACGCTGCGCGGGGCGACAATGATCTCGAATGCGCGCGGCACGCCTGCCTCGGCATCGTAGGTATACGCCTGCGTCGTGCGGACGTATATGCGCCGGTTGGCGGCGGTATCGACGAGCGTAACCTGCTTGTCGGCAGGCAGGCTCGAGAGATCAGGCATGGCGATGGTCACCGGTTGCCCGGCCACCTGCGAGATGACCTCGAACCTCCACGCATCGCTGCCGGCGGCCGCCGACCGGACGTCGTAGGCCAGCTCCTTGCCATCGTCGACGAAGTAGAGATCAACCGAGCCGCCGGTGGATGGCGGATTGAGCATCTTACCGCCGCCGGGCAGTTGACCGGCGTTCTTGACGACGCCGAGGGCCGCGCACTGGTCGACGCGGCCGGCGACCTCGGCCCGGATCGGCAATACCCAGTCGCCGGCGCCGAGTGCGAAGTTGCTGCTTGTCTCGGCCGCGGCGAGAGCCGGGGCATTGATGCGGATCACGCGCGGGGCGTCAGAGCGCATCCAGAAGCCTGCGCCGTTGGGTACGGTGTCGAGGATGCCGAGACCCGCAACGTCGGCCACGATACGATAGTCGCCGACGGCCCTGTCCCAGATGAAGCCGTAGTCACGCACGACACCGCCGGAGGCGACGCCGAGCCTGGCCCACGGCAGGTTCGCCGGGTACGGGTTCCCTACCATGGTCCAGCCGGTATCGACGGCGATGTCGAAGCCGACGTTGGTGGGGATTGGTGTGCCGGCGACGTTGTTGTTGATTGCCGCGGCTGCGTTGACGAAGTAGCCGCGCCCCGCGGCGAGCGCCAGCACAGGGTCGGCGGGCGTCGCGCTGGTGACCCATGCCTGAGCGGCCTCATCCCACCGGGCGACGGGGGTGTTGGCGCCGAAGGCGGCCCTGAAGTCGGTCGTCTGTGGCTCGATGGGGAGCGCGACCATGCTCAGGCCCGCGGGCAGGCTGACGGTGTAGAGCGGCACGGCGACGAAGTTGACCTCCGTGGCCTGCGCGGCCAACTCGATGCGGCGGACCGCGGGCAGGAACTGATGGGTCGCGATGGTCGGGGTGATGTCGTAGACGCCGGCCTCCAGCGCCTGGAAGACATACTGACCCGATACGCCGGTAACCACCTCGACCTGCGCATTGGTGTTGACGTTGGTTGCCCTGAGCGCTACGCCCTGCAGGCGCTCGCCGCCGGTCGTCTGGACCGAGCCGCTGAGCGCGTGGGTCTCGACGACGGCCGTGAAGTTGACGTTGGCCGCATCCGGGCCCAGGACGACGTCCTCATACGGCTCGACGAAGTCGAAGCCGTCGAGAACCGGCACCACGCGGTAAGTGCCCGCGGGCAGGTCCAGGATGGCGTAGTCGCCGTTGGCGTCGGTGTAAGCCGAGCGATCGGCAGCGGTGACGAGCACGCCGGCCTTGCCCTGTCCGGCTGCGTCGACAACTCTGCCGGTGATGTCGAAGCCCGGCTGGGCGGTGAAGTCGATGTTGGGCTGGTCAGGCGGCACCGTCACGGCGACCGCCGGCGGGTCGAAGTACCAGTTCTGCAGTTGGCACGTGATCTGGTGCACTCCGTCGGCAAGCCCGGCTATGACGTAGTTGCCGTTGGCGCCGGTGATGCCCTGTAGCTCTCCGGCACGGACCGTCACGCCCGCAACCGGGGTGCCGTCGGCCTCCTTGACGCTGCCGGATACCTGCGAGGTCGGCTCACCCTCGATGATGAAGCTCCACTGCTTGGTTGCGGCCGCATTGCCGCCGAGGTCGGAGGCGTTGGCGGTGGCGCGGACATTCTGCAGATAGTCGAACTGCTCATCAGGCGTGAAGACCACGTCATACTGCGCCGGTGTGCCCGTCGTGGCTACGGCGCCCGCGACAGGGCTGCCGCCGGCAGTGACGGCAACGGCGATTGTCGAGAGGTCCACGCCGGCGCCGGTATCGGTCACGGTGAAGCCGACCGTGGCGCCGCGGCGGACGCCGAGCGTGCCGTCGGCGGGCGACAGGTTGTCGATCACGGGCGGGGCGCCGTCAGTTGACTGCGCAGGGCCGGCGATATTGGAGTTCACGCTCTCATTGGAGCCATCCCATGAGCGCACGACATAGTAGTAGTTGACCGAGTCGAGTACACCCTCGTCGCGATAGGTTGTCTCGCCGGGGCCCGCGCTTCCTGCGAGCACGGGGTTGCTCATGTCGGCATTCAGCGAGCGGTACACCCGGTATTGCTGGACGTCCTCGTTGCCGCCGACAACAGTCGGGTCGTCGACGGACAGGTTCCATGTGATGTCCAGGGTGCCGCCGAGCGTCAGCGGGATGATGTCGACGCTGGTGGGCGGCTGCGGATGGATGTTGTCGAGCGGAATCACCGGCGTCGACTCGTTGGAGCGCGCCGACTCGATCGGGTCATCCACCGTGCCCTGGGCGGCCCTCACGATGTAGTAGTAGGTGACGCCGTTGATGGGCGGGTCGGCGGAGTCGGGTGCGGCGTCCTGCACCATGTAGGCCGCTGCCTCCGTCGCCGGCACGATCAGCACGGGGTCTCCGCTGTACTGGCCCTGGATGGTGGTGCGGTAGACGCGGTAGTGGCTGACATCGCGTGCGCCGCCGCCGTCATCGGGGCTGGGTGAGAACTGGAGGTTCACCGAGCCCCCGTTATCGTTGGGCGTATCCTGCGCCAGCAGGTTCAGCGGGGCGCTCGGCGGCTCGTCGACGACGGGGCCGTTGTAGCGGTTCGGGACCGCGCTGATGATGGGCTTGCGAGCCTGGTCGAGCCCGTCGGAGGCGATGAAGAAGTAGGTGTGAGGCGTTCCCTCGACCAGACCCGATATGGTGTACTGGTAGACTACGCCGTCCGTGTAGTCGTTGTCCGAGGCGTAGTCCGGATGCTTGGACATGTCATACGGTATGTCGTCGACGTAGACGCGGACATAATCCGGCGGGTTGCCGGCGATATCGGCGAAGCGGTCGACGTCGGTGTACTTGATGGTGAAGGTGAAGGCTGTCGACTGGTTGCCGACGTTCGGCGTCAGCCCGGGCGAGACCGGGTCGGCGGCCTCGTCATCATCGGGCAGGAAGCTCAGTGTCGGCGGTGTGTTGGGCGCCACGTTCGGGCCCTGCACCCAGTCGAGGTAGCCGTCGACATTGGCGTCGGGCGGCGGCGGTGTGTGCCCGGCCGGGACCACGGGGCCGCTGAAGATCAACGGGTCGCCGGGTGCGGTGACCGGGAAGCGCGCGCGGCCGTCGGATGCCTGGGCGTAGAAGACATGAGTGCCCTCGCTGAGTTGGACCGGCTTNNTTGCGCCGTCGGTGTAGACGGTGTCGGTCGCCGGGTCGGGCACCATGTCCAGTATGCGGGCAGGGCTCTGTGGCGTGCCATCGATCCCGAGGCGGATCAGCGCCGGCGGGTCATTCTCATTGTCCACGTAGGTGACGTAGAACGTGAAGTCGGTTGCTGTATTGCCGTCGAAGGCGCCGGCCGTCGCGGCCTGCGGTGTGAAGCGGAAGTCCCGCAACTCCGGCGGCGTGTTGCCGCGAACCTCGGGGCCCTGGAAGAACCCGCTGGCCGGGAAGCGGACATACTCGCCCTCGACCTTGGTGTTCGCATCGTCGGGGAAGACCCACGATCCCCAGTCATCGCAGAACTGGAAGTAGTACCGGTGCGTCCCCTCGCCCAGCTCGACATTGCTCGCGGTGTCGAAGATGTAGTCCACGCCGGCGTTGTAGGCGGTGTTGGTCGGGTCAAGCGGGTCCATCGTCGACGCGAACCATTTTTCGATGCGGAACTCGTCGCCGATGGCAACGCCGTCGCCGGCCAGGTTGGCGCCGGCGAGGGTGATCAGGTTGCCGACGTTGGCCGCGATCTGGTAGGTGTTGCCGGCGGCCGCGCCGGTGAGCATCGTGATGGTGAACGGTACGGCGGCGTCAACCAGCGACCCGTCTTCGTAGTAGACGCCACTGTAGGCAGTGTCGCCCCAGGGGATGGTGTCATACTGAAGGACGTTGAGCGCGTTCAGGCCGCGGACCTCGGTTTTGCCCAGCGGGACACCGAAGAGGTCGATGTTGAGGCGGGCCTGGAATGGGCGGTCGCCGGCGGCGGCGGCATTGAGCACCTCACCGTCGGCGTCGGTGTAGCGGACCTGGAAGCGGTAGTTCTCGCCGGCGCGCCCCGCCGCGGGCGTGACTGACTGACTGGCCAGTGTCGGCGGCCTGTTGACGCGGAACCAGAAGTAGTCCTCGCCCTCACTGCTGTATGGCACGCCATACTGGCCGAGGTCGCGCATCGTCCCCGCGCCCGGCTGCTGGTAGTCGGCCGGCCGGTTAGGGAAGATGGTCGGGCGAACGCCGTCGTTGGCCTGGAAGTAGTAGTTGTAGTCACCCGGTCCGCCGCCGCCGGGCAACTGCTCCGGCGTCGTCTGGAACTGGAAGACGCACCCATCGTTGTAGCTGGTCTCGGAGGGGTTCACCTGCTCCATCGTGTACGGCATCCAGGAGCCGGGCGCCCCACCCGCGTCGTTTCGGCGGATGTAGACACGGATGTACTGCGGCGGGACATTGTCGGACTGCCAGTAGTTGATGCGGAGGGTGAACTTCGTCTGGTTGGTCCACTTGCCGCCGCGGAACGGCGCAGCGTTCGGGTCGCCGTAGCCGGATGTGTCCTCCGGGTAGATGTTCGCCCAGTTGGGCAGGACTGTGTCGTCGTTGGTATAGCGCAACGGCGGTGTGGGACCGCCGCCGACATCGGTTGTGAACGGGCTGTTGAAGACCTCGAGGCCACGCGGGTCCACGGGGTTGGGGTTGAAGGTCGCGTTCGGCGGCACCGACCCGTTCGGGAAGTACGGGTGCGCGGTGAGAACCGGGTCGCTCTTCGGGTAACGGGTCGGGTCCTGCGAGTCGTATGCGTAGCCCGAGCCGCCCGCGGCGTAGTCGTTGTCAAGGAAGCGTGTGAAGCGCCTGGTGCGAACCGATCCGGTGAGATGGTCGGAGTTGCTGCGGCCCAGGTAGCCGCGGTTGAGGTAGTACGGTGTCGTCTGGTAGTAGTCGTTGTAAAGGCCGTTGCCGGGCCGGCCGACCTGCAGCCACGTCGCGTCCATCGCCGGAGCGATGTCGTCGGTGGCGAGGAACTCGTACTTGTGCCCGCCGGCGGCCAGGGCAACGTAGTTGTTCGAGTTGGGGCGGCCGCGCAGATGGGTCACGTAGCGGTCCAGATCGTCCTCGCCGGCCGGGTCGTACGGGAACAGCAGGATGTTGTCGATGAAGCGCTTGTAGTCCGTGGGCAACAACTCGTAGAAGAAGATGACGCCGTCGCGGTACTCGGAGTCGGAGGTGTCCTCGCGGTGCATGAAGCGCGGGCGGGTCGTATCGTCATCAATGATGACGGCGATGCGGTGCAGGTCGGTGCTCGAGCCCCAGCTGCGATCCCAGCCGATGCGGTCGAGCCCCGGGTCATCGTAGTAGGTGTACATCCAGTAGTCGTTATCGGTGTCCCAGCGCAAGAAGAACTCGTCGCTCCAGGGGTCGTAGTCGACGTAGCTCAGGTATCTGCCGCTCGACTCCGGCTGGCGTTCGCCTTCACGGTAGAAGCGGGGGCGCAGGTTGGCCCTGTTGACGTAGCGGACGCGGAACTTGTAGGTCGAGCTGCCCGTCCCATCATCGGGAGTGGTCATCGAGGACGGGGTGACGGCCAGGGGGTCGATACCGGTGGCGTCACCGCTGAACCACTGCAGGTAGTCGGAGTTGTCATACCAGGTACGATAGTTGGCCGTATTGACGGAGACCGGCGTGGTCGGTTCGCCGGTTCCAGTCCTGAAGCTGACGGTGAATGTGGTGTAGGTGTATCCCGGGTCCAGGTACTGCCCACCGGTAGACATGGTGCCGACGGTTCCCTGATGAGGGCTGCCGAAGATGTCATAGCCCGCATACGGCCCGATGGTGTAGGCCGTAACGCCGGAACTGACGGATGAGACGGCGATCCCGGCGTCGGTGCGCTCATCTTGCGTGGGCAGGACGTAGGTCCCATTGCGGATGATGGTGACTCCGCGCATGGAGAGCGACCACACGATTTCATTGGTGGCCGTGGTGACGATAGCCCTGTACCATCGTTTGGAGTTGGCGGACGCCTCGACGGGCCAGATGCCGTCGCCGGCGTAGCCCGCGGCAATCGAGCCCGCCAGGGCGGGCACGGCGCAGCCGAGCAGGAAAATGACCGGCAGGATGAGCGCGCGCAGGGTACTCGTCGTCGAGTGGTTCACTGAGTAGAGCCTCCCATCAGGGACAGACGCAGCCTGGGTTGTTCTGGGTACTGGTCCGTACCGGTCACGGCCGGCGGGTGCAGTTGTCTCGGCCCACAGCTGCAAGGACACACGAATCCACCTGTCCGGACACCCCCCCGCGGGGTTCCGACACGTGTCGTTGCGAGCCGTTTTGATACCTGTGCCATTGTACCCAATGCCTATGTCAAAGTCAACCGACACAAAAGCCTCTCGCCGCCGGCCTCGCGACGGCGGAGGCGACCTCCGATGATGCCTCGAGTTCGAGCAGAGCCGACTTCTGCCACAGCCCCCCGCCGAACCCTACCAGCCTGCCGT
>DPJP01000424.1:27906-36581 GCA_003542955.1 Armatimonadota bacterium
TTGGCGCCGACCACCCGGTGGCAGGGCAGGATCAGGGGAAGCGGGTTGGACGCCATCACGCGCCCCACGGCCCGGCTCGCCCGCGGCCGACCCACCGATGCGGCCAGATCGCCGTAGCTGCAGGTCTGCCCGTAGCCTATTCCCCGCAGCCGCGCCAATACCTTCACGGCAAAGTCGCTCGACCCGGCCAGGTCGATGGGCAGGTCGAGTGCCCGGCGCCGGCCGCGCAGGAAATCGCTGATCTGGCAGTGCGCACGGCAGAGCAGGGCAGTCCATGAGAGCACCCAGTCAGGGCGCGGAGAGAGCGTCGTCAGCGCGGCATCACACGTCGGGCGGGGCAAAGACAGGCGGCAGATGCCGCGGGAAGACGCCGCCACACCTACCCAGCCACCCAGACCCGACGCGCAGTCCAGATCGGCGGGAAGCTTGAAGATCACGTATTCACATCTGTCCGCTGTGGTCCCCAACGCGTGGGTTCCCCGACCTCGAGTATCCCTCGAGTTCCGCATGCGGACTACGGCCGAGCGGCTGCCGCACTGCGCCGATGCGTGGTAGTACTATGTACTATAGTCGATTGCCGCCACAACTATACGTGCGCGCAGGCATATCAGGCGATGCCGTGCGCGCACGCGTCAACTCAGGTCGTCAGGATAGGAGCCAAGGCTCCGTCCACAGGCATTCACTCCGTCGAAGTTGCCGGATTCCAGAACACGGGCTGGTCCAGTGACTCCTCGCGGGACCATTTCGCGTGACCGTCGGCATAGCCCCACACGAGGCCGTCGTTGTGAAGTTGGGGACGCCCGATATCGCTGAAGCAGTTTGTGCTGGGGTCCTCGCTCCCGGCCGAGACAGTCCCCCCGGTGGCGCCGCAGATGTCGTTACCCGGGTCGTTGACCCACCACTCGACCCCGGGGTCGCTGTTGGTGACACCGAGGCATTCGGGTGGCACATCCCCGATGAGGATCTTCGAGGCCGGGTCGAAGAAGCTCCCCTCAGACATGCCGCTTGCCAACCAGTTCATGCCGTATCCCACATAGCGCTCCTTGCGGTCCGGGCAGCGCAGAATCTGGTTGTTGTGGGTGTAGGGGAAGATCGCCGCATGCCAGAAGATCGACCCCGAGTTGCCGAACGGGTAGATCTCGTCGTAGTCCTGCGCGTACATCTTCAGTGCCAGCGACAGCTGCTTGACATTGGATAGACACGCCGTCTGCCGGCCCTTGGCCCGCGCTCTGGCGAATACCGGCATCAGCATCGAGGCCAGGATTGAGATGATCGCGATGACCACCAGCAGCTCGATGAGCGTGAAACCCGCCCGTCTTCCTGTATGCTTTCCAAGATCCATGACAACGTCACCTCCCGGCACCCGCAGGGCACCGTCTGATGGGCGAGCGGTTGCGCTCCGGATGTCGGCATCCTGGTCTATCCGGACGGCAAGCTCGCCTCGTTCTTTCTCAATCACTCGCACAACCGGCCGCAACAGAACGTTGCCATGCGCCCCTCGGTGGCGTCACAGACGTGACTCCGAAGCGTACCAATAGTATTCCACGCTTCGGCTGCCACAAACATCGAGGCAGTAGAGGTTAAACACCATGAAGGGCGATATGTTCCGGCTTTGTCTGCTTGACACCTGCCGCGCGCGTGAACCGCGACGGCTGTGTTACACCCTCGGTACGGCGACCGGCCTGCCGCCGCGGGCCGACTCGTTGGCGGCCAGCGTGACGGCGCTGGTCTGCAGCCCGGCGCGGTAGGAGCACGGAATCGGCCCCGAGTCGCCGCTGCGGATAGCCTCGATGAAGGCCGCGTCGATCGTGCCCGTCTGTTGCGGCTCGGCGGTGACCTCCTCGTCGTCATCGGGCATCAGCGTGTTGCCGTTGACGCGCCACTCGAGGATATGGTCATCGACAAGGAACTTCAGGTCGCTGACGCCGCCGCCCTGGCGCATCATGGGGCTGGTGGCGACCAGGCCGATGGCGCCGTCGATGTAGGTGAACACCGCGGCCTGGCAGTCGGGGATGTCGAGATTCTCGACACCGCCCAGAGCGCGCAGCGAGTACCGGGCATAGACCTCGACAATCTCTCCGCCCAGGTAGCGCATCAGGTCAATCTGGTGTGTTGTCTGCTCGTGCATCTGCCCACCGGACTGCTCCATCACGCGCCACCAGGGCGCCCCGGGCAGGCCGCCCCAGCGGTGCGAGGTGACCATGCCCAGCGTGCGGTTGGCAAGGTAGCGGCGCGCGCGCTGCACAGAGTCGAGCAGGCGGAGCTGGTAGCCCACGCATGAGAGCACACCGGCTTTGTCAATCGCCTCGGCGATCTCGTAGCCCTTGTCCATGTTCATGACCACGGGCTTCTCGACAAACAGGTGGCTGCCGTTGCGGACGGCCAGCACCTCGGCGTCTTCATGGGCAAACGGCGGCACGACGACATAAAGCGCGTCGATCTCGACCTCGTCGAGCATGCGACGGTACTCCGTGTACGCGGCGGCGGAGTACTTCTCGGCGACCTCGGTAGCGCGCTCCTGCGACACATCACAGATACCGACTATACTGACGTCTTCGATGGCGGCGAGATTCCCCATGTGGGATTGGGCCATCCCGCCGGCACCGACGAATGCGACTTTGATCTGGTCTGACATTGACTGAGTTCCTCCTCGGGAGTGCGACTGGCAGGCGCAGGGGTAGGTTCGGCCGTCGGGCAGCGGTGACCTTCTTGGTTGTCGAGTCGCTTGTGCGTCACCCGACGCCGGCAGTCGCGCGCCCACGCAGGTGTCAGTTTGCCGCCGTTTCGCGCAATAGGTCCAACCGAGCGCGGATGGTGTCGCGACTGATGAACTCGCCAATCAGTGACCTGAGTTGCTCAACATCCGCGGCGTTGACGAGGTCTTCGGCATTGAAGTCCAGACCGACGGGATACCCATCGACGGGCACGTAGGCTCGGAACAGGGTCTCCTCGAAGCCCTGCGCGGGAATGCGAAGCCTGAGATGGAACTGCTGCCCCGCATTGGTCTGGAACCCCGGTTCGACACGCACCGCTACGGCCGCCCCGAGTTCGTCCTGAAGGGCCGAGGCAAAGCCCCGCAGCTCCGCGAGCACGAGCTTGTACGGCGGCGGTGTGGCTCCCCCGTTGCGGAGGGCATTCGCTACGACGTCGCTCCAGTGGTTCGCTGACATCGTCATATCCCCTTGTTCACGGCAAATGTCGCGAGCAGTGGAAGGTGGTCTGAGGCGCCGGCGTGTGTCCCGTCGTCGGCGCAGTAGCTCCAGCGTAACGGACGGAGCAGGCCCTGGGCTGAGTGCTCAGATGTACAGTCATCGCAATGGTAGCTCACGGTCTCTTCACAGAGGGAGATGGGGCCACCGCGCAATGCTCGGCCGGAGACGAGCAGTTGATCGAAAAGCGCCTCGTGTGACGACACGTGGGTCGTCTTCGGACGGGGCTCCTGATACCCAGAGGCAGTTGTCTTCTCGAAGTAGTCCGGCTCATGCATGTACCGCCAGGCTGTATTGTACAACTCCGCTGGAGTGCGGATCGAGCAAAGAGCTGATGAGAAGTGTCGCCGTCCACGCAGGTGCCCCTTCCCGAAGGGCGGGGCGTCCGGTTCTGCGTTGAAGTCACCCACTACGAGAGCGCAGTTGATGTCGTTCTGGGCCCCCAGGTAGTCACCGAGCCAGCGGCCTGAGTTCAGGCGGTCCTGCTCAGGCGAGATCGGTGTGCCGCCATGCGGCATGCCGCTCTTCCAGTGGACGACGGCGGCGATGAACGGGACGGTCATGCCCCGGAGGTCGCATCGGACGACAATGCAGCGAGGCCGTTCATCGCCCAATCTCTCGGCGGCCTCGATCCGGACCTCTGAGAAGGCGCTCTCCCGCGCCAGGAGCCCGAGACCCGTGTTGTCACCTCGCGTCGCGGGTTCCCATAGGAGCAAGTAGGCGTCCGTCAATTCGGCACGAAGACGCTGCAGCTCCCTCTCGCTGCCCACTTCCGCCAGACCCAGCAAGTCCGGCCCGTGGCCGTCGAAGAAGCTGTCTATCGTGTCGCCCAGGACGCCCAGTTTCGCATGAAGTTCGTCCTCGGTCTGCGGTCCCCGATCCACTGCCCCGGCCGCGAACAGGTTCTCGACGTTCCAGAAGGCTACGCGCAGTTGATGCATGGGAATCCCTCTGTGGGGGTCTGAAGCGCTCCGGCCCCACCGTGAACACGCCGCAGGTGTGCCCGTCCTACCGCACCGCCGCAGTCCACTGGAAGCAGTATAGATGGCACAACACGGGGGGTCAAGCGGAGCTCGGAGAAGGCGGGCGGCAGTTCCGCAGGCTGTGGACAGGCAGCAAACCGGGGACGCCGTCTGGGCGTCCCCGGTGAAGCGACACCCGGGCCGGGNNGGCCGGGGCTGCGGACCCGGCGCAGGGCATGCTGTGCGCGCTGTGAAGGCGGCAGTGGCCTGCCGTGCGGCGCAGTCTACGCCGCGTTGCGGTAGCTCTCTATGCGTTGCAGGAGAGTGGAGAGGTCCTCGACGTTGACGGGATTGGTGATATACGCCGATACACCGGCCAGCCAACCCTGGAAGATGTCATCGTCGCGCCCGAAGTCCGTGACGAGCACCACCGGAATGCCGGCCGTCGCGGGATCGGCCTTCACCGCGTGAAGCATCTCGCATCCGGCCGTGCGAGGCGTGGCAAGATTCAGCATGATGTAGTCGGGGCACGCGGTCCGCGCGAGTTCGAGCCCCTCGGCGCTGTCGGCGGCTGTTACAATCTCGTAGCCGGCGCGGGTGAAGCCGAATTCAAGCAGCCTCTTGACCGTCCGTTCGTCGTCAACCACAAGTACCTTCCTGCTCGCCATCCCCATGGAGACCGACCCCATCCCTCGCAGTGCGTGGGCAGACTTTGGTGGTGGAACGCAGCTTCGCGCACTATCGCATTCAGCAATAAGTGGGCCAACGTTGTCGCCGCATTCGATGTCGTCGGAGGATACAGCGCATCGCGCGCGATCAGCCCGCCCGCCACAGTCGGATGGTGGGGTTGGGGAGCCGCTTCCGGCCTGCTCAAGGCTTTCTCATGGCGATGCGTGCGAGGTTAGGATGGGGCTGCGAATGGGTACGGTGTATACGAAGGGCCGGTCACCGGACCGCGGCGACCGGCAATCACTGCGTGCGAGGGGCCGTCATGTCGAAGAGAGTGCTTGTTATCGACGACGAAAACGCGATCCTCAGGCTCGTTGAGCTGAACCTGACGCGGGCGGGATACGAGGTCATCACCGCCTCCGACGGGGATGAGGGTCTGAGCAGGGCCCGCGAGTGCGCGCCCGACATCATCATTCTCGATATTGTCATGCCACGGACCGACGGCTATCGGCTTTTCGCCGAGCTGCAGGCGGACCCGGTACTCTCGAATGTGCCGGTGGTGTTCCTGACTGCCAGGGCCCAGGAGGCGGACCTCGACTGGGGCTGGAACTCGGGTGCGGCCGCGTACATCACCAAGCCGTTCGCGGCGCCGGCCTTCGTGGACCTGATCCGCCGCATGGACGCGCTCATGGACCAGGGCGTCGAGGTGACGCCCGCCGTGTTGCGGCCATGCCGGATGCCGAACGCGCCGCAGCCGCCACGGGCGCGTTCACTTGATGTCGGGAGTTGATTGTCGCGGGCTGAGCAGGCATAATGGTGGGGTAACGGGGGATATCGGCCGGGACGACCGCGCACCGGCCTGAGGCGGCTCACCATGCCCCACTCCACCTATGTGGCCGTTGATACCGAGGCGCTGGGCCAGAACCTGCGCACCGTCCGCACGCGGCTTGCCGAGCGCGTGCGGCTGATGGCGGTCGTCAAGGCAAACGGCTACGGCCACGGGCTCGAACTGTCGGCGCGCACATTTGCCGCCGCCGGCGCCGACTGGCTGGGTGTCAGCTCACTCGCGGAGGGTATTGCGCTCCGGGAGGCCGGGCTGGCCCTGCCGGTTCTCGTCTTCCTTCCGGTGCTCGCCGCCGATGTCGAGGAACTCGTCCGTCACCGCCTCACCGGCACCGTCGTGTCGCGCGATGAGATACCAGTCTACGCGCAGGCAACCCGCAGGCTCGGGCAGGCCGCCGATGTCCATATCTACGTCGACACCGGCCTGGGCCGCCTCGGCTCCGACGATTCACTGCCCGATATCCTCGCCGCCGCGGAGCCCTACTCCGCGGTCAATGTCACCGGAGTGTATACGCACTTTGGGCCCCCCGGCTCCGGGACGCTGCTCGAGGGCATCGATACGCTCAGGCCGGGCGCCTCGGTCAAGGCGTTCGCCTCACTGGCCAACGACGCTCTCTCGCGCGCCGGAGCCGGGCGCATCTGCATCCACTGTGCCGCCAGCGAGCTGACGCTCAATGACCCCGCAGCCCACCTCGACATGGTGCGGGTCGGCACACTTCTCTACGGTCAGATGCCCGCGGATGTGGGCGACGTGGGCATTCGCCTCCGGCAGACCTTCGAGCTGCGCAGCCACATCGTCGCGGTCCAGACGCTCCCGCCCGGCTCACCGGTCGGCTACGGGGGGCAGTTCGTCACACGCAGAGAGACGCGCGTGGCCACTGTGCCGGTCGGGCTCGCTCACGGTCTGGGGCAGATGCCGGAGTCGCTGTTGCGCAACTGGCGACTGGTTGTCGCGGATTTCGCCAGGCGGCGGGCTGCCCGACGGGGCCGGGCCGAGCGTGGGCCGTGGGCAATGCTGGGCGACAAGCGAGTGCCGATTATCGGTCGGATATCGATGGACCAATGCTGCCTGGACGTCACTGACACCGATGCGGCGGTCGGTGATTGCGTTGTTCTCGACACGCGCCGGGTCAGCACCAGCGCGGCCATCCCGCGGGTGGCGACGAGCATCGAGCAGTGACGCCCCCGGACTCGGACCGAAGCCGGCTCACGGCTGCAGGCACGTGCAAATCGCCCGGGAATCGCGCAGTTGCGGGCAGAGGTGCAGAGAGGAGCCGCTATGGCTGATTTCTCACGGAAGTACCTCGAGAAGCGCGTCAGACGTGAGTTCGGCAGGCAGAACTACGAGCAGGCGATGGAGGTCGTCGATTCCTACACCGACAAGGGCGGCCCGATGGTGCAGCTCGCCTGTGTGGTCGAGGCCGAGGGAAACCTCGAGATGCTGCGGCTGCTGATCGAGCAGGCCCGCCGCGACTACCGGGACGCCCTGGCAGGGCTGATGATCAAGTACGGTACCGACTGGCACAAGCACGTGTAGCTGTGCGGACCTCGCGTCTGCCGACGGGCAGGAGAAAGTGGAACCACCGATGGCGCTGTTGACTCGCGAACACCTCGAATGGCGTATCAAGTGTGACTTCGGCGACGATGCCGATGAAGCTCTGCGGATCATCGACAGGTACGGGGCGGGGAAGCGCGAGGACGGCGGCGTGCTCGTGCAACTGGCCTGCGTCGTGATGGCCGAGGGCGACATATCCGAGCTCTGTAAGGTCGTGGCCACGGCGAAGGTGGACTACCGCGACGTGCTGGCTGCGCTGCAGGCCAGGCATGGGGCCCACTGGCATGGCGATGCGTAGGGCGGCCGGTGTCCTCAGAATGCCGCAGCAACCAGCGCGGCGACGCCGAAGCCGAGGATGATGGCGCCGGAGGCCCGGTTGATCCATAGCCTCGCCCTATCCCCGATGTGCCCCCGCAGCCGGGCGACGGCCGCGCTCAGGATCACCCACCACAGCAGCGACCCCAGGAAGACGCCCACCACCACCAACCCCGCGTCGGCATAGTCGCCACCGGCGGTACCGACACCCAGGCCGGCGTAGATGCCCGCGAAGCTCAGGATCGTCATCGGGTTCGTCAGCGTGAGGGCGAATGTCGACGCCCAGTCGCCGGCGGCGACGGGACGCGCTTGCGGGTCATCGCCGCGTGGGCCGGCGAGGAGCGTGCGAATCCCCAGGCAGCACAGGAACACGCCGCCGAGCAGACCGAGCCAGGTCCGTTGCTCGACGAGCGCATTCGAGACAGCGGTCAGGCCGAACCCGGCCACGGCGCCGTACAGGGCGTCGGCACTGGCGGCTCCGAGGCCGGTCAGCAGACCCGACCGCCAGCCGCGCTCGAGTGTTCGCCGGATGCACAGGACGCCGATCGGCCCCACAGGGGCGGCGATCGAGAAGCCAATGGCAAGCCCTCTCAGCAGCAATCCGGCACTCATCGGCATCGCGCGCCTNNTACCCATCAACGGGCGCCGCGCCGATAGCGGCGGGGGTCGCATACGGGCTTGTCGCGGGCGTTGCGACAGGCAGTGTCGGCTTCACCGGCGGTGTGGGGTCGCCGCCCAGGATGCGCGCGAGAACGGGATAGATGGTGCAGGCGAGGAACTCATGACCCGCCGGATTCGGGTGGCAACCGTCGGTGGTCAGGGCGGGGAGATCCGCGCCCAGGAACGCCGCCTCCGCCCATGCCGCGAAATTGTCCACGAGCGGCACACCCTCGGCCACGGCCACCTGCCTGCAGGCCGCAACGTAATCGGTGAGCCAGTAGTTGGGGCCCTGCTCGGAATATGGCGGACGCGTCGCATGCTGGTGGGTGTGGCAGAGCGGGATGGAGGTCATCAGGATCGGCTTCGCGCCTGTGTCTCGAAGCCGGGCGATGATGGTATGGAGGTTCTGCTCATACTGCTCGAGCGGCAGTCGGACGTCAGTCTTGCCGGCGTCGATATGCG
>DPJP01000487.1:0-8975 GCA_003542955.1 Armatimonadota bacterium
CCTCCCAGTAGCCCATTGATCCCTGGGCCAGGTAGGCGAGGGTCTGCTCGCAGTTGACAAACGGCTGCCCCCACTCGACATCGCCGCCGCTCGGCGTGCGGCTGTGACAGATGCCGATGGTGCCGGGCAACTCTCCGGCGTCGGTGGTGGCACGCAGATTGGCCGAATCGCCGACCACCTTACGGTAGTGGAGCTTTCCCTCATGGATGGTGGCAAGGCCGGTGTAGTGCCCGCCACCGATCCCCTCCTGCCTCTGGATCATCTCGAGTAGAAGCGGTGCCGCGGTCTGAGTCCCGACATACGCTGCGGTGTTGCACATGATATATGCCTTTCTACTGGGTAGTGCTCAGTCCTCCTGCTTCCCCCCAAGGTCCCCGAGATCGACGGTGTCGCCCGGGATGGGCATGAATGGCTTGGAGGGGGGCATCTGGCCCATTGCGACCACAACATACTGCACCCCGGGTACGAGGCCATCGAACTCCCACGTGCCGTCGTCACGGCTGTGCATCTCTGATCTTGGCGTGATGATATTCGCGTGCTCTGGGATGGTGTCGGGCCATTCGATGTGGCCGGCGCCATGGGCGGCCGTCAGGTAGAGCAGTACTCCACCCGCGGGCTTGCCCTCGGCATCGACGATACGCCCTCGGACCTTCCCCGGGGGCTCGAGGATCATGTCAAGCTCGTATCCCCAGGCCGGATCGACGTCATTCGCGCCGCAGAAGAGCGGCTTTTGGGGATGGATGGCCACCAGGTTCGGTCGGTACGGCTGATCGACAGCGCCCACGTATGCAAGCAGCGGCAGTCCGGTCAACTCAAACCGGCCCACGCCATCCGTCTTTGCGATCGTTCCTGTTCCCCAGTCGACGACGGTGCAGCCGGGGATCAGCTCCCGTTCAGCGCCCATGACGCGGCCTGCCAGCGTCTGCCCCGCCCGGTCGAGCACCGTCGGCCCGAGGTCGAGTTCCTCGCCCTGCGGCAGTGTCACCGACTTGGTCCACTTGCGTTCTGAGATGAAGCGGCCGTCCTCGCCATCCACATGGATCGTTAGTTCGACATCATGGGGTAGCCACGGGAGGCGGAAGCGCCCCTCGGCATCGGCCACAGTGGCCGGCAGACGGACCTCAGCGAGTGGGCCAAACGGGTTGGCAACCGGCGCGATGTAGCTCGCCGCTACGCTCAGCCCCCCAAGTCCCCTTCCCTCGGGGTCAACAACTTGCCCCGCTGCAACCGCGCCGGGCTCGACGACGATGCGGGCGTCTGTGGCTTCCTCGGTGAGAGAGAGCCTGCCAACGAGGCCACGCTCAATGTCGACAACACATATCTCCGTGGGCCCACCATAGTGGCCGCGCCCGAGGTCAAAGCGCCCCTCGGCGTCGGTCACCGAATCGCGCCCGAAGAACCGGGCTGTCCGCACGGTGGCGCCGACAACGGGCTTGCCATCGGCATCCACTACGGTTCCCACAATCCTGGGGATCGGCGTCAGGACAATGTCGGGGCCCTTCACCGTCCGTCCGGTTTCGGCGGTCACCTCGCGCACCGTCGTGTTGTCGATCCGGTATTGGTACCCGCTGGATTGGCCCTGCAGCGAGTAGGTACCCGGCGGGAGCCGCAAGCTGTAGGTGCCATCGGCAGATGCCGCTGCCTGCCAGGAGCCCGCGAACGGGAAGCGGCTCCGCGCTGCGTACGCCACCACGCTCGCGGCAGGCAACGGCTCGTTGGTGCGGGCATTCCGGATCGTTCCCGTCACGAGGCCGCCCTCGATCAGCTCGAAGTCGATCCCCGTCGCCGGCGCATCGATGTCACACTTCACGCTCGGATGCGCCGCGGCCGTCCGGTCACCGACTGCCTCTGCCGAGGCAGACCAGAAGATGCTGACGGCGTACGTGCCGGGCGGCAGTTCGGGCACGGTGTAGAGCCCGTCGGCATCGCTGGCCCTCATTGCTTGATGGCCGCCCATCTCCAGCTGGCGGGCCATTACTGTGACGCCCCTGACGGGCTCACCGTCGCGGGTGACTCGACCGCTGATCGCAGTGGAGCGAGGGAATGTGATGATCTGATCAGCAAGCTGCTCCGCGGGCTTGCGGTCCACTCGCGCGGCCCGATATCCCTGCGCACTTGCCTCAAGAGTGACCCTGTCCCCGCGGGGCAGGCCCCGTATCTCGAAATGCCCGGCCTCATCCGTGGTCGCCTTGAGGTGGCGAGTGACCAGACCCGAGCCTTGTGCCGATCCAGTGTGTACGTGGATGACCCTGACGTGGGCGCCGGGAACCGGTCTCCCGTGGCCATCGACAACGGTGCCGGTGGCCGTCGCCGCCTCGCGCAGGGAGATGGTGATGCCCTTCGTCTGCGTGACGGGCACCAGCGTCCAGCCGAGGCCGTAGCCATCAAGGATGGCGCCGACGCCGAGATCGTGCTGCGCAAAGGGCTCGCCCTCTGCCTCGAGACGAAGAGTGAACGCCCCGGTCTCGTCACTGAGCACCTCGTCAACCGCGTCCACGAAGCTCCCCGATGCGCTGGTCAGAAACCACCTGGAGAACACCGTCGCGCCTGCGGCGGGCTGGCCGTCGGGCGTCACCACGGTGCCGGTGATGACCAAGTCACCGGCGGAGCAGACAGAGGCAGCCACGAGCAGCAATGCCAGAAGCGTCAGGACAGAGCAACAGCGTGTGAGTCGATCAGGCACGACGACCAGCTCCTCCTATGCCGCCACCCTCGCCACCACTGATGTTGGAATGCGCTCGTGTATTGAACAGACCCGGGCAGTGTGGCGTTCCGTTTTGTCCGTCACACGCCCTCGCTGGCGACTGCCACCCCGAAGGCGCCCGCCATAGTGCCGCGGTCGCTTCTGCAACTGTGAAGCAACGGAAGCGGGGACAGGGACCCATCTCGATGCGGAGGGTCGCGTCCCTGACGATGCAGTTGGCGAGATGGGTGCCAGTCCCCGGTCCGCCTGCCCCGCCGCGCTCGCCACCCAGCGCGTCACTGCACGCCTTTGCCCCCAAGGTCCCCCAGGTCGACGGTGTCGCCGGGGATGGGCATGAACTGCTCATAGAAGCGCGTCGGCTGATCCGCGCCGCCCATCGCGTACACCGCGTATTGCACGCCGGGCACGAGGCCCTCGAACTCCCACGTGCCGTCTTCGCGGCTCTGCATCTCTGATCCTATCGCGATGATGTTCGCGTACTCCGCGACAGCGTCGGGCCACTGAATGAAGCCCACGCCATGGGCCATCAGGTTGATCATTACTCCGCTCGTCGGCTTGCCGTCGGCATCGACGATGCGCCCGCGCACCTTCCCGGGCGGCTCGAGGATCATGTCCAGTTCGTATCCCCAGGCCGGATCGACGTCATTCGCGCCGCAGAAAAGCGGCTCTTCGGGATGGATGGCCAGCAGGCACGGCCGGTACGGCTGATCGACGGCGCCCTGATAGGCAAGCAGCGGCAGCTCGGTGAACTCGAACCTGCCTGCCGCATCCGTCTTCACGGTTCGCCTTGTGCCGAGGTCGACGACGGTGCAGCCGGGGATCAGCTCCCGTTCAGCGTCCATGACACGCCCCGCCAGCGTCTGGCCGGCTCTGTCGAGCACCGTGGGGCCGAGGTCGAGCTGGAACCGCGGCGGCAGTTCTACGGACGCGGCCCACTTGCGTTCTGAGATGAAGCGGCCGTCCTCTCCGTCGACGTAGATGGTGAGCTCGACACCGTATGGCAGGCACGCGAGGCGGAAGTGCCCCTCGGCATCCGTCGGCGTGGCCGGCAGACGGACCTGAGCGTGCGGCATGTGCTCCCTCTCGATCGGCGCGACGTAGCTTGCCGTTACACTCAACCCTCCAAGTCCCTTTCCATCGGGGTCGACAACTTGCCCCGTGGCAACCCCCCCAGGTTCGATCACGATGCGCGCATCTGTAGTGTCCTCGGTGAAGGAGAGCCTGCCAACGAGACCGCGCTCGGTGTCGACAACACATATCTCGGTAGGCAGAGCGAAGTAGCCGACCTCGAGGTCAAACCGCCCCTCGGCGTCCGTCACCGTTTCGCGCCCGTCGTACTGGACTGTCCGCACGGCGCCACCGACAACGGGCTTGCCGTCGGTATCCACGACGGTTCCCGCAATCCTGGGGATCGGCTTCAACTCGATGTCGGGGCCCTTCAGGGTCCGACCGCCCTCGACTGTGACGTCATGCACACTCGGGTCCTGCCCCGCCTGCTGGTACCCATTTGCCTGTCCCTGCAGCGAGTAGGTGCCCGCCGGGAGCCGCAAGCTGTAGGTGCCATCGGCAGAGGCCGCCACCTGCCAGGAGCCCCCGAACGGGAAGCCGCCCCGGGATGCGTATGCGACCACGCTCGCGGCAGGCAACGGCTCGTTGGTGCGGGCATTGCGGATCGTCCCCGTGACGAGTCCGCCCTCGATCAGCTCGAAGTCGATCCCTGTCGCCGGCGCGTCGATGTCACACTTCACGCTCGGATGCGCCACGGCCGTCCGGTCACCGACTGCCTTGGCCGAGGCGGGCCAGTGGATTCTGACGGCGTACGTGCCGGGCAGCAAACCGCGCACGGTGTAGACCCCCTCGGCATCACTGCTCCCTACTGAGGTGTAGCCGCCGATTGGCACTTGGAGGGCGAGCACCGCAATGCCCTCGACGGGCTTGCCGTCGCGGGTAACACGGCCGCTGATGCTGGTGGCGCGCCGGAGTGTGATGATCTCGTCGACAAGCTGCTCCGCGGGCTTGCGCTCCGTGTGCGCGGCCTGATAGCCTTCGGCGCTTGTCAGCAGCGCTATGGTGTCCCCGCGGGGCAGGCCGCGGATCTCGAAACGCCCGGCCTCATCCGTGGTCGCCCTGAGGCGGCTGGTGTCGAGGGCCGAGCCCCGTGCCGATCCCATGACGGAGCTGACAGAGACCTGGACGCCGGCAACCGGTTTCCCATCCCCGTCGACGACGGTGCCGGTGGCCGTCGCCGCCTCGCGCACGGAGATGGTGATGCCCTTCGTCTGCGTGATCGGCACCAGCGTCCAGCCGAGGCCGTAGCCATCAAGGATAGCGCCGACGCCGAGATCGTGCTGCGCAAAGGGCTCGCCTTCTGCCTCGAGACGAAGAGTGAACGCCCCGGTCTCGTCACTGAGCACTTCATCGACTGCCTGTGCGAAGCTTCCCGGCGGGTTGATGAAGAACCACCTGGAGAACACCGTCGCGCCGGCGGCGGGCTTGCCGTCAGGTGTCACCACGGTGCCGGTGATGATCAACTCGCCGGCGGAGCACGGCGTACAGAGGCCGACGTCGATGCACGCACATAGGCAGGCGAGAAGAAAGGTCACCAGGCGACTGCGCATGGTTCGTCACGCTCCGGGTCTCTCCAGTCCTCGCGCCAGTTCGGGTTGGGTTGCTCCGAGAATGTCGTGTGCGTCACGGGCATGGATTTGTCTACTGCTGCTTCTGCTGGTCCTACTCTCTCAGCATCCTCGCCCGCATCAGGTAGCCGTACGCCATCGCGCCGGTGGTGGCGCCAAGCGTGCCGGGGCTGTCCTTGGGGTGGGCGCCGACGTACTCGAGCAGATACTGCTCGACGCGCGGGTCGAAGCGCGCCAGGGCGCACCAGCGTGGCAGTTGGGGAGTGTAGTTGTCATTGGGCGTGTTGCCGCCGACGGTGCCGGAGAACTGCCCGTTGCCCAGGTAGAGCGCATCGGTGAAGGTGCGCGTCAGTCGCGCCATCTCGGTATCGTCGAATGTCGATCCGTAGCTCCATGCCAGGTACATGAAATGCGCATTGATAGCCGCGTGGGAGACGTCTTCGCCGCGTCCGGGCGCTCCCGTCGGGCTGCCCGGTGAGTAGGCCCACAGGTAGTAGTCACCGTCCGCCACATGCGTGAGCTTGCTCTTCATGAAGGCCGCGAGCTTGTCTGCCTTGTCACGGTACTCCTGCTTGCCGGTCAGCTCGGCGAGAACGAACAGTGCCCGCCCCGGCGCGTTCTGTTGGTTGAGCGGCAGAATCGAACCGTTCGGGAACAGGTAGTAGCCCTGCCCGGGCTCCGGGCCGTCACGCCACTCGGAGTCGAACTCGGTCATGGCCTCCTCGATCAGCGGCACGAGCGCGCCGGCGCGCTGCGAGTAGGCAGTCGTCTTCTCGCCACCGGCGCGGACGAGCCGCACCGTCTCGGCTACCGGGAAGCAGACCATGCCCGCGTGGACGGCCCAGCAGGTGTACTGGCCCTGGCTGTAGCTGCCCGTGCCCCATGCGCTCATGACGCGGTTGCGCTGGTAGTCGGTGTACTTCGCCTGGTTGCCGGTTGCGGCGGCGAGGTCGATGTCGCGCTTACGGAAGGCCTGCTCGGCCAGGTCGAACTGCTTCTCGAGGTATGCCGTATCGCCCGTGACCTCGAAGAGCAGGTTGAGCGTCAGCATGGCGTATGACGTGCCCCACGCCAGCGCGCTGCCGTAGCCGGCCTCGTCGCTGCTCGGGAATGTGACTCGTGCATGGTGCGTCGATACCTCGTAGAGCCGGCCCATCTCGTCGAGCGTGGGCGCCCCAACGGCATCCTGCGGCACGCAGGTTGCCGCAGCCAGGACAGCCAGCAGCGCGATCAGCGGCGCGCCTGTACTTCTCATGGCATTTCTCCCCTCGCACAAATGCATGGTCCCGATCGGGTCGATGCCCGAGCCCATGGCGAGAGCGCCGGCCCGGAAGTTGCATGGTGATCCGCACACGCGCACAACCGGTGAGCGCAGGCGGGTCTATCATCTGCACAGTGACCTATTCGCGGGGGCGAACCGCAATCCCTGTCCGCGGTCTGAATGCGGCATTTGAGGGCTCTGCGGGAACAAAAGCGGGTCGGGAAGCGCTTCAGATCATGGCTTTTTCGTGTCGGTGGTTTTGACTTCGCAGTCCGCATCGGGCTATAATCCGGGTGTTCGCATGGCAGAGAATCGTGGGAAAGAGCGCGGAAGCGTCGCTGCATTGGCATCGCTTCGCCGCGGACGAGAACGGATGACAACCGCAACTCGAATCACACTTCTCATCGTTTTCAGCGCCTGTGTGCTGAGGCCGTCGGTGGTGTCGGCGGCCCCGCCGAAGCCCGCATGGGTGATCCCCGAGACGCTGAACGTGCGCTCCGGCCCCGGCACCGACCGCAAGAAGATCGGCACGCTCACTCGCGGCGCGAAGGTTCATGTGTTGTCCTTTGCCAACAACTGGTGCTGGTCGAGCCTGCCCGACGGCTCGAAGGGCTGGATTGCGGAATGGCACCTGCAGTTCTCGCATGACAAGGGCCGCGAGCTGGCCGAAGAGGCAAAGAGCCCCGAGAAGAAGAGCACTGCGAACGCGTCGACACCGGCCTGGGTCAAGGGGACCGCTGTGAACGTCCGCTCCGGCCCGGGCCTGGGCTACGACAGCTACGGCACCATCCAGCAGGGCACCAAGGTCTATGTCACCGAGCGCAAGAGCGGCTGGTGCAAGGTCAGCACGGGCAACGGCTACGGCTGGATGCTCGGCGAGCTGCTCGAGTATGACATCGAGTCAGGACGCAAGCTTGCCTCCGCGGCCCAGAGCACACCAAAGCAATCCGAGCCCCAGTATACGGCGAAGGGCTTTGTGGCCGGTACGTCAGTGAACCTGCGCAAGGGACCCGGCACCAGCTACGACAAGGTTGCCACAGTCGTGCAGGGACAGACGCTCTACATAACCGAAACGAAGGGTGACTGGTACAAGGCGACTGTGCACGGGGGCAACTCCGGCTGGATTGCCCGCTGGCTGGTCAAGGGCGCCGAGCAGGTCTCGACGCCGACGAACACCTCAAAGCCGACATCGACCTCCGGCCGCTTCGAGACGCTGACGGCCTGGATCACCGAGGAGGTCGTCAACGTTCGCACGAAGCCGAGCACCGACGGCGATATTGACTTCCAGCTCGAGCGCGGGGCGAAGGTGACGATCACCGAACTCGACGGGCACTGGGGCAAGGTCAAGACATCAAGCGGGAAGAGCGGCTGGGTCGCCGGCTGGGTCTTCAGTTGTATGCCGCCTGGTGAGGAGCCGACAGCCAGGGAAGGCGACCAGACCGTCGTCGTCAATGTAGGCTGGGTCGCGCGGCCCAAGGTCAACCTCCGTGCCGGCCCCAGCCTCGACGCCGACCGCATCGGCTACGCCACGCTCAGCACGCGTGTGCTCATCGTCGGCCAGAAGGGCGACTGGTACAAGATCGCCATGGACAACGGCGAAATCGGCTGGATGGCGAGCAACCTGATCGATACGCGCGCACAGAGGCTGGCNNGGGCGGCTCAGACGCACCATCGAGCGAAGGTGGCTCGACGGCCGGCGCGGGCACCGCGATGGGCCTCGATTTCCCTTCACCGACCACCCGGCAGTCCGACTGCAGCGTCGGCGAGCAGATCATCGCCAGGGCGAAGCAGTTCGTCGGCGCCTCATACGTGCGGGGCTCCGCCAGCCCCTCGCGGGGTTTTGACTGCTCAGGCTTTGTCCATTACATCCACAAGGCGGTGCTGGGCGTCAGCCTGCCGCGCTCATCCGACACGCAGTTCAGGCGCGGTCAGCCGGTGTCGCGGAGCGACCTGGCGCCGGGCGACGTGGTGTTCTTCGAGAACACCTACAAGAGCGGCATATCGCACGTGGGCCTCTACGTCGGCAACAACCAGTTCATCCACGCCGCCAACAGCCGCCGGGGCGTGCGCATTGACAGCCTCGACTCGAGCTACTACGCGCCTCGGTACGCCGGTGCGCGACGGATGTACTAATCCCGCGGCGTGTGACCGGTCTGAAGACAATGAAGACCCGGCCATCCAGATGGTGGCCGGGTCTTACGCTGAGACAGGTTGCCCTCCCCAGCAGATGGACGCCATGTCGGCGCCGGAGCGCCAACAATGCCGCTATGACATGTCGATTTCCACGTTGTTGGCGACCCCACCGAGGATGGTGTAGTCCGTCGGCGCCTCCTGGAGAATAGAGCCCGGGACAAACTTGTTGACCGGCCCGTGA
>DPJP01000487.1:8984-9496 GCA_003542955.1 Armatimonadota bacterium
ACAAGGCGGGCGATGAAGCGCTGCCAGGACATGTTGGTCGCCGGCCCGCACATGCCGTCGAGCCAGAAGCTGCGGCGCTTCGCGCCGAGGATGTCCGAAGGCG
The DNA here is from genome assembly GCA_003542955.1 of Armatimonadota bacterium. GTDB lineage: Bacteria > Armatimonadota > Zipacnadia > Zipacnadales > UBA11051 > UBA11051. The sequence continues at coordinate 9,088 of DPJP01000487.1, forward strand.
CGATGGTGGCGGCCTTCGGCGGCACCCAGGACCAGTCACCACCGAATGAATGCAGCGAGTTCTGGACGATGGTCAGCGGCGTCAGCTCGACGATGCGGGCCTTCGCCGCCTTGTACTCCTCCATTGTTGCGAATTCCTTGCCCAGGCTGCTCTCCCAGAAGGCGATATGGCCGCACCAGCCGATGCCGCCGTNNCCGTAGCACCAATCGGCGCCGCCGGTGTCGGCGATCATGTCGGAGTAGCTGCCGATGTTGTCGCTATCGGGGAAGTGGATATTCTCATCCTTCGGGCGGAGGTCCTCGGCGATGCGGCCGAAGAGGTTCGCCCACATTGCCGTCGCGAAGGAGCCCTCCCAGCTCGGGGGCGCCGTCTGCCCGTTCTCATCGGCATACTCATCCATGTTGAAGGT
>DPJP01000487.1:9520-23322 GCA_003542955.1 Armatimonadota bacterium
GCAGTCGATGCGCATGGTGTTGATGATGTTGGCCGCGATGGCGTACTGCGGCACAGGTCCGACAGGGAGGATCAGCACGCAGTTGCGGCTCTCCTCGCGGGCCTTGAGGATGCGCGAGACGATGTCGAGGGCGAACTCGGCGTAGAATATCTCGATTTCCTCGATGACGCGGATCTTGAAGTCGGGGTTGGGGTGGTTGGTGATCTCCTCTTTGGTGATGGCGCGGACGCGGGCGCAGGCCTCGGCATCCTGAAAGTCGAGGAACTTGGCTAGTGCCGGCATGAAACCCATGCTGTGCTCACTCCTTCTTCGCATGCCCGGCGGGCGCTGAGCCTCCGCCGGGCTGCTCACGCTGCCGCTTGACCGATCGACGCGCGTCGAGCGGGCAGTATTGATGGCGCGGGTGCGGGCAGAACATTTCACCCCGGGCCGCGCCGAATCCTTCTTCCGCGCCCGGCGTCGGCTCCGCCGTTGCGCGGCATGGGCAGTTGTTCCTATAATGCGTACAGGATATGACCCCATGCCGCAGCCGATCGGGTGATGGCGCCGTGGTAGACCCTCAGTCCCAGGCCCCGCCGGAGCAGCGCCCACACATCAGCCGATGGTGGTATGTCGCGCTTGCCCTGGCGCTGTTCGCCGCGGCGCTGCTGAGCACCTCGGGTCTGGTCTTCGACCCCGTCGCGCAGTCGCTGTGGGCCGGCAACGGCGACAGCATCGGCATCGCGGAGGCGGCGGAGCGCTCCGAACTGGGCGACGTCGTCGGGTGGTGGACCGGCCCATGGATTCAGGGCAGGATGTACTACCGGCCGCTTTCGAGCATGCTGTTTTATGTCGAGGGACAGCTCTTCAGCACTGACTTCCGCTCCTACTGCATCGTGTCCTGGCTTGCGGGGGCGGTCAACGTGGTGCTGCTGGCGTTGCTGGGGGCGTCGCTCGCGCGCGGCACTCGTGGGGTGAAACTGGCAGTCGGGGCACTCACGGGCGTGTTGTTTCTGCTCGCGCGACATCCCGAGATCTGCCAGGGGCTTGATTGCGAGCCCGCCAGGGCCGCCCGTGTGACGTGGGGCATGATGCCGTGGTGGCCCGTGCAGACGGACATCTTCTCGCTGATGTTCGCCACCCTGTCGCTTCTGCTTCTCGATCGCTGGCTGCTCGGCGGCGGGCGTCGCCGACTGATCGGGGCGGCCGGGGCGTTCGTCGCGGCGCTGCTCTTCAAGGAGATGGCGCTGTGCATCCCTCTGATGGTCCCGCTCCTGGTGCTCTACCGCAGGCGTGCGGCAGTGGCCCCCGTTACCGGGCTGTTCGTGGGCATCGGCGTTGTCTTCTACGTCATCCGGACGCTGGCCGCCCCGGAGGCCTCCGGTCTCGAGTGGGCCGGTATGCGCACGCTCAGCGCCTTTGCCTACTACTTCGTGAACTCCTTCTGGACCAGCGTGATGGCCGGCACGTGGGACGCGATTCTCACGCCGCTCGGCCTTGTCATGCTTGTGCTGGTGATGCTCTGGCGGCGCATCGAGTGGGTATGGATTGTGTTTGCGGTGCCGCTGTGGCTGCTGCTGGCGGGGCAGGTGTTCGCCGGGAATTTCGCCCAGTATACCGTGCTCGGCCCCTGGGTCCGCATGCTGCCGGGGCTGGTGTTGTTCGCCGGGCTGGCGCTGCTCGTGCTCATCCGGGACCGCGGCGTGAGCCCGGCCCTTGTTGTTGCCGCGGCCGCCGCCTGCATCCCGGTGCTCAACCGCATCGGGCCGCACTACTGGTACTGGCCGCTGGCCTTCTACGCGATGCTCAACGCGAGCCTGCTCGAGCGCCTGTGGGAGGTTGCCACGCAGCGCAATGCGGCCCTGCTGGCGCCGCTGTTTTCGGCGAAGCCGGGAGGTGACGGGGACCAGTCGGATGTCCTCGAAGCCGCCGACGCGGACTCGCAGCCTCCTGCGCCGGCCTCGGATGGCGCCATTGAAGAAGGGAACGCACAGCCCTGAGGTGAACCGGCTCCGCGGAACCAGCACCAGGCCCGACGATGACCATCGACAGAGAGAGGGACACCCCATGCAGGTAGGCTGCCAGACGCTGCCGTACTCGGAATACCCGTTCCAGAGGGCGCTCGAGGGGATCAAGAGAGCCGGCTATGAGCACCTCTGTTTCGGCATCAAGCATGCCGGCGAGGCGCTCTTTGCGCCGGAGATGACCGATGACGACGCCAGAGCGCTGACCTCGCAGGCGCGGGAGGCCGGGCTCAACCCGATGATGCTGATGGGCGGGTGTGGAGATGTGGCCGAGGCCGCGGGTGAGGCGAAGTTCCGCCGCACTCTCGAGATCGCCGCGGCTATGGGGCTGCAGTACGTGCTGACCTGGGGCCCGTGGGAGTACAAGGAGTGGCCCGACGTGAAGCTGGAGCCGGAGGTCTGGCAACAGGCCGCCGACGCGTGGATCGATGCCATGGCGCGCATCGCCCCGCAGGCTGCCGACGCGGGCCTGACCATCGTGCTCAAACCCCATACCGGCGTGACTGCCTTCGGCTCGCGGATGAAGAGCGCCCTCGAGCGAATCGGCTCGGAGGCCGTGCGCGGCTGCTATGACGCGGGCAATGTCGCCTTCTACGAGGGTCTCGACCCTGCCGAGGATGTCAAAGACTGCGCCGAACTCGTTGCCGCGCTGTGCATCAAGGACCACAGCGGGCCGCGCGCAAATCCGGTGTTTCCCCCCATCGGGGAGGGCGATGTTGACCATCCGAAGATGCTCAAGACGCTCGCGGCCGCGGGCTTTGACGGCCCGCTGATGGTCGAGCGCTTCGAGGGCTCGTGCGTGAAGGCGGAGATGTCGGCGGAGCTGATCGATGAGCGCGCCCGTGCCGCCCGCGTCTATCTGGAGAAGACCATCGCCAGGCTGTAGGTGGCGCGCCTGGTCATTCCCCGATGGCGAAGATATCGAGACTCCCCAGCGGCTGACTCATCATGTGGTCGGTCCACATCGGGTGAGGCATGAAGGCGCTGGGCGCAAAGCCGTCGGGGATGAGGATGAAGCCGCCGAGTATGCCGTCGTTGTGCGCCCGCTGCAGGGCCACCGCCAGCTCATACAGCGCCGGGCCGCCGACAGAGGCGGCCCGGTAGATGACTGTGTTGTCCCGGCCGGTCGCGACAATCGCGTGGAGGACCTCCTCCGTCGACAGGTAGAAGCCGGCCGGCTCCTGCCTGAGTTCCACCCGCCCCTCGCGCAGGTGCGCCAGCGAGACCAGCTCATCGCCCTGCGCTCTGGCGGCAGGGACTGCCACGAGCGGCTCCCAGTAGTCGGGCCCCAGCACGCCCGCCTGCTCGATAACCTGGCGGACGAACGCGAACGGCTCCACATACATGTTCGCGAGCACGAACTCGTCGAACGTCATCTCATCCTGGCACTCCGCGAGCAGGTTCGGCTCACCGTTGCAGAAGAAGTTGGCGCACTTGATCGGCTTGTAGCGGTCGAGCACGCAACCGTCTCGATGGAACATGCAGCGCGGCGGCGCCAGGCGCCTGCGTCGGAACGTGAAGCTGCCGCCCGGCCCCGAGAAGCGGGCCAGCGCCGCATGCCCGCCGGCAAACGAGCCAACGCCGCGGAGCAGGTTGGCCCTCACGGCCGTGAATTCGGTCACGCGCCGGAGGTTATCGTGCGAAAGCTCGAAGTCGGAGCCGAGGAAGTCCGCGAAATCCGCCCATTCAGCAGTCAGTCGCTTGAGTTCGGCAAGCTCCGCCGGCATCTGCGCGGCGAAGCCCATCTCCAGAAGCTCAGTGACCTTGCGTATGGTGTCGAGGTCAGCCTTCAGCTCCTCGGCCCTGGCCCGCATCGCCTCGCGGATGGCCGGGCCGAGCTCCGGCTTGAGTTCAATGCCCTTGAGTGCGCGACGGACACCATGCTGCCCGACCATCGTTCCGCTGTGGCAGCAGGAGTACTCGCACGCGCCGCAGACGCGGTCTCGGATTGCCACGAACTTCTCCGTGGCATCGAGCACGCGGCCGGTCAGTTCCGAACCGCGCAGTAGCCCGTTTGTCGTCCCGTCGGCTGCCATCCGCGCCCGCTCAACTCTCTACGATGTCGCGCCCGTACTCACTGATGAACGCCTCGGCAACATCCATGCCGAGCCCGGGTTTGTCCTCAAAGCGCATGAAGCCCTGCTCGAAGACGGGCGGCTCAGTCAGCATCGCCGCCGCCAGGCCGGTGCGGCTGCCTTCGAGTTCGAGCCGCTCGGCGTAAGGCATCGCGGCGGAGACGTTGGCCGAGGCCATGAGCGCAACGGGCGATACCCAGTTGTGGAACGAGACCCTCACCTGGCGCATCGCCGCGACCTCACAGATGGTGCGCGCGGCGGTGATACCGCCGCACAGGCGCGGATCGGGCATAGCGACATGCATTGCCCCGGCGGTGATGGCTTCGTGGAAGACCTCAGTGCTGTAGAGCGTCTCACCGCCGGCTATGGGCGGCTCGAGCGCGCGCGCCACGCGGGCGTAGTCACCCCAGGCGCCGGCCTTGAAGGGCTCCTCGAGCCAGTAGATGTCATCCTTCGCCAGCGCCAGCCCGAGTTCCAGGACAGTCTCGCACCCATCATAGGCTCCGTTGGCGTCGGCCATCAGCACCACCTGGTTGCCGAGCGCCGCCCGCACCGCTCTGACCGCCGCGACGTCGGCCTCCAGGTCGCCGCGCAGCTTCATCTTGATGCCCCGGAAGCCCTCCGCAACTATCTGCTTCGCCTTCTGCACCAGCACCGCCTCAGGCTCCAGGTACAGGCCCGTGACATAGGTATCCAGGCGCGGGCTCCGAACGCCGCCCAGCAGCCGTGCCACCGACACTCCGAGCGCCTTCCCGACGATATCCCACAGCGCGGTGTCGATAGCGCTGAGCACGGCATGGAAGTCACGCCGGCCCTGGGGACCGGTGTCTCTGGCCTCCCTGCCGGCCGCAACCGACGCCATCCGGTACCAGAGCAGGCCGCGGTCGGTGGGGTCGTGACCGGTGACAAGCTCACTGAGCGTCTCGACGGCCGGAGCGAAATCGGCCTCGTCGGCGAGCCAGGCCTCCCCCCAGCCGTGCAGGCCGGTGTCGGTCGTGACGCGAACGAGATGGATGTCCAGCTTCTCCGCGATCGGGCGTGTGACGCTCGGGGGCAGCGGCGTGTTGAGCGGATAGGTGAAGGCGTAGGGCTCAACGCCGGTGACAACCATGGAATCGTTCTCCCCCTGGTGTGGCGGAATGTGCGGGGCCGACGGCTACTGCCCGGCGCGCGGCTGGCGCTGCGAGTCCCAGGCGTGCAGGTAGCTGAGCAGGTAGCCGGTGAACACTGCGCCGACTACCGCGATGAGGCCGGCCCACAGGATTGCCGCGTAGTAGTCGCCGCTCTGAATCAGCGCCCAACTGACCCGCCAGATAGTCAAGACGACGATCACGGCCATGCCCGTTACGGTCAGCAGGCAGCCGGAGACGGGCTGATCCAGCGCCCAACCACCGGCAGTGTCGGTCGGAGGGTAGCCCCAGTGCACGTGGCTGCGCGCGGGCGGCTCGTCCTCCTCATCACTCCATATCCACTCGCGCAGGGCCTCGTACAGCCGCCGCGTGACGATCGCCATACCCTCGAGGGTATTGGCCTCCCTGGAGACGATGCTGAAGGCGCGGGGACCGCCGCGCGGCGCGTGCCACCTCACTATGATGCGCCTGATGCCGGTGACCGCCGGGGCCAGCTCGATCTGGTCGATCCGCTCCAGCGGCAGTGACCACCTGAACTCGTCACCGACGTAGACCAGCGCGGCGTTGCGGATACACAGGAAGCCGACGTCACGGTCGGTCTCGCCGTCCCAGACGCGCAGCTTGTCACCGGGTGAGAAGCCGACGAAGGTGGCGCCCAACGCGCGCAGCCTGCCCGCCGGCACGCCACCATCGGGCGATGTGCCGGTTTGCGCGTCGGGGCTGGCGGCCAGGGCCAGATACTCCTCCGCAAGCCGCCCAACGCGCTCACGCAGGCCGTGATTGCCCAGCAGCGCCAGTGTGCCGTGGCTGTACCAGGNNGCCAGGCCGGCGGCGACAAACGTCGCCGCGGTCAGCAGCGCCATCGCGTACGGAGGCGGCGAGGGCCAGCTCTCCAGCAGTGCCAGAGTAATGACGAAGGGGGCTATCCCGGCCGCCATCGTGATAACCGCCGCCGTCAACCGCACGCGCCGCTTGAAGCCCCTCGTGTAGACCTGTGCCGCCATCATGCCTCCGGCTCTAACCGTCCCCCGACCGTATCATCTCCAGCGCCGCATCCGCGAGCATCTGGCCTGCATCAGGAGAGAACTTCGCGCTCGAGCCCTCATACCCCCCCTCCGCCAGCGCCTCCGCGGTGGGGATGTAGCCGATTGACCCGTTGGCAAGCTCAATCACGAGTGTCACGGCGGCCTCGCTCGCTGCCTTGATCTGCAGCCCGAACTCGACGAAGTACTCGCCCGGAATGGCCACGAGCGCCACGTCGCCAAGGCCGATGACCTGCACCTCCGCGTCGCTGGTCGTGATACCGGCCTTGACTATGGCCAGCGCCCGCTCGGCGCGTCCCCGCTCGAAGTTGCCCGAGGAGACCTGCTTGGCCTGCAGGTCCGGGTCCTCGAGGATGCGGTGGAACTCGGCGATCTCCTCCTCCGTGAACCGGCGCAGCTTCAGCGGCACGGTCTCGGAGCGGTACCACAGCGGCTCGCAGGCGATGGGCTCGGCGCTGTAGTCGACTTTCATGACCTCGCCGGCGAGCGTCCTGCCCATCACCCTGCAGTGATCGAAGCCGCCCTGGCGCTCCTTCGCGAAGACATTGATGTGGTTGATGTTACCACACGGCCCATTGGCGAACACGGCCGTGAACTGCGGCCCGTATGCAGTCTCCAACGCCTCCCGCATCGCCCACGGGAAGTCGGCCGAGTACTGGAAGTTGCTGTTGCCGAGCACATCCAGGTGGCAGCCGTGGTTGACGATTGCGCCCAGGGGGCCGTCTTCGGCGTCAAAGAAGAGGACACCAACCTCCGGGTCGATCGGGCCGTCGACGGCGGCCACAGCGGGGTTCCCGACGCCCGGGTTCGTGGCCACTGAGCCGTCGCGCATGCGGTAACGGCGGTTGAAGGCGATGCGGTCTTCGTGCCCGCGCCCGAAGCGCAGGGTGACCGGCTGCATTCGCCCGGCCGCGGCGGCCACGCAGCCGGCAATCTGGCGTGGCAGCAACTCGCGTGTCTCGTTGTCCTGGGCGTGCCACTCGCGCGACCCGAGCACCGGGCCGGCGTGGGTATGCGTACCCCAGATCATGACCGCCTGCGGCGGGATGCCGGCCTGCTCGGAGATCAGCTCCCGCGCCTCACCGACGAGGTCGGCATTCACGCCAACCAGGTCGGTGGCGACCAGAGCGACCCTCGACGTACCGTCATCGAGCACGACGGCGATGGCGTTGAGCGGATCATGGACCTCATTGGCGGGACGCGTGATGAAATGCCCCGCCAGATTGACCCCCAGTGGTGGGGTGATGTCGGCGGCATGGAACCCGGCTTGCATGGCGGTTGCTCCGTTGGCGGACTATCGTTCCTCGAGTGCGAAGTCGATGGTCAGGTTATCATTGGCCAGGGCCGTGACATCCGTGGATCGGGCCCGGTAGTCGTACTTGAAGCNNGCCGAGAACGGTCTGAGCGCCGGTCCGGGTGCGCAGGCTGTAGGCCCCCGCGCCTCCGGTGACCGTCCCCAGGCGCGCGAGGTTGAACCATGGCTGGGCAATGAAGTTGAAGCCTGCCTGCCCGACAACGCGCCCCGCGTTGGTTGCCGACATCTGCGGGCTATAGACGACGCCGAACTCCGAGTAGACGAGAGCGGCTCCCAGGCCCTGGTTCTCCTCGGAGGCTACCGCGCCGCTAAGCACCGCGGATGGCTCCAGCGCATTCTGCTCGAGGAGCAGATTCTGACCATTCGCATCGGAGTCGCCGCTGACTGTGGCCAGTCGCGCGTCGGCATAGTAGCCGGGCAGCGCGCTGAAAACCAGCCACCGGCCGTAGGCGCACGGCCCGAGGGTGTACTGTCCCGTGTTGTTGGTGTAGCCCATCACGTACGTGACGCCCGCCGGCGGCGGGATAGTGATGGGCGCGCCCGCGCCCGCGGCCAGCAACTCGGCGCCGTTGAGCACCGCGATGACGACCAGATTGGCCACACCGACCCGACCCGTGTTCGTCTGGCGCTCCACCATCCCCTTGATGGTCGCGCCCCTGATCGGGTTGTAGTTGCCCAGTGGGAGGTCCGCCTGCCCGGCGACGATCTCCACGGGCTGGTGGAACCCGGTGCGGTGGTCATCGTCCACCACGGAGATCAGATGCGTTCCGGCCGGCAGACCCTCCAACCTCAGAGCGCCGTCAATGTTGGGACGCTTGTTCAGCGCATAGCCATCATAGTAGACCTGATAGTCGTTGGCGTCGCCGCCGAACTCATCGACAAGGTCCTGGACGTTGGAGACCAGCTTCCCGACTGCGACGAGGTCGAAGATCAGCCCGATGAGGCCACCCGCCGCGCAGCCGCTCAATACCGCGACCAGCACGATGCCCCCGAAGACGAGTACCCTGCGTTTCGCATCCCGGATCTCAGCCATTGTTGCGTCAGCTCCTGTTCAGGTCGCCCGCTCCACCCGCGACAATGCTCCCGCGCCGTGCAGGCCTCTGGCAATCACGATCTCTCTCGGCTTAGACAACACGCCCGGCTGTTTGGTGCTCGCCTGAGCGCAGGCGGTCACAACTTGAGCCAGTCATCCAGAAACGATAGAACGCCCGGCCCCGGGTGTTCCTCAGTATCCTCCGGCAGGCCGCTGGTCAGCTTGATCTTCTCTCCCTGCAGATCGTAGCCCTGCCGGATGAGCCTTTCGGCATTGGCCGCACAGACACACAGTTCGCCCTCGAACAGGCTCAGATAGAGCGGCCTTGGCGCCACCAGGCAGCAGAGGTCCTCGAAGTCACAGACCTCGAGCAGCCCCGCGGGCACGGTCGTCCGGGCCGCTGCCAGCAGTCGCTCGCGGCTTTCGCACAGCTTGGCCAGTGCCAACTCGCGGTAGCGCATGAGGTAGCCGCAGAGCGCGAGGCTGTGAGCGCCTGGCGCCATCAGCGTCGCATACAATGCCACGGGCACTCCGTCGCCGATGCCGACCAGCCCGACGCGATCCTCCCTGACATCCGGCCTCCCGGCCAACGCGCGCAGGGCAATGGCCACATCCTGGGCCTCGCGGCTGACCCGCGGCATGCCGCTCCAGTCGGCGAGCATGCCGGTGTAGTCGGAGGCGGGCCGCTCTCCGCGGCCGCGCCGGTCGATGCAGCAGACGACATACCCGGCCCGCGCCAGCCGCGAACCAACGGCAGCCTCCGGGTCGGCCTCGTCGAGGAGCCCGACCATCTGCTCCTTGGATGTGCCGGTGTCCTGGACGAGCAGCACCGCAGGCAGCGGTATCTCATTCTGGTGCGGAATGCAGACATAGCCCGGAATGCAGAGACCCTCCACCGAGTCGAGGCTGATCTTCTGGATGCTGAAGCCCTGGGCGTCCTTCTGCCCGAGCATCCGTACCTCGGGCGCGTCCGGCAGCGCGGGCCAGGCGAGCAGTTCACCGAGCCGCTGCTGCAGCCGACTCCGCCACTCGTCGGGCTGGTGCTGCCAGTGAACCATGAGCGACAGCGAGCCGGCGCTGCTCCGCGCCCACTGCCGCCAGAACTCGTCCTCCGAGTAGCTCGACCAGTGATCCATACCCTACGACCGCACCCCACGCCGTAGTATGCAGCGCACGCTGAGCATATTGTAGCACGCAGACGCGCGGAGTCCTATAGGGCCGCAATCGGCCGACAGGTGCATCGGCTCCCGTGGGGAAGGGTGACGACCGGGAGCGCAATCGGCATCGGCTCCAGCAGTGCACCACCAGATGCGGGCTTGCTGCCGCGCCGGTGCTTGCGGCGGCCGTATGGGCAACAGCCGGGAGGTCGAGCTCGTGGCAACAGAAACAACTGCGGCACATCCAACCGGCGACGAGGATATCGTCGTCTCTCTCGGCGATTTCATCCGCGACCTGCGGATTGACCGGCCTGAGCTGGGCGCCGTGAAGACGGCTCTCGAGCGCGGAGACATCGACGCCGCGGGCCGAGCCTATATCGCCTGGTTCCGCACAAAGGACATGACATCGGAGCTGTTCGTCGACTGGGGACGCAGGCGGCGCGAACCCGACTACGATGTCTCGCGTGACGACGGCCTGCTCCCGCGCCCGGTGCTGATGCTCGGCATTCAGAACGAATACACCATCGAGAGCGCCGACGGGCTGCTCGCAGGTCGCATGTGGGACGGCTACAACACGTGTGATGTCTCGCGGACCGGCATCGACTGGCGGGAGGGCCCGCTCCCCTGCATCACGCGGCTGCCCGTCCTCGGCACGATGCGCCACGCGATGTTCGAGACCGGTGATGCGAAGTACGCCCGCTGGGCCGCCGACCATATTGCGGAGTACATGCACAACTGGCCCATCGAGGAGTTCATCGGAAAGGGCACCGTCGGCTGGGTCGACAACAACACGGTCTCCCGGCCCTGGCACTGGTGCATGCACCCGGAGCGCATCATGGAGATCAGCCACACGCTCACGCTGCTGCGCACATTCCCCGAGGTGAGCGACGACGAGCTGCTGGCGATCCTCCACCGCGTGTACCAGGAGGCAGTATGGGTCCGCCTGCACGCTCATGAGTGGGTCGATCAGCGCCACAACGGCGGGTTGGGCATGATCACCGGCCTGGCCTACGCCTGCCAGACGCTGGAAGACTTCGGGGCAGCCGAAGCCTGGAGTGACTACAACGCGCGGATGCTCGCGCAGTACATAGGCGAGGCCTTCTACCCGGACGGACAGTGCATCGAGATGACCTGCGCCTACTCGCAGATGGTTATCAACCAGGTGCAGCGGATTGCTTGTGCACTCAAGGACCGGGAGAGGATGCAAGGGGCCATGCCCCGACTGAAGGCAATTGTCGACTGGGCGATTGGGCTGCGACGGCCGACCGGCCTGCTCCCCGCCTTCGGCGATCTCTACCCGTCCAGCTTCAGCCATGCCATCCACCGACCGCTGCTGGATTGGATCGACATCCCGTACGCCAAGACGATCCTCGGCGAGCAGGAGGCGCCGCTGCCGCCTTTTGTCGACTGGCCACCGCCGGGCACTCAGGCATGGGCCGGCAGGTACGTCATGCGCAGTGACTGGTCGCCGGATGCGCTCTACCTGTGCCTGCATGCGGGTCCGCCTGGGATCAGCCACCAGCACGGTGAGAAGCTCTCGTTCGTCCTGGCCGCCCACGGCGCCGACTTCATCATCGATCCGTCATCGACCAGATACCGCAGCAACGACCCCAACGCGTTCATCTCCGGCCAGCGGGCGGGCTTTCTGCACAACACGATCACCGTCGACGGTGTGGACGTGCATCTCAACGAGCCGCTCGAGGTCACGCAGCCTCACGAGAACCCGTGGGAGCATGGAGAGCACTTCGTCTACGCGGCAGGCCGCTACAGCTTCGCGCCGGCCGCGGACGCGCAATGGCAGCGGCGCATCGTCTTCGTTGACAGGTCATACTGGCTGCTGCAGGATGTGATCACCGGCGAAGGGCCGTCCGCCTCCATCGAGCAGAGCTTCCAGTTCGAGAAGGGCACCGAGGTGGAGATTGACGGCACGCGCACCATCTGCACCGCGCCCAACGGCGCGCGCCTGGCGATCATCCCGCTCGAGGGCTCACTGCAGCCGACGGTGAGCATCGGCGACAGGTCGCCGCACATCACATACTGGCCCCACGGGGAGCAGACTGAGCACCCGCACTCGCGGGGCTGGACGGGCCGCAGCAGCCATGCGCTGATGCCCGCTCCCGCGGTGACGTACTCCGGCCGGGCACCGCTCCCCGCGACGATCTCCGTGGCCCTCATCCCGCTCGCCCCGCGCGCGGAAATGGTCCTGCCGGGGATCACCTCATCCACCGCCGACGGGAAGACGCTCTGGACGCTCCTCTACCCCGGCGGCGCGGTGACGGTGACCACCGACGCGATATCGTGTGAAGTCAGGGCATAGTGGGCGAAGCAGGATGCTGCGGGAATGTATGACGTCTCCGAACAGAGGGTGATTGTCGTTCACCCCCTCTCCCGCCCGGCGAAGCGGGGAAGCAGGGAGAGGGGGCAGGGGGGGTGAGGCGCGACGTTGCGCCTATATCTTCCAGTACTCGTCCAGCGGCTTCTGGTACTCGCTCGCCTTGCCGGACTCGACATCGGCGCAGCGCACGACCTGGCCGGTCGTCGCCGACTCGTAGAGCGCGAACGACAGGCACTTGGCCTTCAACCCGCCGATGACATCGACCTCCGGCGCGCGGCCGCGGCTGACCGCCTCGACGAAGTCCCAGCACTCGTTGCTGATGCCGTCGTTGAGCCCCGACGGGAAAAGCTGCTCCTTCTTCTTGTCGCTCAGGCTCGCCAGGTATTCCTTCTCGATCTGCTCGTATGGCACTTCGGTACCGTCCTTGAGCTTGAGGTCGGCGCCGAACTGGAAGGCATGCATCCACTTCTGGCGGTCCTTGAGGGAGCCCTTGGTGCCGAAGTAGACGCCGCTTTCCACCTCATGCCCGAAGCCCGTGGCCGACCAGCTCCAGTTGCCGAGCAGCCCGCTCTCGAACTTGAGCGTCGCGAGCCATGTGTCCTCGACGTCGACGTCATGCTTGCCCAGGATGGGCGCATTGGTCTTGGCGTTATGCTCGGAGGTCATCTGGCAGTAGACCTCCTCGACGGGCCCGAAGACATGCAGCATCATGTCGCAGAAGTGGACGCCGCCGTCGAATATCTGCCCGCCGCCGGTGAGGAGCTTGACCGCGCGCCATGCCATGGCGTACTTGGTCCAGTCGAAGGGGTGGACGTGGAGGACCTCCATGCTGAAGAAGCGCGGCCGGCCGATCATCTTCTTCTTGTTGATCGCCCACTCGATTGCGCGGGAGCCGATGCAGCGGCGCACCTGTTCTGCGGTGGCAATCATCGCGCCGGTCTTCTCGGCGGCCTTCATCATCTTCCTGGTCGCCTTGACGGTAATGCCGACGGGCTTCTCAACCATGCAGTCGATGCCCTTCTTCAGGCATGGGATCGCCGCGGTGTGGTGGAACGCGTGGGGAGTGCAGATGTCGGCGGCATCGATCTGAGTGCCCTTGAGCATCTGCTCGACCGTCGCGTAGGGTGTTGCCTCGAAGCCCGAGACGTCCTTCAGGCGCGTGACGAAGTTATTCGCATTGTCCTGGTTGGTATCACACACGGCCACGATCTCGAACTTGTCATACCCGTTCTGCACGAGCTTCTCGTACCCCGACAGATGGGCTCCGGCGATCCCGCCGCAGCCGACGATGGCCAGCTTCACTCGATTGCTCATGGTCCCGCAACTCCTTGCTGAATGGTCTCATATCGCGCAGCAGGGCGCATTTCGACGGACGCATAGGGATTCCTTCGACCGCAGCCTGGATCTGTATGGCAGCTGGGGTCAGGGCTTGAAAATTCATTTTTNNAATTTTCAAGACCTGACCCCAGGCATTCTCATCCTGCCCTCCGCAGCGCCGAATCAGGACATTTGTCTGCCGGTGCCTCCCCCGTAACCCCAACGTGCACAGGCGCTCATCGTATCAGCCTTGGCAGAATGCGCGGTTCTGACGTGAGCGCGTACCGGGGGCCACGGGGAGTAGTCAATGAGAGCTTGGGCCCTGCACCATCTGGCTGAATCATGCAAGAATGCCCAGAATCGGGGGTAATCGGGCTGGGGTCAGGTCTTGAAA
>DPJP01000487.1:23336-38247 GCA_003542955.1 Armatimonadota bacterium
TCAAGACCTGACCCCAGCCGTCCTCAACCGCGTCACCCTCGCCCTCTGGAATTCCACACTGGCCCGGAAGGCCATCATGGCCCGCGACGGGAATTACACCAGTTGAGGACTGCCGACGACACGGAGGATGATCCCGTATGCGCACACTGCTTGCACTGATAGCAATCCCGGCCCTTGTCACAGCGGCCATCGCCGCCGACTTGCCCGATCTTCCCCAACTCAAGCAGATGCACTCGGAGACCACACTCGTCGAGGATGGGCAATCCGCCTGTATCATCGCCGCTCCGGTCCTCTACGAAACGCTGGCCACGACATTTGCGGATGCCGTCGGGGAGTCCTGCGGCGCCAGGCCCCGCGTCGTTGACGCCTTCGAGATCACCGAGGAGGCGATGGCGCAGACCCACATCATCGCCCTGGGAGTGTTCGCGAACAACCCGGTCATCGAGAAGCTCTACGAGCGCGGCCTCGTCGCATGTGACTGGTCCTGGCCGAAGAGCATTGAGGGCACCCCGCGCTATGTGATCCGCACAGTGCACAACCCGTGGCTGAGCGGCAAGAACGTCATCTCTATCGGCGGGACGACTGAGGCCGACGTCAAAGCGGGCGTGGAGCGCTTCGTCGAGATGCTGAAGGCCGGCGGGGGCACGGTCGGCCCGATCATCGAGGTCTCAACGGCCGACCCGGTGCCGACGGAGGATGCCGTCCAGGCAGCGATCACCACTATCGGCAAGGACACCTCCTCCCGCAGCATGGGTGGTGTGGCGGTCAAGCACGCCAACAACTACTTCTTCACCGGCCACGAGCAACACGCGAGGATGTTCGTCGAGGCGATGCGCAAGCTGCTGGAGCTGTACATCCAGGACGGTGACGCCTCCGACGTGCGCTCCTGCGACCACCTGTTCAGCGAGTATGACCGCATCGAGGAAGGGCCGGCCTTTACGCCCGAGCAGCAGCGCGAGTTGGGCGACATCTTCTACAAGATCGCGCACATGCTCACCTACGCCAGGACTACGGTGAAGCCCTCCGACATCCCGCACGGGAACAACTGGAACGCGACTGGGGCCTCGCACGCGGGCTTCTACTTCTCCCGCTACTACCCCGAGTTGCCGATCGGGAAGACGATCCTCGACACGCTGGACATCTACTATGAGCCCAACATGGTCAACTGGAAGGTCAATGAGGACTGCCCCGGCTACGGGAACATCACCTTGACCGGAAACTATGACTGGGCTCTGCACCGCCCCGACCGGCGCTTCTTCGATCTCGACTGCCTGCGGATGATGGCCGATTACGACATGCTCATCTGCGACAACTCCGCGCGCGTATCGGGCTTCGGCGATGCGAGCGGCTTCAGCGCCTACCTGGTTGAGGGCTACCTGCTGGCCGCCTGGAAGTACAAGGACGGCCGCTACCTGTGGTGGTGGGACAACCACGGTGGCGGGCCGAGGCGCTGGTGGGTGCCGGATGACGTCATTGCCCGCGTGCGACCCGATGACCTCGTGGGCCTGAAGACCGCCCCGCTGGCCGAGTGGATCTACAGGTGGCAGGCGGGNNGCGGGCCGCCGCGCGCCGACCTTCCCGATCGGCGAATGCTTCGACAAGGTCTCGTTCCGCAGCGGCCTGGACACCGACGACCAGTACGTGTGCATCAGCGGGCACGGCTACGGATTCCATGCCCACCCGGACGCCAACTGCATCATCCGCTACTCCGACAGGGGACAGGTCAGGCTCTACGATGACGGCTACATGATCCCGACGCTGTCTGAGCATAACACCGTCACCATCCTCAAGGACGGCTGGGCGCAGGACCCGCCGGGGCTCTCACAGATCACCGCGAATGCCGACTTCGAGAATGTCGGCATCTTCGAGTCGCGGCTGGGCAGTCATAACGGCGTGGACTGGGATCGCGCGGTCATCTGGCCCAGGGGCCGCTGGTTCCTGGTGATCGACGACCTGCGCTGCATCGACCCGGCGGAGTACGGGTTTCAGTGCATCTGGCGCGCNNCGCGCGATGGGCAACGCGAAGCTGGATGGCTCGCACTGGACCGCCGCCAGGGAGGGCAGTGAGTTCAACCTCCATGTCGCCGGGGATGTGTCGCTGTCCGAACGCGAGAGCGCGGGCCTGTCGCTGAACTCGGCGCCCTTCCCGATGACCGAGGCGCGCGCACTGGTAGAGGCGGCCGCCGTGCCGATGGCAGCGGGCGACTCATTCAGGTTCGGCAACCTCTTCTACACACGCGAGGTGGCCGATGACGTCGAAGCCGGCGGGATTGAACTCTACCGCGCCGGAGAGAGCAGCACATACTTCATCAGCGATCAGGGCCAGCCGATTGCCGCGGGCGTCAACCGCAGCACCGAGGTCCCCGGCATGGTCATCGAGGCGACTGCGTTCCACGTGACGTCGACGGACATCGTCGCCGCCGGGGCCACGCGCATCCGCTACCGCGGCCCGCTGCTGAGAGCTGATGTGCCTGTCGATGTGCATATCGACCTGGGCCTCGGCAAGGCCGAGGTGGTCTGCTCCGAGGCGTGCACCGTCACCCACCAGAGCAACGATGGCGAGGAGGTCTCGGTGCTCGACGAGGGCTCCCACGAACTCGACGTGAAGGGCCTGAGCCGGTTTGCCATGCGCGAGCTTGACCTCGCCATGCGCGCGGAGGTGGACAAGTACCGACAACTCGCGGCAGCCGCCGCGGTCAAGCCGCTCCCCGGCAGCGGGGAGAAGCTCCGGAAGCTCTGGGAGTACACCGACTTCCGGGCATACACAAACTTCGCCCTGGAGCCCGGAGTTGCCATCACCTCAGAGGGCACGCTCATGAGGCCCGAGGATGCGGGCTATCCCGTCGGCACGACGAAAGACCTGCTCCGCCCGAGCGGCAATGTCATGTTCCACGACGGCGAGACGGTTACGCTCACCATCGACCTCGGGCGGCAGCGCGAACTGACGCAGGTGCTCACGCTCTCGCGGCAGTTGGTCAGCTTCAACGGCGGCTGCGGCATCAGCAGGCTGAGCGTCACCGTCAGTGACGACAACTTCGCCAATGATACCCGGGAGTTCGGGGAGCTTGTGAACACGGAGAAGCTGCAGGATGCGGCGGTCCCCTACGCGGTCGAGGCGGAGGCGCCGTTGACGGCCCGGTATGTGCGGATCGTCGCGACCCCGTATACCGAGAAGCACAACGTCTATATCGACTCGATTTCGATCAACGGCCGCGCCGACAAGTCGGAGTTGGCCGCCACCGGCTTCCACCTCAACGCCCTCGAGGTCGCCGACATCGACGGCGACGGGACGCATGAGGTCTTCACCGGCGGCACCGACAAGGCGATCCACGGCATCGGCTCCGACGGCGCGCCGTTGTGGCGCTACGAAGTGCCAGACCAACTCAACGACATCGCCGCGGTCAACAGCACCGGCCGCGGCGACTACCAGTTCGTCGGCGCGTGTGAGAACCACAGGCTCTACTCGGTCAATGCCGATGGCACCGAGCGCTTCACGATCATGCCGCCGCCCCGCACCTATGAGCGACCGGGCTACCGCGGCGTCAACCCATTCACAAGCAGGCTCACGGTTGCCTTTGGCACTGATATCGAAAACGACGGGCGCGCCGAGATCGTCATCGGCTCGGCCAACTGGCGAACCTACGTGTTCGACATCGACGGCGAACTGATCTGGGATGAAGTCTGCTGGGCCCATACGCCCACGTGTGGCGACGCCTTCGACCTCGACGGCGACGGGAGGAAGGAAGTCGTCATGGGTAACACCTACACCGCCGCGGTGATCTACTCACCCGACGGGAAGGTGATCGGCTCGGGCGGGGGCTCGGGGCACGCCGGGCCGCTGGACCTGGTGTGCGCGGACATCGACGGCAACGGCAAGGGCGAGATCATCGTCGGCGACCGCGCCGGTATCATCACATTCCAGGAGTGGCAGGGACGTTCAATGCCACAGTACGCCACGGGGATGGATGTCGTCAGCGTTGCTGTGGGTGACCTCGAGGGGGATGGCAGGCTTGAGACGGCAGCGGTATCGCGCAACTACATGCTCTACATGTTTGACGCCGACGGCCGGGTCCTGTGGAACCGCAACCTGCTCTCCTCATGCCGTGATGTCATCATCGCCGATGTGATGGGAGACGCCGCCGCGGAGGTCGTCTGTGCGTGCGAAGACGGGCAGGTGAAGGTCCTGGATGCGGCCGGCAATGTCGTCGCATGGTTCCAGGGCGGGGGCTGGATGCGCAACGTGGCCGCCTGCGAACTCGACGGCAACCCGGCGACGAAGGAACTCGCCGTCACCTGTGACGACGGCTCGGTCTACGGGCTGCAGGTAGTCGAGTAGGGGCGTCTGGTCGCCCGTGAGCGGCAGTTTCCAGCGGCGCAGCAGGCCGGAGGGCTCACGTGCCCCCGAGCAGGGCGGTGCAGGCGGCGAAGACCGTATCCACTGAGACACCCGTCAGGCAGATGCGGTCTCGGCAGGCCTGCACCGGCCCGTCGATGCCCAGCAGGTAGCACGGCCGACAGGGCACATCGGCCGTCAGCACACGGGCCTGCTCCGACATCG
Organism: Armatimonadota bacterium; assembly: GCA_003542955.1. Taxonomy (GTDB): domain Bacteria; phylum Armatimonadota; class Zipacnadia; order Zipacnadales; family UBA11051; genus UBA11051. Next base: position 27,895 of record DPJP01000487.1, read on the forward strand.
GCCCGCAGACCTGCTCGTTGGTGGGGCCAAACAGCGCCACCAGCGGCGTGTCGACTGCGGCGGCGATGTGGCCGATGCCGCTGTCGTTGGCGATGGCGAGGTCGCAACTCTCGAGCAGTGCCGCGGTGGCCTTGATGTCCATCTCGCCGGCCACGATTGCCGCTTCCCCGGCGATGGCGCCGAAGCTCTCTGTCAGCTCCCCGCGCTCCGAGCCGGAGCCCACCAGCAGCACCTGCGCCCCAAGCTCGCTCCGCAGGCGCTGGATGAGGGCGGCGAAGCGCTCCTCCGGCCACCGCTTCCACGGCTGGACGGCGCTGCTGCCGGCATGGATGGCAATCCGGGGCCTCGTCGCGTCGAGTCCCTTCGCCCGCAGATGGTCGGCCGCTCGCTGCCGGTCATCGTCGCTCAGGGCAAACAGCGGAGAGTAGTCCGCGACCGGGATGCCGAGGTATTCGACTAACCGCGCGTGGCTGCGGGAGCCATGCTCAATCCAGGGAATCTCGATCCGGTGGTTGTAGATGAACGGCAGTCGCGCCCTGCGCCGATTGCGCAGGGTGATCGCGACCCGGTGCGGCGCGCCGGAGAGCACCGCAATCGGCGCCAGCGTGATAGCGGTGCCGTGCGGGGGAATCAGGTGCAGGTCAAAGCGCTCCCTCACGTTGCGCCAGACCCAGGGGACAAGAGAGAGACCGCGCCGGAACGCGGGTGGCAGCGGGAGCAGCGCATCGACGAGGTTGCTGCCCTCGATGGGCGCCTCGGCGGCGCGGCCAGGCTCGATCAACAGCGTGATGTGGGCCTCCGGCAATCCCGCCCTGAGCGCCCGGAGCGCGGGGCTGAGCATGATCATGTCGCCGATGCCCATGACGCCGTAGACCAGCACCGAGCGGGCAGTCGACACGTCAATGCGCGCCTTGTCTGGTATACCGGTGGCTGCGGTCGGGTCGGGTGACATTCGGGGGGTCTCTATGGTCCGGGTGTCAGCCCAGGTGACGCCACGACATATCAGTCACTTCCCCGTCGGTGAAGGTGAAGACCTTCTGCCAGTCGGAGTGCCGTCCGCCGACGCTCACGGTGCACTCGACCCGCAGCTTGCCGTTGCCGTCGACGACGTTGTTGTCGAGTACATCCATTCGCACGGTGTCCTCACCATAGTTGCGCTTGAGGTACGCCTGCGCCTTCTGAAGCATTGTGTCAACGGTCAATTCGGCAGCCATCGGCCTCGAACTCCCCAGTGCCCGGTGTCATCGCGGAGATACGAACTCACACATTATAGCAGAAGCCGCCACACAGGTGGAGGCAGGGGCCGCGGTCGTGTTGCGGGTGGTGTGGAATCCGTGGTAGAATGTCGCCCGAGGGAGGAGCATTCGGCCGTCGCACGCCATACGATGCAGCTTTGGGAGACAGCAAATGGCACGCCCTGAAAAGCGGATCACCTGGAAGACCCTTTTTGTGTTCTGGGTCAAGGTACTGGTGCTGTGCGCCGTCCTGGGGGCAGGGTCCTTTTACATCGGGCGCAACTACCTGGGCAGCATGCTGAGCGAGACCGACATCCGGGAGGGCGCCCCTCGCCTCAACGCTCAGGCACCCGGCACCGAACAGAGCACGGGTTCATCGGAGACGACCGGGCCGGCGAAGGCGGAGGTGCGAATCGAGGAGCGCCAACCCTCCGACCTCGAGGCACAGCGCGCCAGGGATACTGTCGGCGGCAGGGGCGACGCGGACAGCCCCGGTCTGTCCGATGGGCGAGCCTCCGACGGCGGCAGTGACGGAAGCGACGCGACGGGCGCCGAAGCCGGCGCCTCGGCCACGGAGTCCGGGCGCGACAGCGCGACCACATCCGCCGCGGATTCGGCGTCCACCGGCCGCGCCGCATCAGGAGATCAGGCCGCCTCGCGTGAACCCACAGAGACCTCCGACGACGGTCAGTATGTTGTCACAGCCGGCTCTTTCGTCAGTGCGGAGAACTCCCAGAAGCTGCTCGAGGAACTGGAAGCCAAGGGCTACCAGCCTTACATCAGCAAGACCACCATCGGCGACAAGACGTACCGGCGCGTGAACATCGGGGCGTTCTCCAGCCAACGCGACGCAGGCAAGCTGGCCGACGAACTCCGCAACAGCGGCTACGAGGCCTCCGTGAGGAAGAAGTAGCTCTGGACCCTCTTCAACGCCTCTGTGTCATCGTCCTCGACAGCGTCGGGATCGGCGCCGCCCCCGACGCCGATGCCTACGGTGACGCCGGCGCCAACACCCTCTGCCACACCCTCGATGCCACCGGTACCGAGTTGCCGACACTCACTCGCCTGGGACTGGGGGGCGTAGAGGGCGTCACCTGCTTGACGCCCGTCGAGCCCCGCGCGGCCCTGGCGCGGCTTNNGCGCCGCTCTCGGCGGGCAAGGATACGATCACGGGGCACTGGGAACTGATGGGGCAGATCACGCATACGCCCTTCCCGACATATCCGGAGGGCTTTCCGCCGGAGTTGATCGCGGCCCTGAGCGCCGCCTGTGGACGGGGGATCATTGGCAACAGGCCCGCCTCCGGCACCCGGATCATCGATGAACTCGGCCCCCGACATCTTCAGACCGGCGACCTGATCGTGTATACCTCCGCCGACAGTGTGCTGCAGATAGCCGCCCACGAGGACGTCGTGCCAGTCGAGGAGTTGTACACGTGTTGCCGGGCCGCCCGCAGGCTGTGCAGCGGAGAGCATGCGGTGGCGCGCGTCATCGCCCGGCCGTTCGTCGGGGAGCCGGGGCAATTCAGACGAACCGAGCGCCGCGCCGACTTCAGCCTCCCGCCACCCTATCCGCTGGCGCTCGATCTGCTCGCCGATAAGGGCATCGGGGCGCTGGCGATCGGCAAGCTCGACCAGGTATTCGCCGGGCGGGGCATCTCCCAGGCAGCCCACACGGTCGACAATGCCGATGGCGTGCGGCAGATCGCCACCGGATGGACGCAGACGCGTCACCGATTGGTGATCGCCAACCTGGTCGATTTCGACATGGCGTACGGCCACCGCAACAACGTGGAAGGGTACGGGCAGGCACTGGCGGAATTTGACGGCTGGCTCGNNGGCGGGTTTCTGCCTGCCCTCTCGGTCGACGAAGCGTGCATTGTCACGGCGGACCACGGGTGTGATCCGACGACAAGCGGAACCGACCACACACGGGAGTACGTTCCCATGATTGTCGCCGGGCCACGCATCCGGCCGGCCCACCTGGGCACCATCACGGGTTTTGGCTTCGTCGGGCACACACTCTGCCGGCTGCTCGGCGTCGACGACCCGTGGCCGGCAGGGGGACGCGATGTGGAGACCGTGCCCTGCCCGGCGGGAGGAGCAGACTGATGAGCGAACAGACCTTGAGCACGGTGCAGGTGCTGGGCGCGTTGCTGCCCGCGACGGGCCTGCTTGGGCTCCTCGTCTACGCCCGGTGTCGGTCCGCCGGCTGCTCGTCGCGCAGAACGGTCGCCACGATCGCGACCGTCTGCGGGGCGGTGCTGGTCTCCGCCGGCACCCTGTTGCTTGCGCGGCAGGCGCTCAGCGGCGGTCTGTTTGATCTCGGTCTCCGCCTGGGCGAGGATGGGCAACCATATCTGCAGACCTCCGACCTGCGCGCTCGCTCCTGGGCGGCGCCCGAGTTGGCTATACTGGGGACGGCCGCGGCGGTCACGATCGTGTTGTGGGTGTTGGCGATGCGCTGTGTGCGGGGCATCCCCAGGCCTGCCTGGGTGACCGGCGCCGACGGAGAGAGCGTCGGGGAATCAGGGCGCGAGCCCGAGGATGCAGCGGCTGAAAGCACGGGGGACAGCACCGAGGAATCATGATAGCGACCAGTGTTGTGCTGTGGGCCGCGGTAGTGGCCCTGGTGGTGTTCATCTACTACGTCCGCTTTGTCGAGGCGACGGCGCTGCGCGTCGAGCGGATCGAGGTCGCCATCCGCGACCTGCCGCCGCAGTTGGTGGGTCTGCGCATCGTGCATCTTTCCGACCTGCACCTGCGCGGTCAGAAGCGGGCGCTCGATCTGGGCCTGCGCGCCATAGATCTGGCGATGGCCGAACGGGCCGATCTCANNCATGAGCCATGCAGTGAAGATCATGGCCCCCCTGGATGCCGAGTACGGGGTCTACGCCGTGCTTGGCAACCACGACCTGGACCGCTCGCTGGAACTGAACACCTTCAGGGAGAATGTGGACCTCGACACGGTGCAGCGCTGGGTCGAGGGCATGGAGACGATCGGCGTCGACGTGCTCTTCAACGAGCACCGGCGCATTGCGGTCAACGGACACATGCTCGCGGTGGCGGGTGTTGGTGACCCGTCATGCGGTTTCGACGACATCTCCGTGGCGCTGGCCGATGCGCCCCTTGCCGACGTGCGCATACTGCTGTCGCACAGCCCCGACGTCTTCGACGAGCCCGGGGCCGAGTGGGCGCACCTGATCCTCTGCGGGCACACACACGGTGGGCAGATCCGCCTGCCGCTGATCGGGTCGCCGTGGGCGCCGGTCTGGCGCAGGCGAGACCGCGCGTGCGGCCTCATGCGCGTCGGGCCCGACACCGTCGCCTACGTCAGCCGCGGCAGTGGCGCGGGGACGGCGGCGCGTTTCCATTGCCCGCCGGAGGTCACCGTCCTGACGCTTGTGCAGGGGTGCACGGACGGGCTCAGAGTGGTAAGATAGGGCATCTGCCGAACAACGATCGCCCNNCGCGCGGCGCCCACGGGCTCCCCGGCGTGAGCGATGGAAGGATGTCTCCGAGTGCGTGTGATGGATGGAGTGAACGGGCTGCTGGCCAGGTTCGGCTTGCGCAAGGCCCAGCAGCAGCTCACGCGGGAGCAGGCTATGGAGGCCAGACCGGTGCGCAATCCGGCCCTCCACTGGAAGGTCAACGACGACGACAACGTCGTGATCACCGTCGAGCGCCGGAGCGACGTCCCCGGCAAAGCACTCGGCTGGCTCTTCATGGTGCCCGAGCGCAGAAGCATCACCCTCGACGACGTCGGCTCACTGGTCTGGATCAACTGCGATGGCGAGAACACCGTATCCGATCTGGTGACAATGCTCTCCTCACACCTCAAGGTCACCCGGCGCGAGACTGAGGTCTCCTTGACCGAGTACCTGCGCACCCTCGGCAAGCGGGGGATGATCGGCTTCATGGTCGATCGCGATGTGGCCGAGGCGACGGGGGCGGCCGGCCAGGATGTCGTCGGCCTCGAGAGCGTCGCCAAGACCAGGGACGAACTCGAGCAGGTGCGGCAGAAGACCGCCGCGGAGGCTGCCGAGACAGAGCGCATCCTCGAGCAGATGGAGGTCGAAGAGCCCGTCGCAGACAAGGACGAGGAGGATGACTCGGGGGAGTGGAAAGAGGGCGGGTCGCTGATCGAGCGCGTCGACGACTTCTGAGCCGATACGCGCAGTCCGGGAGCGACCCACCGCGGCCGTGTGGTAGGGAGATCGAATGCTCAATAACATCCTGCTCGGCTATGACGACTCAGACGGCAGCCGCACCGCGCTCGCGCAGGTCATCGACATCGCCGATGCCGCCGGGTCATGGGTCCACCTGGTCAATGTGAACGAGACGGAGCGGGGCGCCTCGCTCGAGATGCCCGGTTCCCAGACGGGCGCGGGAGCGAGCGCCGTCGCCGCGGCGCAGGCCGGCCTGGACCCGGATGAGCGCCCCATCCCGGATTACCCGAACGTGCTGGCAGATGCCGTCGAGACCTGTCAGGGCGCGCAGGTCCGCTGCACGCAGCGCGGGCTGTTCGGCAACCCCGGCGAGCGCTTGGCCGAGCTGGGCCGGATGCACAACATGGTTGTTGTCGGCCAGAAACGTCCGCCGGGGCGCGGGCAGCGCATCGGCTCTACGCTCAACTCCCTGTTGCGGCATTGCTCAGTCCCGCTCATGGTCTGTGCGACGGCCTATCAGCGCCTGACCACCGTCGGCGTGCTGTTCTGGGATGATGCGCCCAGCGGGCGGGCCATGTCGGTCGCCGCCGAGCTATGCGCGACCATGAACGTCCCCCTCCGCATCGGCCTGACCGATGTCGATGCGAAGCGCGCCGAGCACATCTCCCGCGAGATCGACTACGCCATGAGGGGCTTCCACATCGAGTACGAGACGCGTGTCGTCGCCCGCACCGCAGCCGACGCGACCGCGCTCTCCGCGACTGAGACCGGCACACACTGGATGGTCATGGCATATCCGCCGACGCTCTGGCCATGGCATCCCAGCCCACTGAAAACCGCGCTGATGACGCCGAACCTGGTCAGGATATTCGTTCCCTGACCGGCCCCGACACAGGCGCCGGCTACCCGAGGACGGGAGCACATCCATGCGAACACCATCGGCCGAGGTCAAGCCCGCTCCGCGTCAGTCTGCCTGGCAGGAGCTTGAGTTCGGCATGTTCTGCCACTTCGGCCCCAACACATTCCTCGACCAGGAGTGGGGGACGGGCGCCGAGGACCCCGCCGTCGTGAACCCGACCGAGTTCGACCCACACCATTGGGCGCAGGCTGCCGTCAGCGCGGGCATGCGCTACCTGGTGTTCACCGCCAAGCACCACGATGGCTTCTGCACCTGGCCCACGGACACGACCGACCACGCCATCAGCTCGAGTCCATGGCACGCCGGCAAGGGCGATATGGTCGAGATGGTCGCCGCCGCCTGTCGGGCCCATGGACTGGCCCTCGGCCTCTACCTCTCCCCCTGGGACAGACACGAGCCCTGCTACTCCGACGCCGCGGCGTACGACGACTTCTACATCAGGCAGTGGCGTGAGTTGCTCACCCGCTACGGCGATGTGGCCTGCGTATGGCTCGACGGCGCCGGGTCGGAGGGGCATGTCTACGACTGGACGCGGATCATCGGGGCGATCAGGGAGATTCAGCCTGAGACATGCATCTTCAGCATCGGTGAGCCCGACTACCGCTGGGTCGGCAACGAGGACGGTCTTGCGCCCGATCCATGCTGGTGTGTTGTTGACGCCCCGGCAGACCTGCGCCACGACTTCCTGACGCCCGCGTACCGCGAAAGCTTTCCACACTGGTGCCCGGCCGAGTGTGACGCCCGGATCCGCGCCAACTGGTTCTGGAACACCCATGACCTCCCTACGCTCAAGAGCACTCGGCGGCTGGTCGACATCTACAGGTGCTCGGTGGGTCGCGGGGCGAACCTGTTGCTCAATGTCGGCCCCGACACGCGGGGGCTCTTGCCCGAGCCCGACGTCGAGCGGCTGGGTGAGTTCGGGCGCGAGCTTGAGCGCTGCTTCGGTACGCCGCTTGGGGAGGTCACCGGCTCCGCGGGCTCTCTGCAGGTCGACTTCGAGCAGCCGACGGCGGTCAACCAGGTCATCCTCTCGGAGGACATCTCACGGGGCCAGCGGATCCGGGAGTACCGCGTCAGGGCTCTTCTCGACCCGAAGTGGGAGGGTGTCGCCGTGGGCTCGGCCATCGGGCACAAGAAGATCGACACCTTCCCAACCGTGACCGCGCGGGCGGTCGCCGTGGATGTACTTGCCTGCGACGGCGAGCCGCTCCTGACGTCTCTGGGGGCATACAGAGTCTGACGCCGATGAATGTGGTCTCGTGCGCGGTGGCGAATAGGGCCGAGGCGTGACCGCCGGAGATAGACTGATGTACTCGTCGGCGGGCTGTGCCGGGCCATGTACCGCCGGTCCGGACGAGCAGAACGGCTGGGACTGGTGAGAGGGAGTAATGCCGATGACGGATGGTGTCGTTGGGGGGAAGCCTCACGTTCTCATTGTCGACGACATGGCCGATGTCGTCGAGCTGACCGGGATGCTGCTCCGGAGCTGCGGCTATACCGTCAGCACCGCCAGGACGGGCGCCGAGGCACTCGAGGTGCTGGAGCGCGACCCGATCCAGGTGGCGGTCATCGACCTCGGTCTGCCCGATGTCGACGGCTCGCAGGTCGCCATGAGGATCAAGCAGCACGATTCATGGGCCCACATCCGAACCATCGCCGTAACCGGTGATGCGGGCGCGGATGCCGTTCGGGACCCGGCCTCCACCGGTTTCGATGCCCACGTCGTCAAGCCGTTCTCCGGCGCCGACCTGATGGCGACGATCGATCGTATCTTCCGCGGCCGCTGACCGCTCCGCGCAACGCATCCGTCGCCGCGCGCATCCCACTCGCCCGTCTGCAGGTGAGGGGCTCGACGAGAGCGAACGTGCAGGCTGTCCGGCACACCGTCGCAAGTGGAGGCGCTATTGTGTCTGTGCAGTGGTTTGACGCCTGCGCACGGCTGGGGCTCTTGAGGGCACGGCCCCATTACGAGCCGCAGGGCAGCCTCGAGGGGCTGTTGGCCGCCCTTGACCGCTTTGGCATCACCGAGGCCCTGGTCTACAGCGCCTGCGGTGATGAGACGCACCCGAGCGTCGGCAACAGGTTGTTGCTTGATGCCACCCGCGCCAATCCGCGGCTGCACGCGTGCGTGACGCTGCTGCCGCCGGCGACGCGCGAGTTCCCGCCGCCGGCCGAGCATATCCCCGCGCTCATCGACCAGGGCGTGCGCGCCGTTCGGCTGACGCCCTCGGCCCACGGCTACGCATTCAACTCGCAGTTCTGCGGGGAGCTGCTCGAGGTTCTGCAGCAGCACCGTATGCCGCTGTGCATCAACATCAGCCTGTTCGCTGACTGGGTCGTGCTCGATGCAGTCGCCGGCGACTTCCCACAACTCCCGATCGTGCTCACCAGCTTCAGCTACGGCATGACGCGCAACGCCTATGGCGTCCTTGCCCGGCGAAAGAACATCTACCCCGAGCTGCACGGCTACGAGGTGCACGACGGGCTCGAGGACCTGATACCCCTGATCGGCGCCGAGCGGCTGCTGTTCGGCAGCGGTTGGCCGGAGTTCACACCCGCCTCCGCGATGACTATGCTCGCCTGCGCGCGCATCAGCAGGCAGGAGAAGCTCAGGATCGCCCGCGAGAACCTCGTCGGGCTGCTCGGGGGGGTGAAGCGCTGATGGCTGCATTCAGCTTCGACATAGTCATGGAGCAGGTCCGCAATCTCGAAGCGATCAAGGACATCCTCGCCGACCTGCTGGTCATCGACTGCCACGCGCACATCGGCCCGCACAGCCGCTACTTCGTCCCTAACGACGGCATCGACGGCATCATCGCCGCCATGGACTCGATCGGCGTCGACAAGGTCGGTATCAATGCGCTGTCGGCGCTCGAGGGCGAGGTCGTTGACGGCAACACCGCAACCGCGCGGGCGATGATGCAGTACCCGGACCGAATCATCGGCCACTGCTGCATCAACCCCAACTACCCGGAGACGGTCGAGAGCGAGACGCTCAGGTGCTTTGAGCAGCTCGGGATGCGAATGCTCAAATTCCACTCGGCATGGCACAAGACGCCGCCCGAGCACGCACACTATCGCCCCGCGGTCGAGTACTGCGCCGCGCGGCGCATCCCGCTGCTGACCCACCTGACCGACTACATCGGCGGGCTGCCGGGCTACGCCTCACTCGCGCGCGAATACCCCCAGATGCCCTTCATCATCGCCCATGCCACCGCGCCCAACGCCATCGACGCGATCATCGAGGTCTGCGCCGGCGTTGAGAACATGTTCTTCGACACCACCGGCTACCCGAAGTACAACCGCAGCATCGAGCGGCTTGTCGAAGGCTGTGGGGAGGACCGGGTGCTGTTCGGCTCAGACATCGCGTGGCTGAACCTCGCCCATGAGATCGGCCCCATTCTGTTCGCCGAGATCAGCGATACCGCCAAAGAGAAGCTTCTGGGCCGCAACTTCCAGGCAATACTCGAGGGGATCACGCCGTAGATGAAACTGACCCAGGATATCAGCAGGTTGCTCTTCACCATGATCGGCGCGCTTGGTGGCGCGGCGCTTGGCCTGTACGCGATGTTCAGGACGTTCAAGTACTACGAGCAGTGGGTGAGTACCGGTGGGCCGCTGCCGGTGCTCGTCGCCGCGGTCTTCATCGGCGGCGGGCTGGCCGGCGGCGGCTACCTGCTCCTGTGGCTGCACCACAAGTGGGAGAAGATCGCCCCGAAGCGGAGATCACGCGGCCGCAAGAAGTACGAGCCCGACAGGGAAAAGAAGAGGAAAAAGTAGGATGCCCCATCCCATGCCGACAACCCGGAGCCTGTTCGTGGCCGCGCTTGCCGCGTGTATCGCTCTGCCCGCGCTTGCCGAGACGAGCAGCGAGACTGCTCTGCAGGCACTGCGCTCCGTCAGCCGCCGCTACAGCCACCTCGTCCGCGAGATCGATCCGGACTACCTGCCCGGCGACATGGCCGGCTATGCCGAGGCAACCGAGACGCTCGAAAAGCTCGGGACGCGGCTCGAGGCGCTCTCACGGCTTG
>DPJP01000487.1:38266-43565 GCA_003542955.1 Armatimonadota bacterium
ACGGCGGCGACTGGGAGCAGGTGCGCGAGGGCTCGACGCTCCTGGATGCCGACATCACCGCGCTCAAAGCCACCTCGGCTCCTCTCCGGGCCTACTCATACGCGATCCGCAGCCAGATCAAGCGCCCCCGCTGGGCGATCTCGCAGGTCAGGCCCGCCGAGTTCATCGCACCACCCGCACGCGCCTTCGCCGGCTCCTTCACAAACACGGTGAAGGTCCAGGGGCAGGCCGGGCAGGAGGTCTACTTCCAGCTTGTGGCGGTACCCATCCTCAAGCCGATAGATGATGTGAAGGTGAAGCTCCCCCGCAAACTCAAGGGCTCGGCCGGTGACGTCGGCGAGTTCTCCCTCGAGTGCTTCTTCGCGATTACGCGCTCCGCACCGCTGGAGGAAGCAGATAGGCAGTTCCCGCTGTGCCCGTATCGCCTGCGGCCCGCCTCGGAGCGTACTGGCATTGACGGTGACCAGGTGTTGCCATGCTGGTTCCGGCTGCTGATCCCCGCTGCCGCGCAGCCCGGCGCCTACACCGGCGCGATGGAGTTCCAGGGCTACAAGGTCCCCGACATGCCGCTGAAGCTGGAGTTGACCGTCGTGGGCGGGCAGTAGCGCCCCACTGGGTCGTGGGCGCCCGTGCGCGCGCAGTAGCCCGGGGACTGCCACCCATCCGGCCCTTCCGCTTTCGCCGACGCCCAGCCGATTGCACGCGGATGGGTCGCTGTCCCCGACTCGGCACACGTGGCCTGAACTGGGGACGGCGCCCCTCCGCGAGACGTCCGGCGCTGTGGCCCCCCTCAGTGGCAGTCCGCGTCGAAGGTGTCGCTGTTGGGGTACGGGGCGCAGGCGGACGACGAATGGGTATCCTTCGCTGTCGCCGCTGCCTTGCTGCCAACAACCCTCTGAAGGTAGTCGGGGTGCTGCTCTGTGAGGACCCCGTAGAGCCAGATGCATCTCTCCGCCCATTCCTGGGCTTCGGCACAGCGCCATTCAGCGGGGGGCAGGAATGAGCCGTCCTCGCATGACATGTACCACGGGCACCGCAGGTTGCACGCAGGCGCGGCCCAGCATGTCTCGCATTGTCTGCGTGCCTCGAAGTACCGGCGGATGTAATCGGCATGGACGTGCCGGTCAACGCCACTCCACACGTCGCCCATGACGTAGTTGTCCATCCCCACGTAGCGGTGGCATGGGTAGAGCCGCCCGTCCACGCCAACAGTGGTGACCGCCCGCGTCACCCCACATGGGAGCGACGGGCTGGAGGCCGAGTGGATGCTGCTCAGCATCGGTGCGAATGGGTCGTAGGCCACGCGTCTGCCCGCCGCCAGACGGCCGAGGATAGTGTCGGCAACGTGCTCGTCGGCACGCCTGAGGTCGGGCCAATGCTCACGCTGGATGTCGAAGCTCGATTGCCCTTCCGTTCTGCCCTCGGCGCAAGTCAGTTGCAGAGGCAGCAGACGCTCCCTCTCGAAGTACGCCGCGAGGGCCATTCTGTCGGTGCACAGCGGCGTGACCGTTGCGCGCGTGAGGAAGCTGATCCCCGCAGCCTGCAAAACGCGTGCGCCACGCATGGTTGCATCGAAGGACGGGCGGTCGTGGGGCATGGGGCGCATGTGGTTCTGGATCTCGGGGGGGCCATCAAGACTCAGTGTGACACCGACACGATGGCGCTTGAGGAACGCGGCGATCTCCTCATCGACCAGCGTGCCATTGGTGACTATACCGAGGTGCACACGCTTGCCGAGTTTGCGGGCGCGCTCCCTCGCGTGGATGACCACATGCTCGATGAGGCCGAAGTTGAGCAGAGGCTCCCCGCCGAAGAACGTGATGTTCATGCGACGCAGGTTCCCGTTCCTGCGCAAGGCGAAGTCGATGGCGGCGTCGGCGACATCCATTGGCATCTGTGGCCCGCGGAGCGCGTCGTTGTGCCATGCATAGCAGTAGCGACAGCGCAGGTTACAGGGCTCCGTCACGAATAGCTGGATGCCTTTGCTCGGCCATCGAACGTAGCAGCGCACAAGACGCGCGTGCTTCTCGCGCACCGGCGGCTCGGTCCGGCACCGCTGGAGGACACCATGGCGAGAGAGAAAGTGCATCTCCCGGCATGCCCTCTGGGCCGCCTCGACGCCGTGGTCGGCGGCAACGGCATCAGCACACGCGCGCAGCGAAACGCCCTGAGCACGGAGCGACATCAACCGATGGGACACTTCGTCGAGACGGAGGACGCCGGGGGTGTCTGGGGCGTACAGCAGGCGCTGCCCCCTGCGCTCGAACAGGTGCACGCTGTGCGCGTTCCCGGCGGCTTTGGGTCGGAGGGGCAGTAGAGCACCTGCCGATTCCTCAGGTAGGGCTGGATGCGGTCGAACCACGGGATGCCGGTCCCACACATCACGACCATGCCGTCGTAGTCCATGGAGTAGAGCATGGCTCCCTGGACCATGTTACGCAGGTTGCTGCAGCACGCCGCTTGTCGGCCCTTCTCTCTCGCCTTGGCGAACACGGGGAAGAGGATGGCGGCCAGTAAGGCGATGATCGCGATCACAACAAGCAACTCGATGAGTGTGAAGCCACGATGCACGATGGCCCTCCGTTCGCTGGGGCAGGGCGCGTCAGGGAATACCGATAGAGCAGTAGTCCCGTGATTCCGGCCTGTGAGACACGGATACCGAGGAGCGACCCGCCAGAACCCAGATCGGTTGGCTACTGCTCGGCACCCATACCTGCAGGTGCAGCGTCGACTATGCGCCACCCACCTTCTGTGCGGGAGAGGGAGAACAATGTGTCTCCTGTGACTAGAAGGGGCGGCGTATCGCGGCCGAATGAGAGTTCAATGCTCACCTTGGCCCTATCGTCTTGTGCCCCGGAGATGGCCTCGGGGGCACCAAAACCGACCAGTCCGGCGAGATCACCCGATGCGGCCGCTTCACGTGCAGCATCCAGGAAGGCGCCCCGGGGCGCAGTGCCCCCCGTTCCGAACTCGGGCATCTCCTCAAGTCTGTTGTCCTGCCATAGCCGGCAGAACCACGCTACGCGCCGCGCGGGGTCCAGGTCTGCACGGAGACGCTCTGTGTCGTCGCGCATCCAGACATATTCTCGCGGGCATCTCTCGCCGAAAGAGGCCAGAACAGCATCGATGGCTACCAGCCCGCGGGTGAGTGCATCTTGCGCCTCCTCTCTGGCGCCCGTCTCCACGAGAGTAACCCCCAAGCAGTAGAGGCCAAAGCCCAGCGCCGTGTCACGGTCGGCGTCATCGACGACATCACGCAGCGTAGGAATGGCCTCAGCACGCCGCCCCAAGCGGGCCCGTGCACGGGCGGCCAATGCGTCGCTCCGGCTTGCCCAGTCGTGGAGTTCGTCGACGCTGTTGCCTGCCTGGGGCGCCGAATGCTCCCGGGCCCACTGCTCTACTAGGATGCGCAGCTCGCGCGCACTTGACGCGGCGTGTTCAGCGACTTGAGCGGCCACGGTCAATTCCTCAGCCCGAGTGCCATCCCCCCACAGCACAATAGGGTCCACGATCAACATGCACGACAGGATGAGGAGGGGCTGCTCAATGCGCGCCCCACCACGCGCTACCTGCTCCGCGCGCGGCAGGGCGGCCCCCGCCACCTGCAGAACTGCTTGGCGATCATCGGCCATCGCATATTCCGCAACCAAGCACGCCTGGATGAACAGCGCAACGTCCTGCTCGTCCTCAACTTGGCCCAGGGCATCATTGTAGAGGCGTACTGCGCGGGCGAAGTCAGCATCCCAGGCTGCCCTCTCGGCCGCGTGGATCTCATCTTCCACATCGTGGTCGCGCAGCACTCGCAACCAGTCGATGGTCCTCGACACGAATGGGTCATACTGGATGTTGCCCAAAGGGCCAGCGGCCGGCCCCGCCTGGGCGTTGTCATCTGCCGCAGCGTCCGTGCTCCAGGGGCCGCGTGCTCGGCTGGTGAGTAGTGCTCCAATGAAGATCGTGACGACGGTCGCGATCAGTAGTGCGCGTCTGGCGCGCTGGGACATGGAGACATCCTTCCCTTCACTTCGCCTGAGTTCAGCGCTGAACGATTGGCAGGCACTGCGTGCGCCATGCTTGGGCGGGGGGCCACACGTTCCCCCAGAGTGGTGCCGGGCGTGACCTGCGCTCACGCGCGCCAGCGTCTACGCTGTGTGCGCGTCGCGCGGCCCCAGCGACTACTAGCGGCACCCGGGCTTGAAGGCCAGGCCCTCCAAGAAGCCGCACACGTGGGCCGTGCCGAGCACGAAGTCGCCACTCGCATCACAGCACAGACGCTGCGGGACCAAACCCGCCCAGCACGGAGGAGCATATCTGAGGCACTGAGCAAACCCTGAGCCGCTCGTGCAGTCCGCGCAACATGACCCCGTCGCTGGGGCGCCGCCGTTACACACGTTTGCACAGCATCGGTCAACTGGGTAGTTGTGGCACGGCGGAGTACCATCGCCACAAGGTAAGCGGCCACTACTAGGGCAGTAGGTGTCACACACCGTCGGGTTACAGGCCAGTCCGTCACACCCGACTGATCCGGCAGCGCCGCAGTTGCGGGGTGTGCCCTGGACGCCGCCCAGGTCATAGCACGGGAGGTCCGACGTGTCTGCGTTCAGGCAGACCATGCCGCACGTGCACGACGCTACGTAGCTTGGGCTGCACCCGTCCCAGCAGCAGTTGCCCGTGCCGCCGCATTCCGCCTGGGAGCACGTCGCAACTGGACAACCCGCGCCGCCGCAGCCGCAGCACTGGGCGTGTGCGCACGGCAACGCTGCCGCCAGTCCCGTGCACAGGGCGACTATCGCTACGCACCTCAGCATCGACCGCACCCATCGGTCTCTGGTCATCTCGAGCACCCCTGCCTCGCTATGGCGAGCGGAGGCTACCCCGCTCTCCCACGTCTGTCAGCACGAGAGACTGCTCACTTGCCGTCGTCGCTTGGGGGCAGAGCAGCCGGTGCGCTCTCCGCTACCCGTATCTCCGCTAGTTTCCACGGGTAGGACGGCATCTCTGAGGGATCAGGCTCGTACTTGGTCGTCTCCCTAACGAGTCTGAAGCGGTATCTTACACGCGTGGAGCCGTGAGGCGGCTTGTCGTAGATGACATCACGCTCGGCAACTACGTCGTTCCCATGGAAGCCGACGAAGCGCGCCATGGGGAAGGGCGGCGCGCGATGGCGGCGGGGTTCCCCGAATGCCCCTGCTTGTTCGCTTCGCCAGGCGTCAACTGCCGCAAGCGCTCCCTCTTCGCCACCCGCAAATCCTGGCCACTGGGAGGAGATCGCGCCGATCAGTTGCCTCCTATGGAATTCGCG
>DPJP01000487.1:43598-47841 GCA_003542955.1 Armatimonadota bacterium
CGGGTCCGGCACGCCCAAGCCATATCAGCTCGAATCCGTCGTCCGACGCGAACCAGGCACGCTCCAGGAGGTTCTGTCGCGTTCCAGGAGCGCCCTGCTCCACCCCCCCCCGCATCTCCCATGTCACCTGCGAGGCGAACTCGATGACGCCTGGGCCAACATATCTCGGTGGCGTGTGTGGCACCGCGCCAAGCACTTTGTCGTACATGCTGCACGCGAACAGACCCGTCATCTGAGCGGCAGCGCGATCGCCGGGTGCTACCATCCGCAATGCGCCGTCCAAGTCCCGCTGAATCAGGTGCGCAAAGAACTTGTCCATGGTCCGGGCGAGCAGTTGCGCTTGCGCTTCGGCTACAACCGGTGCCTCGAGCGTCACCCAGTCCTGCGCGCCTTGTTCCTGCACGCCGGCAAACCTGGCCAGCAGGCCCAACAGCAGAACTGATCCCATCGTGATACCTATCGCTCTCCGCGACGCACTCATCTCCCTGGGTCCCTCCTTGCCCCGTTGGCTGTGTCCGGCCGTCCACACGGCGGCTACGGACAGAGGCAAGTCTCGCTGGCGAGACACCGCCTGCACTCGTAGTGGGGGCCAGGGCCAAACGGTGTGATGCACTTGCAGGGGATCCACGCCCAGCAGTCGTCCTCACCGAGGCAGCACCCGTGCCAGCAGTCTCCCGTGCTGTCTCCGTTGCACGTCTCGCCGCCCTGACACGTGAATGCCACGTTCACGGCTTCGCAGTCGTCGCTGTCACAAGGGTCATCGTGGTACCAGCATATCGGGCAGGCACTGAGGCACCCGTCGGCTGCTCAGGCAGGATGGGATATGAGCGCGCCACGTGAACCCCGCCCCGCACGCGAGCATGCCGTCATGGTCCGTCGACCAGAGCATGGCTCTCTGGGCCATGTTACTCAGATCACTCGAGCTATCTCACGCTTTGGCAGGTAGTGGGAAGAGGACGGCAACCAGGAGGCAATGTGTGAAGCCGTGGCATAGGCCCACCCCCTCCGCGTGACTGTGACCGGCCTGCAAGCGCCCGCCAGGCACTTCTTCAACCCCCTGCTGTCATGGACGCTTCGTCGATAGCCTCCCGCCGCTGGCGAAGCGCGGTCTCCATCCGGTCAGCAACGGCAGCCATCTCGCTATTAGGGTAGAGCAGTGAAGCGCGCCGGTAGGTGGCGATGGCTTGGTCGTACATGCGAGCCCGTTGGCAGATATCGGACAAGAGGCGCAGAGCTGAGTACCCGGCCGCCGCTTCGGGCTGCCGTGACAGAGCGTCCAGCTCCGACAGAAGGTCAGTCACCTCCGTGGCATCACGCCCGACGTGGTTCAGAGCGTACGTGCTGACGGCCGCGGTGGGAAACCGCGCAGCGAAACGAACGAATTCTACTGCATCGGCTGTCGTCATCGCATCCGCTGCCGGCGCATGGGCGATGGCCAGGAGCCAGTGGGCGTCCGCCATGACGCCCATGTCGATGCCCGCGCCCTCGGTGGCACTGAGGGCGGCTTCCATGAGTTGCCGGGCCTCGGCAAACCTCTCATCGGCGTATGCGCACTGGGCCAGGATCATGTAGCCCACCAAGCGTTCATCAGGTGAGAGCATGTTGCTGCCCAACTGCTGCTGAAGCATCTCCTGGGCTTCCGTGAAGCGCTCGCCGTTGAACGCAGCAACTGCGGCGGCAAGCTGCCCACCGTAAATGCTCGCGGGCACATCCGGCATGAGCACCTGGAAATCGGGCAGGCGCCTGTGCGGGGCTTGCGCGTGTGAGGCAATGACGATGGCCAATACGGAGGCGGCGGCTCCGACCGCGATGGCAAGTCTTCGAACCATGATGATCGGTTGTGTCCCCATCCCTACACCATCCCTCGTCAACCGCGTCCAAAAGCGGGCCTACGCGTTCTGGTGGTGGTCCGTCTAGTGGCAGTTGCACAGCCCCACCGAACAGTGGCAAAGGTAGGAGTAATACGTCTCGGGCGCAAAGCACGCACAGGCCTTCGTGGGCGGGCAAGTCGGGCAGCACCCATCAGTGCAGAGCCCCGCACCAGGTGTGCCGTCACAGCCAGAGTCAGGCGACCAACTGCATACCACGATGATTCTACAGCTGTCCGGGTAGTTGCAGTCGACGCACCCATCTACCCAGGAGCAGTGAGTACGGCAATGACCGCAGGGGCCTCCGAGACACCAACACGCCTCCTCAATGCAGGTTGCCTTGTTGCACTGGTTCGGGCCCGGACAGCCCGCATACCCGCAGCCGCAGTCTGCGCACTGCGCGGTTGATGCGCACACCCCGATGGTGCTGAAGACCACTGCGAGAGTGGCGATACTCCGTATCCACCTCATCCGTGCTCATCTCCCTTTGCCCGCGTCTGATCGTGCGGCCGTTACTCGACGTCACCCAAGTACCGTCAATATGGGCACATGCCACTCAGCGACTGCACACGCGCACAAGTGACTCCGGCGCATGGGGGTCGTTCAGACATATCTTCAGTGTGCATGGCTCCCCGTCCCAACCGGAGGTTGCCTGCACGTGCACCCGCTGCTCTGCCTCAGAGCCGTGCATCGACACGGCGCCGATCCTGGCGTGAACGTCTTCGGCGTCACATGCCAGCCCGGTGACGCGGAGCAGGTAGTTCCCGAAAACCACGATGGTCGCCGCGCTCGCCTCTATGCTCGAGTGAGACAGGAGGACCCGTCTCGGGGCGGTCGCGGCGAACCGCGGCCGAACGTGCCCGGCATCCGCTACTGCCTCTCCCATGTCGACCAGCTCCAGCTCCGCCACCTCCGCAAGCCGTGGCTCTGGGGCGCCTGAGGTGAGCACGTCGCGATACAAGGCCGCAGCGTCGCCGACCTCGCCAGCATCTCTGGCGAGGCGGGCCAACACCAGCCATACTGAGGGCGCCAGGAGAGGATCGTCGATTCCTCGGTCTTGGGTGACGGCGAGGTACCGCTGGGCCGCAGCCCGCGCTCTCCCGAACCCTTCGCAGTGCCCGGTGGCCCAGACAATGGCCACGACTCCATGGCGCCAATGAGCGGGAGAGGTTGGCGAGGCCAACGCTGTCTCAACCCACGGCAACAGTTCGCGCCGTGTGACTTCGGGGTCATCAATCCGCTGACACATGGTCTGGAGTTGCGCGGCGTACCACGCTTGCGTGTCGGGGCCTCGCAGATCTGCTGCGCGCTTCCATGCCCAGATGGCGACCCGCTGGGCCATGTTGGCGAAGAACAGGGTCTCTCCTATACCGGCGAGTACCTCCCGATCAGACAGGCGGCTCAACTCCTCATCGCTGGTCGACGAGCAGAGCTCCAGAGCCTCCTCGGTTTTGCCCTCAACCTCGAGGTAGCTGGCGACCAGAAGCCGCGACTTCGGTGGCAGCGTGTGGCATGCGCGTACGTCCTGTCCATGGCGCAGCCACACGCTGGCGCATACCGGCAGGTAGTCCAGTGCCATCCGCTTGCGGATAGGCATCGCTTCGAGCGCGCCGACCAGGGAATCGAGTGTTATGTGATGCTCATCTGCCCACTCGGGGAAGTCCTCTGGGCCGATCGAGCCATCTCCGAGCAAGGCCTGCGACCAGTGCAACAGTGAGGCGGCGCGCGGATCGACCGCGTCAGGCACCCGAAAGTCCAACCATCGCGCTGCCCGAACCGATCGCGCTGAAGCAGCGGTGCCCTCAACCAAGTCAGCACCGACGTCCCCCAAGTGGACGCCCTGCTCCCCGACAGACACCGGCCCCGCAGGCGCGCGGACGGCTGCTGCTGCGGCAGTACCCGTGCCGGAGGGCGGCGCGAGCGTGACCTGTCCGGCCACGGTCGCACCAACCACGGGGCTCGCCGATGCCACGGGTGCCGTCACTGGGGCGACTCCGGGTGCCGCAACACGCACACCGGCAGGCGCGGGAAAGGTCTCCAGGGGCCCCCAGATGTGCACTCCCGCCGGGTCGAGGCTCGCCTGCTCAGCCACCTGCTGCCAGTCGATGTAGACCGGCCGGATCATGTCACGCATCCATGGAGGCATGTCGCGCAGGTCCATCGCCCGCGTGACGGTGGAAGCGGCAAGCAGAAGCCCGATGACCGGCAGGACGCCGCGGAGTCTCATTGGCCGACCTCCTGCCAGAAGGCATCCAGTGGGTTCGTGCCGTTGCCCGCCTTCGCGTACTCGAGGAACTGGTTGCCACGGACGAGGTTGAGGTCCTTGGCCTTGAAGACGCGCGCCACCTGGCCGAGCGCCATCAGCATGTCCTTGG
>DPJP01000487.1:47872-48153 GCA_003542955.1 Armatimonadota bacterium
TGTGAAGCTCGGCTGCGAGCATTGCCTCCCGGAAGTTGCCTGCGTACAGGTAGACCGCGGCCTTCAGCCTGCCGTCCTGCCCACAGGCGCCAAGCATCTGGTCGAGCTGCTCCTGGGTCACCTGCGGCATCGGGATAGCAGCAAGGGGATTCTCCTTGGACGCATCCTCCTGCGCAGCGAAAAACTGCGTCGCCTTGAATATCTCCCCACGCGCGGCGAAGGCCTTCTTGACGAGGTTGCTCATCGCCTCGATGGAGTTCTGGTCGAAGTTGCACAGGCAG
>DPJP01000296.1:0-357 GCA_003542955.1 Armatimonadota bacterium
ACCTGCTCGACATGGGCACGGAATGGAAGCCCACCTCAGACGACGCAGACGTCTTCGAGGGCCGCGACCGCGCCACGGGCGAACTGAAGTGGACCGCCACGCGCGTCGACCTGCTCTTCGGCGCCAACTCGCAGCTCCGGGCTATCGCGGAGGTCTACGCGTGCGCCGATGCCCCGGAGAAGCTCCTGCATGACTTCGTGGCGGTATGGGACAAGGTAATGAACCTGGACCGCTTCGACCTGGCCTGACGAGAACGTAGACGGCGGCGGGGTGTCCTCATGTCCGGGGACACCCCGCTTGTTTGTGACTTCCGGCGGATCTGCAGCGCCAGACCTCGGCAGCGGTAACCCATGGCGA
>DPJP01000296.1:378-2296 GCA_003542955.1 Armatimonadota bacterium
GGGCGCAGTGTGAGACAGGTGTGGTGTCCTCGAGGTCTCACGCCGTCACCGGAGCCTGAAGCGCAGCGTCTTGATCTCGAAGCGGCGGAGATTGAGCCGCGCCTTGCCCTCGTGAAGCTCCAGTGGCCCGATGGACGCTTCCAGCAGATCGACCTCCTCGACCCGCTCGACGCCCTGCGGCAGGCGCACCGTGACGCCCGGAGTGTCCTTGCCGGAGGCTTCGTACACCCGCAGCACAGCAGTTCCGTCCGCCGAGGTCTTCAGGGCGGACACCACGACACTGTCGGGTGCTACTTCCAGGTATCCTCCGCGGGCCGGCAGCGCACCCGGGTGGGCAGATGCGGTCAGGGCAAGCAGCGGGGAGTTGAACTCGAGGCCCTCGCGGACCACCTGCGCCTCCTGCCAGGTGCCGGCGTGGGGCAGCAGGGCATAGTCGAAGCACAACTCCCTGCCCAGCTCCAGACCTGTGTCCGATGACATGCCCTCGCCGTATCCGCCCCCGAAGCTGTAGGCGACGATGCGGGTGCTGCGGGCCAGCGACAGGAGCATCGTCCCGTCCGTCGCGGCGTTCCCCGGCAGTCCGCGGTTGAGCAGCGCCAGGCCGCGTGCACCGTCGCCCCAGTCGGCCCAGTTCTGTGCTGGGAACTCGATCCCCTCGGGGCGCGCGATGGCCCCGAAGGGGATCTCGTGGACAACCCGGCCCGCCTCGATAGTAGTCGGGAAGAGCACGCGGTAGCGCACGAACTCGTCGTTGTTGATGATCCGCGTGTGCACCTCGATGCGTGCGAGCCCCGCGTACAGGCGCACGGTGGTCGCGAATCGACCCGCGCAACCGAAGGGGTGCTCGACGGTGAACTCGGAGACCACGGGTCCGGAGACGCCGCTGCCCGCCTCCGCGGTCTGCTCGTCGCTGTAGACGGCCTCGCCCCTGGGCGGCACCGGGTGCGGGGTCTCCATCGCGATGCGACTGCCGCCATCGAGGGAATGGTACGGCTCCCAGAAGTCACCGTGATCCGCCTCGCGCACCACGACATTGCCCGGCTCACGCAGGACCTCCCACGAATCGCTCCTGGACAGGATGCTCGATATCGCGCCCGTCGACGGATCGACCTGCACGCGCAACAGGTCTGTCTCGAGCAGTCCGGATGTGAGCGGCTCTCCGGGCACGGCGACGCCTTCATCGGACGCGTCGGCGGGGAGAACGCGGTACACGGCGTGGCCCAGGGCAGGGACATCGCGCGCGATGAAGGCGATCTCGGCCTCGACCAGCGCACCGCTATCGTGACGCACGTCGCGCATGATCTGCGACGGCACGGGCCTGCCCTCGGGGTCGAGGACCCGCAGTGCCATCACATCCAGCGTCGCGAAGCCGAAGGTGGCGCTCACCAGGTCGGTTCGTACCGTGCCGAGTGCATTGAAGACCACGAGGGGCAGGCCGTCACCGCGTGTATCGATGGCCCGGCTGTAGCCACGCAGNNCGGCGACCTGCTGCTCGGCGATGCGGCGGGAGAAGTCGAAGCTGCGCACCGTGTCTTCGTAGACGCCGTCGGTCATCACACCGGACATGAGGTCGTGAGCCTGGTTGAACAGGACGCGCTCCCAGGCCTCCCAGAGCGGCTCCTCCGAGGTCTGCACCCCGGCCGCTCCGAGCAGTACGCCCAGCTTCTCGGCGGTCGTGAGGAGGGTCTCGAGCCGCCGGTTGATCTGCTTGAGCTCGATGCGGCTGCTGTAGATGCCCTGGAAGATCGGGTTCAGCTCCCCCGCGATGACAGGTGCGTCACCCCCCCGCAGCAGGGCCGCCTCGACCTCGCCTGGCGTGGCGAGCTGCAGGCGGAGGGGCATCTCGGCCTGCCTGTTGTGCTCCTCGATCAGTACGGGGAGATGCTCCTCCGGTGCGCACACATCCGCCCCGCCGGGC
>DPJP01000296.1:2308-2573 GCA_003542955.1 Armatimonadota bacterium
GAACCGGCTGAACTCGGGCAGTGTCGACGGCGAGCCGTAGGTCACTGCGTAGTTCTCGGGCAGCCAGAAAGCCGGGATGCGAGTGCCGTCGAGGCCCTCCCAGATAAACTCGGAGGGGGTCTCCCAGGCGGGCACGCCGCGGAAGAACCAGAAAGACCGGTAGCCCGCCAGCCGCAGCAACTGCGGCATCTGGGCGTGGTGGCCGAAGGTATCCAGTTGCCAGCCCACGGTCACATCCACGCCGAGCGTGCGGCGGAAGTAGCCC
>DPJP01000052.1:0-1330 GCA_003542955.1 Armatimonadota bacterium
CTGGCCCTTGTCACACTCATCGTTCTGATCCTCGCATGCGGCAGCGTCGCGCTCGCGCAGGAGCGCATCGGCACCACGCGCGAGCGTGATGTTCTCAAGGCCGCCGTCACCGTCGCGGCGGAGGGGTTGGCCGCGGTAGCCGTCACGCCCGATGGCTCCTATGACGCCGAGATGATCCGCACCTTCGTCAACCCGATCCGCTTCCTCAAGGACAAGAGCGGCTACTTCTTTGTGTATGACTACACCAACAACTACAACATCGCCCATNNATGCGGTGCTCAAGGACTTCCCCGGCAAGGACAAGACCGACTACCAGGACTCCAAGGGGATGTATGTCATCCGTGAACTGTCCAGAATCGCCGCGGGCGACGACCACAGCGGTTTCCTGGTCTACCACTGGATGAACCCGAACTCCGGGCAGGAGGAGAAGAAGCTCGGCTATGTCGCGGTCATCCCGGGCACGACGCTCTACATCGGCTCCGGCGTCTACGTTAGGCAGAGGTAGCCGGGACCCATCGCGGTCGAGGATAGGCGTGGCCACGCGCGTGACGCCGCCTGCGACGTTACGGGCTCCGCCTATCCTCCACTCTCTTCCTCACCGCCAGGCCAGCAGCGCGCCGTTCTCCTTCAGCCACCGCTCCGGCTCCGAGTAGTCCCCGTAGAGGCTCTCGACAAGCTCCCAGAAGCTCCGCGAGTGGTTGAGTTCCTTCAGGTGTGCCAGTTCATGCGCGACGATGTAGCGCAGCACGAACGGCGGCGCCATCACCAGGCGGCAGTTGAACGACAGGTTGCGCCGACTCGAGCAGCTCCCCCACTTCGTCTGCTGGTTGCGGATGTAGAGCCTGTCATACGGGAAGCGCCTCTCGGGATCGAGTGAGGCGATCTCCCGCCGGATCAGGTTCCGGGCGTTGGCGCGTATCCACTGCTCGAACACATGCCCCGCCATATCCCTGTGTGAGGGGTGCAGCCCGATGAACACCTCGTTGTTGCGGTAGCTGACTGTCGATGCCTCCGCCTCGGCCCCCAGGTGGGTCACATGCACCGGTATCTCCTCCCCACGGAACAGCACCGTGCCGCCATCGCGGATAGCCGGGGCGGTCGGAGTGGTAATCTGCTCGATGTGCTCAAGCACCCAGGCCGCCTTGCTCCTGAGCATCTCCGGCACCCCGGCCGGGTCGCAGCCATACGGGATGGTTACCACCAGGCCATCGACAGGCGTCACCTGCAGCCGCGTACGCCGCGCCCTTTTCGATATGCACACGGAGTACGGAACCCGGCGCCCCTCTATCTCGATAGTCTCCTGCTTCGTCTTCACTGCCCCCTCCAAGCT
>DPJP01000052.1:1374-2780 GCA_003542955.1 Armatimonadota bacterium
ACGAGCGGCAGCCACTGCAGCACCCGCTGAACCCACTCATCCCAGAAGCCCCAGTTGTGCGTGCCCGGCGCCTCCTCGTAGGTCAGGTCCAGGCCGAGCTTGACCGCATGATCGCGGAACTTCACATTATCCCGGTAGATGAAATCCTCAGTCCCGCAGCACTGGTACAGCTTCGGCTTCGGCCCATCAAGCTCGGCGAACCGCTCCGCCAGGTGGAACAGATCATTCTCGCTCCCCTTGATCTTCCTGATATCGCCGAAGACATTCCGGAATTCCTCTCGTCGCTCCATATAGACATGCCTCGCCAGCCCGGCGACATCCATCCCGCCGGAGAGGCTCGCCGCCGCGGCAAAGCGCTCCGGGCATCGCATCGCCAGCTTGAATGCCCCGTAGCCCCCCATCGACAGCCCCGCGACGAAGGTGTCCTCCCGCCGCTCCGAGAGATGGAAGAATGACCGCGTCAGGGCGGGCAGCTCCTCGCTCACGAAGCTCCAGTAGGCCAACCCGTGAGCCATATCGGTATACCAGCTCCGGCCGACGGCGGGCATCACCACGGCCAGCCCCATCTCCGCGACATAGCGCTCGATGCAGGTGCGCCGCTGCCAGATCGTGTGGTCATCGGAGAGGCCGTGGAGCAGGTAGAGCGTCGGGTGACTCCTGTGCGAGGCCGTCGATGCCATGCCGATCTGCGTCGAGGTCTGCTGGGGCAGGATCACACATATTGATGTACTGACTCCGAGCGTCTCGGAGAAGAAGTCACAGTGAACCAGTGCCATGGTGGGTCTCCGTCTATGGTATGGGCTTCGTCGCGGCCGCGGCGCGGCAATCGTCGGGGAGGAGTCCGGCCGCCGTGTGCCTAAGTTGGACGCAGCAACGCGCCTGACCTGCCTGAGCCGGGGAGTGACTGGTTCGGCACCTCCTGGACCAGATGCGGCGGCAGAAATGAGTCGTCGTCCGCGGCATGGGCAGGGGTGCCTGCTGGTACCCGGCGAGGCCACCGGCGCATTAGCGGCGCATTAACTGGAACAGACCCAAACGAGTCTGCCCTTTACGACGTCGCAGGCCTACCTGTGACGCGTGCGGAGAAGCTCCGCATTCTGCTCTCGCAATGCACGCGCGTGTTGTCAACGGCTGATTCGGGCCTCATCTGACACGCGCTGCGGCTCTCCTGGGTCCTGGCACACATCGCACCTGATAGGCACTGCATCATAGTCCATCCATAGTCCATTCGGGACCCAAATCAGGGTCCACTCACGCGGTTGCGGCCCATGTTGCGCCGATCCGCATACCGTGCAACGGCACCTCGCGGCCGCTTCATGCGTAGACCATGCGAGCCCGACTGCAGCGCACAACAGACATCCAACGGAGCGTGAAACGCCATGACCGAACTCAACATCTGGGCGGGC
>DPJP01000427.1:0-8710 GCA_003542955.1 Armatimonadota bacterium
TCGGGGGCATCATTCCGGGGTCCATGCCTGGCCCCATCATGCCGGCATCCATGCCGGGCCCCATCATGCCCCCACCCATTCCGCCGCCGAACTGACTGCTGTCGATGGTCATCTTGTGGGTGATGATGTCCTCACTGCGAACGAACTGGCCGAGCTCATAGGCGAAGTAGCTGATGCGCACACCGCTGTAGGAGGTCTTGATCTCGGCGGAGGCCGGTCCCTGCGCCGTGGCAGCCTGCGGACCGCCCGGGCCGGCCGGCTGCGGCCCACCGAGTTCCCATGACAGGTCTTCCGCGTTGGGCGCGCTCATTCTGTTCAGCAGGTCCATGCGCTGGTCGACTGCGCCCATCATGGCCCCCATACCGAAGGGGTCACCGCCGCCGGGCATGCCCATCCCCCCGGCAGGAGCAGTGCTTGTGCCCATGCGGAGTTTCAGCTTGACGTCGTTCTCGGAATACTGGCTGATGATACGCGCGCACTTGTACGGACCGACCCACTGGAAACCGTCAAGACGATGGTTGGCGGTCACACGGCGGCGGTCGGCACGCAGCATCGGCAGCACGTACATGTCACTGCGCCACGTGGAGCCCTCGCGCAGGCTACGGTCGGGAAGCTCGAGGTACAACTCCCCGAGGTTGAAGTGCGAGTCGTCCTTGTGCTTGAGCTTGAGTGAGGCGTTGGGCTGAGCAATCAGCGTGGTGATGTCCCCCACGCCGCTGAGGTTGGTCGGCTTGTAACCGGTGAAGCTGTGGTAGCCCTTGTCGAAGAACATCCTGACTATCGCACTGGCGCCGGCGCTGTTGCTCATCGCCCGTTCACGCCACCGGGCATCCAGAGAACCCGAGAACATCTCTATGATCTTCTGGTGGAGGTCCTCATGCTCAATGAGCTTGGCTCGCTCGCTGCCCTCGGCCGAGGCCGCCAGTTCGCTGTGGCGCTTGTAGTTGGTCTGCAGCGTGATGGAGCTGGGCTTTTCGGAGGCCGCCAGTTCGTTGGAGAGGGTTACGCGGACACTGTCCTGGCCGGACTTGTTGCCGGAGGGTTCGTGCGCGACGGCCGTAATCGTGTACTCACCATCGGGATAGGTGGCCTTACCGGCTGCATCGCGCAGGTTCGTGTCCCACCTGAAGGAGAATGGGGAGACCACCGCGGTGGAGAAGTCTCCGCTCTGCTGGGGACCCTCGATCTTGTAGGCGATCCAGCCGTTGTTGGGGTCGGACTTGGTCGCGGAGATGCTGAGCATCCCGCGAACGGTCTGACCGTTGGTCGGGCTGGCGATCTGCACCTGGCTGAGTGCCATTGCGGTGCAGAGCAGTGCTGCGAGCAGCACCAGGCTGGTGCGGCAGACAAGTGTTGGGCGCATGGTCATGGCCTCAATAGCTCCTCGGTGTCTGCGTGTTGCTAAGGTGCGGTACACACTCGACATTTCAGGCGCGGTCGCTATCCACGCCGCCCTGATCGGCGCCTGTCAACTCATCGAGAGCCTTGCGCAAGACCGGCATCAGGAATGCAAAAGTCTCATCCGGGTCCTGCGGAACGACCCTGACACCCGCAACGGTGGTGATGTAGTTGGTATCACCACTCCATCGCGGTACCAGGTGCAGGTGCAGGTGGTCCTCGATGCCGGCCCCCGCGGCCTGCCCGATGTTCATCCCGATATTGATGCCCTGCGCGTGCAGCGCGTCACTGAACACGCGCGCACAGCCCTGCGCGAGCAGGAACATCTCGGCAAGCTCGGCGCGGTCCAGGTCGCCCAGATGGCTCACATGCCTGTNNTGTAGGGCACAACCATCACATGACCGCTGTTGTACGGGTACGCGTTGACCACAACATAGCAGTGCATTGCCCTGTACAGGATGTGACTGCGCTCGTCGTTGCCCTGTTCCGTCTTTTCGCAGAAGACGCAGTGCGCGGGCTTGCTGCCCACGACATACTCCATCCGCCAGGGCGCCCATACGTGAGCGAATGCCCCACCGTCGCCACACGGTTCGGCGTCTGTGGGACCCATCGGTCGGCCTGAGTGCATGCTCTGCCCTTCCTTCTGACCAACTGCTATTATAGCGCCCCCTGAGCGACGAAGTCAAACGCGCTCGTCGCGCGGCCCCGTTGTGGCCGCGGGCGCTCAGCGGTAGGCCAGAAGAGCAACGAAAACGCAGGACACAATCCACACGACCGCNNGACCGCCGAGACCTTCGTGATCCGGTCGAAAAGCTCCTCACGGCTGCCCTTGGTAAACTGCGCCCCGTCGGAGCCTCCCATCGCCGCGCTGAAGCCGGCGTTTTTCGAGTCCTGCATCATCACCGAAACGGTGAGTACCACGCCGCTCACGACGGCGACGATCATTGCTGCGGTCAGCATAGTCGACTATCCTCCAGTCGGGGCGTGTCGAAGCCCCGTATCAGTTCAGCAGATTGGCGCCGACAAACTGCATCAGCGGTCCGAATAGCATGGCCGGCGACGGCACATGGCCGCCGTCGTACCAGACTATCGTTTTCGGCTCACTGGCCGCCGCGTGCAGCGCCTCGGCATTCGCGCGCGGCACGATCTCATCGTCACGGCCGTTGATGAGCAGCAGCGGCCGGCCGAAGTGCCCGATGAACTGCGTGGGTTCGAGACCCTCCGCGAAGTCCTCGAGCATCTCATCGGTAATACCGGCCTCGCGGATGCGACGCACCTGCGGCAGATCGGAGTTGGCCAGCAACCCACTGAAGTTGCCCCCGCCCACGATCAGCGCGGCAGACCCGATGCGCTCGTCAACCGGCCCGAGTACCGCCCCCATGATCGCGCCCATGCTCAGCCCGAGCGCCATGTAGCGGCTATGGTCGATGCAATCGAGTGTATCAAGGTAATCCAGCGCGCGCCGGTTGTCAATGACCGTATTGATTGTCGCTTGTCGACTGCGGTCGAGGTCCGCGCTCCACATCTCGACACCCTCGAGGGCGCGACGCCCGTGCAGACGCGCATCGATAGCCATCAGGGCGATACCGCGGGGAACCAGCAGTGCTTGTGCAACAGCCGAGTAGTCGGTGGCGTTGCCTCCGTACCCGTGCAGGAGCAACACACACGGGAACGGCCCCCCGCCGATCGGTGTGTGGATCAGCGCCGGTATGCGCTCACCGTCATGCGCGGCCAGTGTCAGCCGCCGAGTGATCATCTGCGCCGACTGCGTCTCCTCGGCGATCTCGACCTCGAGCGGCAGCGAGGCGTCGTAGGCATAGACGGCCCGCAGCGCCTCCCAGGCGGGGTCGGCGGGCGTGACCGTGGTGGGAGCCGTCGCGTCGGCAAGCGCGGCGGAGAACAGCAGCACGGCCAGCATGGTGACGGCCACCGCCCGGAGGAGCGGGTACAGGCACGGCTTCGTGTCTCGCATGGAAGAGCTACTCTCCCTGTCCGGCAGGCTGTCGGTGGCAGACTCGCACTGATCGGCATGGCGTCCGGGCGTCACAGTCGATTCTACCGCCGCACGAGCATGAGCGTCAAGGTGACGTGGTGCGCGAGGCACGGGCGGGTGAGCGGGGGTCACTCAGGGCCGGCGACACCATTCACGGGCGGAGTGCAGACGGCGGCCTCATCGGCGAAGTACCTGGCTCTGAGCCAGAGCGCCACGTTCACCAGGCCGACCAGGACCGGCACCTCGACCAGTGGGCCGATGACGGCCGCGAATGCTTCCCCCGATGAGATTGTGAACACCGCAACAGCCACGGCAATGGCCAACTCGAAGTTGTTGCTCGCCGCGGTGAATGAGAGCGTAACCGTCTGCGCGTAAGTCGCGCCGACCTTCATGCTCATGAAAAACGACACCAGGAACATCACCACGAAGTAGATGAGCAGGGGAACCGCGATGCGCAGCACATCGAGTGGGAGCTGTACGATGTACTCGCCCTTGAGTGAGAACATGACGATGATCGTGAACAGCAAGGCGATCAGCGTGATCGGGCTGATCCTCGGGATGAAGCGTTGCTCGTACCACTCGCGCCCCTTGACCTTGATGAGCGAGAAGCGCGTGACCAGGCCGGCGAGGAAGGGGATGCCCAGGTAAATGAAGACGCTCTGGGCGATCTGTCCCATGGTCACCGCCACCGCCGTGCCGGGCAGGCCGAACAGCGGTGGCAACACGGTGATGAACACGTAGGCGTAGACGGAGAAGAAGAGCACCTGGAAGATAGAGTTGAAGGCCACGAGCCCGGCGCAGTACTCGCAATCGCCCTCTGCCAGTTCATTCCACACGATGACCATCGCAATGCAGCGGGCCAACCCGATCATGATCAGACCGTACATGTACTCGGGGTATCCCCGCAGGAAGACGATGGCCAGCAGGAACATCAGCACCGGGCCGACGACCCAGTTCTGCACGAGCGACAGCGTCAGAACTCGCCAGTTGCGGAAGACCTCGCCCAGCTCCTCATACTTGACCTTGGCGAGCGGCGGGTACATCATCAGAATCAGGCCGATGGCGAGGGGAATGGACGTGGTCCCGATCTGCGATGCCTCGTTGAGGCCGTGAACCTGGTCGGGCAGGAGGTAACCCAGAGTCACCCCGAGCCCCATCGCCAGGAAGATCCAGAGAGTCAGGTAGCGGTCGAGGAATGACAGTCTGCGAGTGAGTGATTGCCGGGCTGCATGCGTTTGCATGTTCATCTCCATCTACCCCAGGTGTAGTGAAGCGGGCCTGCGCCATGCGACCACCAGCCTGTCGGCACATATCTAGCGACAGGACGGGCCACAGCCCGCGGAACCGCAGCCTCCTGACTGCGCGGCGGCAGTCAGGGCATCCCAGATCTTCGCCTGCGTGATCTCACCCGACACCGGCACGGCACCCGCGCCCTTCACCATCGCCAACACACACGGGGGCGACACGTCCCTGGTGACCATCGAGTACTCCGGCGCCTCGGGAGACAGCGAGTAGGCAGTGGTAGCGAGCCCGCGTGATCTGGCCGTCTCCGTCGCCGCCTCGATCTCCGCCTTGAGCTTCTCGTCTTGGCCACGGCCCGCCGCGGGCACGAGAACAAGGACGGCGTCCTGGTCCGCGGCCAACTCGCTGAGTTCGGCAAGTGAGCCCAGCGTGGGACCCAATGTTGGCGTCTCGTGTGACGCAGTCGCCGTCGCATCATCCGATGATCCGCGCGGTGTTGCAGTCTCCGCGGGTGTGGGGTCTGGCGTCGCGACGGCCTCCCCGGCGCGAGCGGTCGGCCCTGCTGCCCGCCTGCCGTCCGCGTTCCCAAACAGGGCAATCAGAAGAAGCGCCAGGGCGATGGCGACGAGGGCGGCTATCTTCCCCCTGTTGTCGCGATTGCGGACTGGAGCGCTGCCTACCGGTCCATCAAGCGCGTCGTGATCAGGCTCTCTGTTCCGTTCTGCGTCCTGAGGTGAGGCATCCATCCCTGGGGCTCCTTATGGTCAAGATGTGCCGAGGGCAGCGGTTGCGTCGCATCAGGTCAGTCCCCGCCCGGCCACCGTTCAGTTGCCCCTATGCAACTCGATCCCGGCCGGCGCCGGCAGTGCCAGCCTGGCCGCCACCTGCATGGTCTTGAAGACCCCCGCAGGCACGATGCACCCGGCGCAACAGCCGCCGAGCACCGTCCGCACCGTGGACAGCACTTGCCCCTCGAACCCCGCCCCGATCTCGGCGTATGCGTCCACCGCGCTCGGCAGCGTCTCACCAAGGGCCTGTATCTTCTCGCAGTTGGAGGTCACACTGAGGCTCACGGTCTGGCCGTCGTCGCAGGTAGCAGTCACCTCGGTGACAAAGCCACAGACGCCGGCGTTGATATTGGCGGTAGCGGCACTCATTCTCCGAACTCCTGTCGTGGTCAGATGGGTTTGCGGGCACTCAGAGTGACGGAGGCAACGAGGCCATCGGGCAGTTCGGGCAGGGCGCAGGAGCATCCGCCTGCCTCCGCGTCACAGCATCCGTTCAGGAGGCTCACTGCATCGATATCACGCTCGATGACGATGTCGGTGAAGCCGTTGTCCCTGATCGCGGCCAGGTAGTCAGACCGTCTGACTGCTCCGGCAACGCAGCCGACGTATGCCTCGATGCTCTCGGCGATTGCGGCCGGCAGGTCATTGCCGAGCACGATGTCAGACACGTGCAGGCGCCCACCGGGGCGCAGCACGCGGAACGCCTCCGAGAAGGCGCGCATCTTGTCCGGGACGAGGTTGATCACGCAGTTGCTGATGATGACGTCCACAGTCTCGCTCTCAACCGGAAGGCTTTCTATCTCGCCGAGGCGGAACTCGACGTTGGCATAGCCGCCGCGCTCGGCATTGCGCGTGGCCACGGCGATCATGTCCTCAGTCATATCCACACCAATGACATGACCCTCCGGCCCGACGGCATTGGCCGCGAGGAAGCAGTCGAACCCGCCGCCGGAGCCGAGATCGAGAACGGTCTCTCCGGGTCTGAGGTCAGCGATGGCGACGGGGTTGCCGCAGCCGAGCCCCATATTGGCGCCGGCGGGAACCGCCCTGGCTTCCGCGGCAGTGTAGGCGCCCACATCAGGCCCGAGAGCCGTCTCAGCGCTCCCACAGCATGAAGCGCCGGATTGCCGCGCAATGCGGCCGTAGTTCTCGCGAATGCTCTTCTTGATGTCTCCCATACCAGTTAGCCCCAATCTGCCTATACGCGGCGAGTGGTCCCGGAGTATGCCGGGGGCCTCAGGCCGTGTAGATCATATACAGCCCGCCGATGATGACGAGCGCGCCGCAGATGCGCTTGAGCACAACCGCCCCGCGCGACTGCTCGCTCCAGTTCAGATATCCCTGTACCGCCTCCGTCGAGGTGCCCGCGGCGACGATGACCGAGCAATGGCCCACACCGTAGGCAAGCAAGAGCGCCGCGCCGTAGAGCGGGTTCGTCGTCGCCACCCGCAGTGTGACCGCGAGCATCGGCGCCATATAGGCGAAGGTGCATGGCCCCAGTGCGATGCCGAACACCAGCCCGAGAATGAGCGCAGCGAGCAGGCCCTTCTTCTTCGTCGCGCCGGGGGAGGCGCCACTGAAGGGCAGCTCGATGACGCCGAGCAGGTGCAGGCCGATGATGAAGAACACTGCCGCGACGAAGTAGTTGCCCCAGACGCCGACGTCACCCATCATCCGCCCGAGCGCCGCGGTGACGGCGCCGATGACACCGATGGTGACCAGGATGCCGCCGGCGAAGAGCGTCGACAGCCAGAAAGCCCTGCGCGTCGAGGTGCGTCCCTGATCGTCGATGAAGCCGACGATGAGCGGGATGCTTGCCAGGTGGCAGGGGCTCAGCACGATGCTCAGGATGCCCCAGACAAACGCCGCCGTCAGCGCCACCGCCGCGGTGCCCTCGACGGCCTGGGTCAACTGCGTGAAAAGCTGCTCCAAGCTACTCCACCCCCGCCGTGCCGAGGTGCTCGAGTATCCTATCCTTCGCCAGGAAGCCGGTGTGGCGGTAGACCTCCTTGCCTTCGGCGTCGAAGATCACCTGGACCGGGATCGCCCGCACGCCGTAGCGGGAACTCAGGTACGGCTGCTCGCGCACCTGGACCATGAGGACATTGGCCCGCTCCCCGTGCGTCTGCTCGAGTTCACCGATGATTGGCTTCATCATCTCGCACGCCTGGCAGCCGTCCGCGCCAAAGTCGACAAAACTCGGACGGCCGGAGCGACGCGCCTGGTCGACGACGCTTGCCAGCGCCTTCGGGGCCACCTGGGCGAGAAACGCCGCATCGACCTTGACCGGCGTGCGACTGCTCAGACTGCCGATGTGGGCGCGAACCGCGTCCTGCTGCTTCTGCTGGAGGACGAACGGCACGAGGGCGTCCTTGACCGATTCGAATGACTGCCCGCCGAACATCCCTTCGTTCTCATCGTAGAAGGCACGGGCGTCATCCTCATCGACGGTGACCTGATCGGCAATGTGGTCGAGATAGGAGTCGATCAGTGCATCGCCACTGCCGGCGGGATTGCCGGGCTGTTGGGCGGCCCACCGGCGCGCCTCCGAAGTCATGAGCGGCTCGACGGCAAGCGTCTCGAGTACGTAGAACGCCTCGGCTTCCAGCAGCGTGCGCTTGCTCTTGTCCAGCGGCTCGGCGGCAATGGCCTCGGCGACGCGGGCGCGTGTGATGGTGATATCGTCTCCTGCGTGCATGGCCAGCCCGTCTGGCAGGTCGACGACAACCGCCTGCGCGAGCGGCCCGCTGCTGAGTCCCATGTAGACCTCGGCCACAGTCTTTGGCTCTTCAGGCTGCGCGCACACGGCTGAGACTGCAGTCAACGCAAGCGGGATAC
This sequence comes from Armatimonadota bacterium, assembly GCA_003542955.1. Taxonomy (GTDB): domain Bacteria; phylum Armatimonadota; class Zipacnadia; order Zipacnadales; family UBA11051; genus UBA11051. Next base: position 8,260 of record DPJP01000427.1, read on the forward strand.
AGATGCAGAACGCCCAGAGCGTCGCTGTGCGATCAGTCAAGGATACCAAGCTCCTTCAGCTTCTGGTCGATTTCCTCTTTGGGCCAATAGCCGATGTGGCGGAAGACCTCGTTGCCCTCGGCGTCGTAGATGACCTGCGTCGGAATAGTGCGAACCTGGTACTTGTCGCCCAGGTCAGGGTGCTTCCAGACATCGGCGAACTCGATCTGAAGCCGCCCGGGATACGCTGAGCGCAGTTCGTCAAGCACCGGCTTCAGCATCTTGCAGGGGATGCAGCTATCGGCGCCCACCTCGACGAAGCGGGGCAACTGCCGGGGCTTGCTCTCCTCGGCAGGCGGTGCAGGCGGCGGCTTCTGCTCGGTAGCCTGCGGCGTCTTCGCCGCGGGTGCCGCGGGCGCCCGGGCGGGCTGCTCGAGAATTGGCTCCGCCGGCTGTGCTGCGTCGGCGGGGG
>DPJP01000427.1:8727-11425 GCA_003542955.1 Armatimonadota bacterium
TCCGCACCGATTGGCTGCACGCCGCCGCCGGACACTTGTTCGGGACCGGCATTGGGGCCGATCTCGATTGAGAGGTCGGCGCCCGACGCGTCAGGCGCCTGGGCCTGCGCCCCCACTATCTCATCGGCCGGCCCGTCAGCCACATCGGCAGTCGTGGATGCGGTCTGTTTGATCGCGATGACGATCACGATCGCCAGTACCACGCCGACGATGATATACGTCTTGGATGCTTTGTTCATCATTGCGACCTCCAATGGGTCTGTCCCCGGCAGTCGGGCACGCCAATCGGCNNGGGCGCTCCTCAGATGACAGGAGGCGTCATGAGAAGAGCGCCCGAGACGCGCGCCCGCGGGGCCTTCAGCCCTCGAGACACTTCTCCGCGGCCGCCATCGCGCAGGCCACCTGCTCGGCGTCGAGTTCGAGGCAGGGGCACTTGTCGATGCCGAGGCTGGTCAGCTCCAGCCACTCGCACTCGATGCCGTGGCGGTCGAGTGTCTTCTTTGCGCAGGCCACAGGACACCCGTCGATGACGAGGACGCGGTCGGCATTACGGGTGCGCTCGACGAGGGCCTCGACGTCGCCGCCGAGGCCTGCCAGACAGAACATCGCGCCCTTGTTGTCGACGGTGAGCTTGCGGGCTACCTCGTTTGAGATCTGCCCGACGTTGGAGCCGCCGGAACATGCGAAGATCAGGGTTACCACGCCACCGCAACTGCATGAAGTGTCCATCTGCTCACGCTCCCTTGATGAGTTCTTGTATCTGATCGGCGGACAGCACTTTGCCCGACGATTTCACATCTCCATCAATGGCCAGCGCCGGAGTAAGCATGGCGCCCATGGCCACAATCTCGGCGATCTTCTCGACCTTCACGACCTCCGCCTCGATGCCGGCCGCCTCGACGGCCGCCTGCGCGTTGGCCGCGAGCTGCTTGCACTTGGGGCACCCGGTGCCCAGTATCTGGATCTTCAAGGCGTACACCTCCGTACACGAATCTGCGTCACGACAGACTGCCGAAGACCACTCCGGCTATGGTGGACAGCACCACGATGATTACAACGAACACCACGGTTCGGCGAGTGCCCAGTACGCTGTGGATGACCAGCATGTTGGGCAGTGACAACGCCGGTCCGGCCAGCAACAGCGCGAGCGCGGGGCCGCGCCCCATACCGCTGCCGAGCAGCGACTGGACAATGGGCACCTCTGTCAGAGTCGCGAAGTACATGAAGGCGGCGACCACCGAGGCGCCCAGATTGGCCCAGATCGAATTCCCCCCAACCAATCGGGCGACCCACTCATTCGGGATCAGGCCGTTGTCGGTGCCCGGCATCCCGAGCAACAGCCCGGCAGCAAGCACACCGACAAACAGCAGCGGCATGATCTGCAGAACAAAGCCCTCTGTGGCCGCGACCCACTCCCCGATCTGCTCGGAGGTGAACCAGCGCCACAGCATCAGACCCAGCACCGCCAGAAGCGGGAACACTATGAACCACTTGATCTGGTAGACCGACCACCAGAGACCTGCCTGCTGCTCCGGCCTCGCCCACGCAGCGAAGATGAGAATCAGCACCATGACGCCGACGTATGAGGCCATTTTGGGCAGCGGCAGCGTGTCATCCTGCGAGGCCGAGGGATCAAATCCGGCCGTGTTGGCGGCACGCTCGGCTTCCGAGGCGCGGAAGAAGTAAGCCATCAACAGCCCGGTGACAATTGCGAATATGACCGCCCCGATTGCGCGGGCCAGGCCGAGCTCGAACCCGAGCACGCGGGCCGTCAGGATGATGGCGAGGATGTTGATGGCCGGCCCGGAGTACAGAAAGCAGCACGCCGGACCGATGCCCGCACCCCGCTTGTAGATGCCGGCAAACAGCGGCAGCACCGTGCAGGAGCACACGGCCAGGATCGTGCCCGAGACGGAGGCGACGCCGTAGGAGAGGATGCGATTCGCCTGCGGACCGAAGTACTTGAGCACGGCGGCCTGACTGATGAAGACCGCAATCGCGCCGGCGATGAAGAAGGCAGGCACCAGGCAGAACAGCACATGCTTCTGCGCGTAGTCCTGCATCATGACGAACATGTCCGCGATAGCGCTCTGCACGCGCGGGTGCTGAAGCGGGATGAAGTAGGCGACCAGGAAGACTACGGTAATCAGCAGCAGCTTTGCGCGATTCGACACTCAGATCACTGTCCTGTGGCTGACAGGACCCGCGGCTCTGCAGCAGGCACGGGGCCACCGACAGACATGGAAGGTCCACGGACGGTTGGGCGCGGCGAGCGTGTTCATGCCGGGCTTACTCCGTCTCGCCGAGCGCCTGCGCCATCCGCTCGGCTTCACTGACAAGGACGGCATCGATGCACTGGAACAGCTTGAGCACGCATGGCACGAGCAGCCGGTAGTAGATCCAGTTGCCTTCGCGCCGTGCGGCGATAATGCCGGCGTTGCGCATCTGCGCCAGATGGTTCGAGACCGTCGGCATGCTCGAGCCGACCAGCGCCTGCAACTCGCAGACGCACTTCTCGCCGTCGGCGAGAGCGTCGAGCATCATCAGGCGCGACGGATGCGCGAGCGCTTTCATGACTTCGGCCCGCGATGTGTAAGTGCTCGTTGTGTGCATGGTGGTCGCTCATCCTGGATAATGCGGTATTTGCTGTATTGCATATTAGCTAAATAGCTAAACAGTGTCAAGAACGAAATCCGGT
>DPJP01000427.1:11455-18893 GCA_003542955.1 Armatimonadota bacterium
GCCCGAACAGCCAGTGCCTGACACCGGCCGATCGGGTTCGGCTGTACCGCACCCCGCCCCGGCGCCACAACCCTTGCTGATCTGGGCAGTCTCAGCAGGTGTCGGGCGGTGCAGGTGCAACGGCAGGCGTAACCGAATACCATGAAGCAATGCCGACAACGAGACGGGAGAACGCGATGCAAGGACGAGTGATCTGCGTGCTGGAGGCCCTGTCAGTGGCTGTGGCCGTCGGTGCACGTGAAGACGGTGGACCCGCGCCGCTGGTGTGGGACTTCGAGAACGGCGCGGAGGACTGGGCGCCCAGCACCGTCGACGCCGGCAGCGTCTCCGTCGGCGTGGCAGGGGGCGGCATCGGCGGCGGCACCGCGCTGGCGGTGGGCGGGAAGACGCCGAAATCGTTCGGGGTCAGCTACCTGCCATGGCACGACTGGCGCGGCTTCACCACACTCAGCTTCTCCGTGCAGGCGCCCAAGGGCGTTCCGAACGACCTCGATCTGTATGTCTACGTCAAGGACCGCCAGTACCTCTGGTACCAGACCGCGCCACTGCACGACAAGACCACCGGCAAGCGCACCGGCAGCATCAAGCCCGGCGAGTGGATGACCTTCACGGTCGATGTCTCCGAGGACTCGACCGCCTGGGAGCCCGGTGGGCATGAGAAGGCATGGAATCGCTCGCTCTACTATCCGCGTGAGTTCGGCTTCCGCTTCTTCTCCGAGAAGGCCTGGTCGGGTGTGGTGTTGATCGACAACATGCGGCTGGAGGGCTCCGAGCCGCCCCTTGGGGTCATGGAGGGCGGTAGTCCCGGCCCCGGGCGTGGCAGGCTCAGCGTCGAGGCCAACACCGACACGCTGAAGATACTCGACAAGTTCGAACTGACATTTGCCCTCGATCGCGACTACGTCAGTCCTTTCGACCCCGAGGTCGTCGATGTGCAGGGACACTTCAAGGGCCCTGACGGCGAGCGGCTGATGGTCAACGGCTTCTACTACCAGGACTACCGGCGGACGCTGACGCAGGAGGGCTTCGAGAAGCTCATTCCCGTCGGCGAACCCTCATGGAAGGTGCGCTTCTCGCCCCGAAAACCGGGCACGTATGAGTATTTCGTGGTGGTCAATGACGCGTGGGGGCAGTTGCGCTCGGAGGCGGGCAGTTTCACGGCGGCCGATGTGCCCGGCCACCGGGGAGTGGTGCGCGTGTCGGAGCAGGACCCGCGCTATTTCGAGTTCGAGAACGGGGAGTTCTTCTTCCCCACCGGTATCAACATGCGCGACGGCGGCGACCATGCGGAGAAGCAGAAGGGCACCTACGACTTCGACTACTTCTTCCAGCGCTTCGATGAGGAGGGTCTCGATTTCGTCCGCACGTGGATGTGCGGCTGGTGGGCCGGAATCGAGTGGTCGGAGGACTACCATTCGCGCTATGACGGCGTGGGCCGCTATGCCATGTACAACGCCTGGCGGCTCGACTACCTGCTCAATCTCGCACAGCAGCACGATATCTACCTCGAGATCACGCTCAACAGCCACGGCCAGTTCCGCAGGGACAAGTTCGATGCCGAATGGCAGTACAACCCGTACGCGGCCCAGAACGGCGGCTTCCTGGCGAGTCCATCGATGTTCTTCACCTCCGAGCGGGCCAAGCGGATGGTCAGGCAGCGGAACCGCTATATCGTCTCACGCTGGGGCTGGTGCCCGCAGATCATGTCATGGGATATGGTCAACGAGGTCGACCTGGTCGAGGGGTACTCGAAGCCGGAGGTGGCCGCCTGGCATGCGGAGATGGCCCGTTACATCCGCTCGATCGACATCTCGAACCGCCTGATCACCTCCCACATCTGCCTCTACTGGGGCTATGGGACGGAGCTGTGGGACCTGCCGGAGATCCAGTACATCCAGGCGGATGCCTACTGGGAGCGCGAGTCGGAGAAGGGGATGAACAAGTGTTGGGCCTCCCGGCAGCAGTACAACAAGCCCTTCCTGTTCATCGAGTACGGCCCGCAGACGGCCTCCCTGCCGATCCCGGCCAACTCCTGGAAGCGCGATTTCCGTGTCGGCATGTGGGTGTCGAACCTGATGCCGACCGCCGCGCCGGGGCAGTTCTGGTACCATCGCGAGTGGGATGAGCATGAGCTTTATGAATACCAGAAGGGCCTGTTCGCCTACAATGAGGGCGAGGACCGCCGCAGTATGGGCCTGAAGACCACGCCGGGGACGGCGAAGGCCGATGACGGGCGCGAGTTGAGCGTGCAGGCGATGGCCAACGACCAGCGCGCCTACGTGTACATCTACGACTACGAGAGCATGCTCTTCCCCACTCCCGACGAAGTGCCGGATGCCAGGCGTGTGAAGGGCGGCACCGTGCGTTTGCAGGGACCCAAGCCGGGCTCGTACACGGCGACGTTCTACGACACGCTGACCGGCGCCGTGGTGGGGACACAGGATGTCGAGTGCGAGGCAGGCGGAATGATGGTGCCGCTTCCCGCTTTCGGCCAGGACATCGCGCTGAAGGTGACACCGCGGTAGGGGCGAGAGCGGGCTCCGTCCGGCGGGCCTGGTCCGCTGTCTGCCGTGGGGCGTGCCCCCGCCCTCACCGCCGTACATCGACGGTCGCCCTGCGCATTACTATGGCGTGCGACGGCGGGACAAGCTGTGTTCCGCGAGCCTGCGTCCTCGCAGGTGCAGACCACCGAAGCAGCGAATGCGGCGGCGATGCTCCTTGTTGAGGGAGTGCTTCGGGTTTCGCCGGTGCTGTCCCCGCGACCCGACAGAGGCTGGTGTGGAGGGAACTACAGTGGGGTACGGGATGCGGCCGGCGGGCGTGGCCATAGTCGCTCTGATCACGGTTGTCAGCGTGTCGCTCGTCGCGTCTTGCCACAGTGGGAGCGGCTCCGAGAGCGCTCTGACCGCAGCGGTAGGCCCGCAGGCGACAGGCAACCTGATCGGCGACCTGCTGGGGACCGGGACACCTGAAGTGGGCTCGGCGATCAACGTCCTGCGGGTGCTTGTGGGCCTCGATCCCCAGCCGTCGCCTGCGGACCTCTGGCAGTGGGACTGCAACGGCTCGGGGGCCGTGGACGTGGCCGACGCGATCGGCATCCTCCGCGCCGTTGTGGCGCTCGATCCTTGGCCGATAGGGTCCGCGCATGCCGTCGGCCCCGCGGGTGGAACGTTGTCGGTGGCTGGCGGCGTGGTCATTCTCGTCTTCCCTGTCGGGGCCGTGTCATCGGACACGATGGTGGTCGTTCGCCCTACGACTTCGCCACCCCCGGACCCCAATCTCATACCAGGCACGGCGTACGACTATGCGCCGAGCGCGATGACGTTCTCAGAGCCGGTCCAACTGACGGTCTACTATGACCCGTCAACTATCCCCGCAGGTGTGTATGAAGGCGCTACAAAGCTGTGCAGGTGGGATGGCGTTTCGTGGGTACCTGTCCCAGGCTCGTCTGCCGACATGCTCTTGCATGCGGTGAGCGCCTCGGTCACGAGTTTCGCCTGCTATGCGGCAGTTGGGGGGACTGCCCCTTCGTACGAAGTCATTGATCTGGGCAGTCTGCCGCATTGGCTCAAGACGGGCGCTCGGACTGGAGCCTGTGACATCAACGCCTCGGGGCAGGTGGTGGGGTACTGTGACGCCTCCGAGCGGTACCTGCCCATCACCCGCGCGTTCCTGTACTCAGGTGGGGCAATGAGCGATCTGGGCACGCTGCTTGACCCGGACGAGTACGTGGGCGGCTCCAGCGAAGCCCGTTGCATCAACGACCTGGGACAGGTGGTGGGGTATAGCGACACCGCAGAGGGGAACTGGGAGGAACACGCGTTCCTCTACTCGGGCGGAACCATGACCGACCTCGGCGTCTTGCCGGGTCACACCCGCAGCGAGGCCACCGGCATCAACGCATCGGGCCAAGTCGTCGGATACTGCACCACCCCCGAAGGCGAGAACCACGCGTTCCTCTACTCGGGCGGGGCCATGAGCGATCTGGGCACGCTGCCCGGGTGGACGACGAGCCAGGCCACCGGCATTAACGCCGCGGGGCAGGTCGTGGGGTACGGCAGCAGTGCAGGCGGGGAGACCCGCGCGGTCATCTGGTCGGGCGGAACGATGGTCGACCTGGGAACTCTGCCGGGCGGGTCGGAGAGCTATGCCCTGGGCATCAACGATTCGGGGCAGGTCGTGGGGTACGCCGGCACTTCGCTCGGGACGTATCACGCGTTCCTGTACTCGGGCGGCGTCATGGTGGACCTGGGCACGCTGGGCGGCAATCGGAGCGAGGCGCTTGCCATCAACGCCTCGGGGCAGGTGGTGGGGTNNTCCCCCATACATCCGCGCCTTCGTCTTCTCGGGTGGGACGATGTTCGAACTCGGATCGCTGCCCGACGAGTATGACACCAGCACGTATGCCTATGGCATTAACGATGCGGGACAGGTGGTCGGGCGGTGCCAGACCCCGTCTGTGCCCTATGCGGTGCTCTGGCAGCCCAGGTAGCTGACGGGAGTGTCGCCCGGGGTGTGACACGAGCCTGTTGGCCTTCGTCGGCGCCCGCCNNCAGTTGTGCGAGATGGACGGGGGGCGCGTTGGCACCGGCCGAGCCGGGCCTGGGGGATGGGCGGATGGAGGGATTCCCGGCGTGCCGACCACAGTTGCAGACCGGGATGCTGACGCACCTCGGGCTCAGATGTAGCTGTTCTGCAAAGGGGGCTCAGCTCCCCCGACCGTGGACGGACGCTGGGATCGTGGGGCAACGGGCGGACAAGACCATGGCGACGCGCGCCGAGAGGTGCCGGAGTTCGTAAGGCACCACAGGCACGTCGCAGTCTGCGACAGACCATGCTTGCCGGCTCATCGTCAACGCACTGGTGTTCCTGCGTAGCCATAGGCTTTTCTGCCTCAGTCCTGGCCGGCAAGGCGAGAAGGCCGGCACGGCACGCGACTATCCCAGATCGACCTCGTCAAGCCACGCGCACACATCCTACTGGTACCCCTTGGAGCCGGTGAAGCGAACGTTGGTGCACCACGAATCGACTATCTCAAAACCCAGTGAAACCTGTGTATCTGTGTCACTCTGGTAGTAGAAGTGTACACCGGAATATGCGCCGCCGGGAGCGGAGGGCCACAGGAACCATGAACTGGGGTCTGTCGGCGTGTGGTCGCCCATATAGAAGACCCAGTTTGCGAGCTCTATATTCGCGCCTGCGGGCAGGACGATCGTCTCGGTGTCGGGGCAGTAGAGGCTACTCGTTGCATGGAGTGTTGTTCCCGCGATCTGGAACTGGTCGACCGACTCGTATTGCCCGCTATCCGCGTTCCAGCGCGGGGCGCTGTATACACCCTCGATGTTGTGAGGAGGGGCTGATCGTCTCCAGAGTTGCAACGACCCCAGGCGTGTGCCATACCCTTCCCCCGTATAGTCTGGACGGAACACATCCACGCTGGGGGTGTTGAGCGCGTCCCAGGCTGTCAGATAGATATCGTAGACCTGGCCGGTGCCCGCACCGCTCTTGCCCTGAATGCGCCAATGACAGGGGCTGACAAGCTTTGTTGCCTGGTAGACGCCCTCGCGCAGGGAGTCGCCCGGCACCGAGCAAGGGTTCGGCACCTGGAAGCCCGCGGGGATGTTCTCGACACAGAAGCGTCCGTCACTCTCGATCCTGACGGTTGGGTAGGTGTTGGCGTCAACACCCGTGCGATCCCGCTGGGCGTCCCCGATCATGAGGCGGAAATAGCCATTGCACTCGCTGGGCCAGAAAGAGCCGGGTGCGGTGAGATAGCCCACGATCGCGTAGATGCTGAACCCGCCGATCGGGGCGGAGACCGTGTTCGCCCACGCATCCACCGCGGACCCGGGAACCAGTTCCCATGCCCCGCCCACCGCCCTGTGGATTGCGAGGTCGTCCTCGGTCACCCCGGCGGGCAGGTTGGCATCGTCATAGGCGATCGTCAGCTGCGCGGGCTGCAAGAACTGCGTGCCGTCGGGGCTGAGTTCGTAGCAGGTTCCCGGCACCAGGCCGTCGTCGGGCAGACATGTGGATTGCGGAGATGCGGTGATGACCATCTCGCTCGGGAGCGCCCCGGCGGGTACGTCCACGGTCGCAATGCCGTCCCAGGTGGCGAGCGTTCCGCCCTCGGGCCCGATGGTCGCAGCGCCTCCGCCGAGGGGCCACGCAGCCAGACCAACGACGCACCGCAGCAGGGCGATGGCATCGCCTACCCCGGTGCTGCCGTCGTAGTCACAGTCGGCAAGGGCATTGGCCGGGTCGAAACCGACGACGATGCGCAGGATGCCGATGGCATCGGACACATCCGGGAGGCTGTTCCCGCTGAGATCACCGCGCAGGCCCGCCTGCGAGGGACTGAGGCCGGGCGCATCGGTGCCGGCAGGGACGACGCCGTCCTGCCCGCCCTCATGGCAGCCGATGAGTCCGAAGGGGAATGCCAGTGTTACGACAAGAACACACAACCGCCACGCACGCCTCACGCCGACGATCACGGACTTCACCTCGCCATCATCCAGCCGCCCCCGGAGAGCGCACGCCCCGGGCTCAGCAGTCTACTCGTGACTTCTCGCTACCCGGAACCCGGTGTGGTCGTTCCCGTACTGCGGGGTGCCGCCGCCGCGGTTCGCAGTGCGGCAGTAGTCGGGGCCTTGAGGCATGTACCACGAGCCGCCACGACATACGCGGATTGTGCCGCTCTCCGGTCCCGGCGGGTTCACCTCGGGGCTGACCTGGTAGTAGGTTTGCGAGTACCAGTCTGCGCACCACTCACAGACGTTGCCGGCCATGTCAAGGGCGCCGCACCAGCTTTCCCCCGCCGGAAAGCTGCCAGCCGGAAACGTCCTGTCGGCGCCGGGCCCCCAGTTGTCCCAGTTGCAGCATTTCTGGGCGTCCCACTCGTTGCCCCATGGGTATGTGGGCACAGCGGGTCCTCTTGCTGCGTACTCCCACTGCGCCTCCGTTGGCAGCGTGTAGCCGTAGTAGTCGCAGTATGCGGCGGCGCCATACCACGTGACCGCCAGGACAGGGTGGTCACCCATCTGCGTAATCGGCCGGTACACGTCGCCCACGCACTCGATCCCACAGTAGTCCGAGGCGATGTCCAGCCACGCGGACACGTCGGCCGGCTGCGTGTCATTGAGGAACGTCGCGTACGCGTCGTTGGTGACCTCGTACTTGCCTATCCAGAAGCCATCGAGTGTCACCTGGTGGGCCGGCCGTTCGTCGGGCCAGCCGACGCCCGACCCCATCATGAAGCTGCCGGCAGGCACCCCGACAAGCATCTGGCCGTCGGGGCCGGTCATCTCATCGCCGAGCATGGGTCCGCCACAGAGGATGGGCCAGGTACCGAGGCCCACGATGCACCGGAGGACGAGGATCGCGTCGGTGATGCCGGTGGCGCTGTCGCAGTCGCAGTCGGCGAGGGCATTGGCCGGGT
>DPJP01000427.1:18898-19389 GCA_003542955.1 Armatimonadota bacterium
TGCCGCTGCCGTTGAGGTCGCCACGCAGCGACCCCTGGCAGGGCGCGACGGAGGATACACCGATTGCGGCGGGGGCGGCGCCACCGTCGCCGCCGCCGTGGCATCCAACGATGCCAGCAAGGAGAGCAAGGGAGACCGACAGCACCACGAACCGACCAGCGTGAGCGCCTGACATGATGCTCACACCTCCGCAGAAGGTGCGCCCGGCGGCGACTACTTCGGCGGCGGCGGCCGCGTCTCCTGCTCGCCCGCGCGGGCACGGCTGGGGGGATGGTCGAGGCGATTGGCACGGGCCGGAGGATGTCGGTCATCAACGGCCGCAGGCTCGGTGTGGGTGCGTCAGACCGGGCGGCCGGGGTCACATCGCGAATCCTGAATTGCCCATGCACGAGAATGTATGCGACGCGGGATGCAGGCAATTCAAGATTCACGATATGACCCCTGAGGGGCGCGAACCCGACGGTGTCAGGCACTGAATCATGAATCTTGGG
>DPJP01000150.1:0-830 GCA_003542955.1 Armatimonadota bacterium
CGCGGAGGCCGTCGAGCTGCTCTCCGCCCTGCACGTGGATGCCGACGCCTTCCCGGCTATCGCCCAGCATCGCTACCACGGTCTCAGCCGCGCGCACCTCGGCCTGCGGGAGTTCGATCTTGCATTCGAGAAGCCGGTGTTTCTGTTCGGCCCCGATCCGGTCATCGCATCCGAGGCGATGCTCAATGAGGCCGCCGCTGCCGAGTTCCAGGGCGATTTCGACAACGCGCGGCGCCTCTACACCCGTGCGGAGAGAGCCTCGAAGGTGCTCTGGCACCGGCGGCAGGCAGAGATCGCCGGCAAGCGTGTGGCCTCCTATAAGCCGTATCGCTCCCGCGGCGGCACGGTATTCGTCCTGCCCGATGATCGCACCACACGCGGCGACTGGTACCTCGGCTACGGGACGGCCTTCTACGCGCTCTCGGCGCAGAACTTCCTCGTCGACCGCACCGGAGGGCCGGGGCCAAAGCTGACGTATGACTTCCGCACCACTGACCCGAGCGAGCCTTCGCGCCTGTGGGTGACTGCTACTCAGGGCACGGACCCGGCCTCGATCTGGGACCCGCACAACCGCACGCACCGGCCCGCGAATCGCGACGATTACGGGGAGCAGTATGCCATCGGCGCAGGCCCCGACCTGTTGTGTGATGTGGAGGTCCCTGCCGGGGCTCATCTGCTCAGCTTCTACTTCGTCAATGACCACAACTACTATGAGCCGAATCGCGAGTACACGATCACCGTGGAAAGCGAGACGGAGACGCTTGCGGTGACGGATGTCCGGCAGTTCGGTGGGGGAGTCTACAAGCGGTTCGCAGTCCGCAGCCCGCAGA
>DPJP01000150.1:887-9878 GCA_003542955.1 Armatimonadota bacterium
GTCGGGCATGTTCCTGGATACCGTTGCGCCACTGGTGCCGCCGCCGATCCCGGTCACAGAGCCGGGCACGGACGTCCCCGAAACCCTCGCCGTGCAGCTCGATGCTCTACACAGAGCGTGCGTCGATGACCCTGTCCGTGCCTCTACGTACACGCGGCGCTTCCATGAAGCCGAGAAGGTGCTCAGTGAGATTGCCGCACGGCAGCCATCCACGCCGGCTCGCATATCGGCGCTCTGGGGCCTCAGCGAGTGCTACCGGCTCACGGGGCAACTGCGGCATAGCGAGGCGGCCTTTGACGAATACCTCACAGACCTCCCCGAGTTCTACCAGGGGCAGGCCCTGTCGGACGCCTACGAGCGGACCATTCAGCTCTACACCAGCGGGGCCGACCGGGGCTGGCCCGAGCATGTGGCCCTCGTCCGTCAGATGATCTACCCGCCGGGCGAGCACCGGTCGCAACGCGCGTGGGACGCCTACATCGACGCCTTGCAGCGGGAGCACGCCGACGCCCCCGGGCGGCTGCAACAGGCCCTGCGCAGGATCATGGAGGAGCACGACACGCGCCTGGCAGCCTACGGCAAGCTGCGCGCATTCGCGCTCCTGGAGCATAACTGCCCCGACGTCGCGGCCCGGTGGGAGATGCTTGCGGTTGCCTCGCGGGCAGCGGAGCACCAGCGAGACGACAGGCAGGCGCTTGACCTCTTGCAGAAAGCGATGGCGGCCGGCCCATCCGCGGGCAACCTGCCGATCATGCTGTCGCGGCTCCTGGGCCTGCAGGCTGCGAACGGCGCGCCGCTGGAAGAGGCCCGGGAGACATACGACCAACTGAAAGCCTACGAGAGCGACCGTCGCTTCACCAACCTCGTCAAGCTCGGGTTGTATGATCTTGCACAAGCAGGCTATCAAGCCGGTGCCTACGCTGAAGCCCTGCAGTTGCTCCAGCAGTACGATGCGCGGTATGGCAACGACGCCAGAAGCACGAGCCTTGCGGCACGTTGCGCTGAGCGAGTTAAGGAGTAGCCCCGAGTGGACGGTCTCGGCCTCAGCCGCGAGACCGACACCCGGCAGGATACGGTCTGGATACCAGACTGGAGGCGATGAGCATGCGTTCTACTGGAATGGCGGGTTGGCTGCTGGTAGCAGTCGCGATTGCTCTGAGTACCACGGCCTACGCGGGAACGGTGACCGCGAGTGTCACCCTGTCCGGCCCCGACGAGTGCTGGGTAGAAGAGGATGTCACGTACACCGCAACCGGCACCTTCGAGGTCGATCCGGAGATACAGGAAGAGCTTGATGATGGGGAGGCCACGCTCAAGGAGGAGTACTCCTGGTCGTACGCACCCGCTCAACTGGTCTCCGGCGGCGGGCCACAGGATGATTGGGTCACAATCCGCTACAACGACGCGGACGGCGGCCAGCACCATACGGTGTCGGTCAGCTATACCGTCACCGTCACCTATGCCGACGACACTTCGGACTCTGCATCGGCCGGCGACAGCATCCAGGTATGGGTCAAGCAGGTGGCGGTGGGAGCCGAGCGCAACAAGGACACAATCTGCGCGGGCGGGGTAGACTCAAGCCCCCACCAGGCCACTATCACGGCCACCGTGACCGGCAAAGGTGGACAGCCGCTTTCAGGCAAGACGGTCACCTTCTCGCTGACCAACTCCGACGGAAGCTACCCCGCGAGCATTGACCCGCAGCAGGCGACGACTGACGCGTCGGGGAAAGCGACGACTACATTGACCTCAAGCCAGAAGATCGGCGTCACCGCCACAGTCAAGGCGACGTGCCAGAACGTCGAGGCGGAGACCGACCCGATCACCATGGCGAAGGCGCAGGGGACATGGGAGATCGACCCGCAGGTGCTGATTGCGGATGGGGAGTCGACGGCGGATGTGAGCTTGACCCTCGAACACGCCGGAGAAGCCGTCGACGGGCATAGCATCAGTTGGCGCATATTCAAGGTGTGGGATGGGAGCGGCAACGAAGTCTACACTGCCGACCCCGAGTGGGGCTCAAAGGCAGGCTATGGAAGCATAGCAGCCGGGCCGAACACGACCGACGGGACTGGCACCGCCGCCACGATCTACACGGTGGGGACTGAGGCGGGAACCATCTGGTTCGAGGGGCAGGACACCACGGTGGTCGAGAACAGCCCGGCGAGCTATGTGAATGACGGTGACGCCGATGAGGCGAAGCCCACGCGATTCCTGGTCACTGAGATCAAGGCCTCGAACAATGTCACCATGCAAGTGAAGATCGACACGGGAGGCGGAGAGGACAAAGCGAACTACGAGGCTCACGACAACATCCTGTACGCAGCGCAATGGGAGCCTGACGACACGTGGACGTGCACGAAGCAGGGGCAACCGGTGTGCGATGCCCGCAACCACAACTTCCTGTCGAATATCGAGATTACGCCGCTGCCCAAAGATCGGTCCATTGCGGGGCTGACGTGGCGGTACACTTGGATGATCAAGGACGGAAGCGCTGTGCTTGGTGAGGGCACAAAGGACGGGTCGGGCGACACCGGCTCGTTCAACGTCCAGACGGCCGGCGCTGTTGGCGAGTACGCTTTACGGCACCAGATCAACGTGTATCAGAACGGCGTGTGGAAAAGCGGCCTCGACCAGACATCGACTCTCTACCAGACATATGCACGGCCCCCTCTCGCCCCCGAGACCCCGCCTCGTGAGACGGCTCTGGCGAAGGCCTGCGGGCAGTACATTGCTGGTGGCGCGGACTCGGTGAGTGGTTGCGCCGCCGCAGTGTGCACGGGCATCGATGGCGATGTTGCCTACAATCCCGGCAACGATGACCACCCTGATGACCCATTGACGCTCTACGACAGCTCACCCAGAACGGCAGACTGTTGGAGCAACTCGGAACTGATGGAGTTGCTGCTCGCCGCGATCGGGATCAGCGCTGACGTCACCTACGTCTGGGGTGGTTGTGTCGATAGCACGATATGTCTGTACAACCCCCAAGGCTGGCCGTGGGGCCCATCCTTCAGAGTGCTCCTGGCAGCGCACGACTACGCGCCCGCAGACCCACACTTCCTGTACCATGCCGAGGCTGCTGTTGGGGGCGCGTACTATGACCCGTCCTATGGATCCACGGGGCTGATCACGCTGGATGAGACTGCTCCGGCCGGGCCCGACTGGTACACGCGCCCTGTCGTCTACCCAGCCTATCTCGGCGGCACTCATGCGACAGCGGCAACGCGACAGACGGGCGCCGGCCTGCCATCCACGCCCCACTACGTCGACTGGACATGTCCCCACTAGATGGGACCCGCACGGGGGGGTATGCGGCTGCACTCACATTGGCCCGGCCCGCCGGGACCAGCGGAGGATAGGAGGTGCATGTGAATGGCTCACAGGATGCACGCATTGCAGGTTCTCGCATCTGCTCTGATAGTCGCAGGGCGCCTCCCGATGCCCTGCAGCGCGCAGCAGCCCACAGATGAGCCTATCATCATCAGTGTCGATGTGGAGAAGCTCACCACGCAGCTCAACCTGAAGCTTGACCTGCATGCTGTCGAGGTCAACTCGCGCGACCGCTCAGTCGGATACGCTGCTCCACAGGGCACTGAGCGCGGCTGCCGTTCAATGGGTGTGGCTGTGCACGCCGATGTCGAGAGCGCTCAAGCTGCCTTCCGCCGCGCGAGCTTCGAGGTGGCCGTTGGCCCGGCCGTGTCCATCGATGGCGAGGACGGTTATGACCTGCGGTGTTGGTCGACCGCTCCCGAGCAAATCGCCACGGTTCGGCTGCGGGTGGTGAACGTTACAGCTCGCTTCGGGTGGGTGGGGCGAATGTCGGATGCCCTGGATCTCGCGCGAAGCATGGCACAGCTCCTGGCAACGTCTGCGGAGGTCGCGCCACGAGGGACCGAAGTGCCCGTGCCGTCGCTGGAGATCACTGTTCCTGAGCCCGTACTCGCCGGCAAGGAGACGAAGGTCACCGTCAAGGTGACGGACGGCCCGCGCGTGCGACTGGCCAGTCGGGTGTCCTTGCGCACCGCAGATGCGGACGAGGCGCACTCCGCTGGTTCCTACGACTTTGCTCCTGGGTTCTCGAGCGAAGTGACCGCAGCCCTGTCGCTCCCCAACCCCGGGCACTACGAGTTGGAGTTGACGCTCGCCACCGAAGGCAACACGGTGTTCACCAAGACGTGCGATGTCAACGTGGTGAGCAGGGCCCAATGGCCCGAAGCCCTGCCGCTGCACTGGGAAGTCTGGGGCGATAGGCTGTACTTCCTCCGCTCCGCCGATGGCGAGTGGGGGAAGCAGACATCACGCCAACAGGAATGGCTCGATTTCGGGCTCGGCAGGTTGCCCATTCGCGCCGGTGCCGAGACGTTCCGGCAGCAGGCGCTCGACGACATCACTCAGGTCATTCAGGAGCGCTGGCTGCCGTCTGTGGAGTTCCTCCAGCCGGTGGAGGAGTGCGCAGTACAGCCCCGCATGCTGTGCCATGCGTCGTACACCATGCGCGGTTGCCGCATCGTCTACATGGGCGTTCTGGGCAGACAGGTGTTCCTCTACATCGAGCAGCCGGACCCGCTGCCGGAGGGCCAGAAGCGACTCACGCGCGCCGACGTTCTGCGTGATGACCTGCTCCAGACGGTGGCTGATGAGCACGGCGCCACAAGCTACCCGCGCGTGCAGTTCGTGGCGCGCGAGATGAAACGCTATCGGGCTATGTCTTATCAAGGACCATACGAGCCTGTGCACATTCTGCTGGTCGACGCACGACTGCCTGATGACGTCAACCTGCGCTCGCCGGGCTACCGCTAGGGTGCGTGGGCTCTCAACAAGCATCGGCGCAGGGCACCGGTCACGGTGCGACGACGGTCCGAGAACACACAAGGGGGAGATGCAGTGCTACGGAGGTACCACAGGCTGGTGGCAACGGGCATCGTCGCGGCGCTCCTGTCCTGCTGTCTGGCAGTCTTCCCGCCACACGCGGAAGCCGATGCTCAGCCGCAACTCATCACCGGCATCGACACACAGCCCTTCTTTGCAGAAATCGGCTGGTCACCTCCAGCCGATGTAGCGATCGGGTCCGTCGGCGTGGAGTACACCTCGAAGATAGCGCGGGCATCCGGCGCGAAGTCCGTCTCGATCGGGGTATTCCCATCCACGGATGCGGCCGTAGCGGCCTGTGACAGGCACATCGCACAGGTCCGCGCGGCGCCGGCAGGTGAAGGCGCAGCCGGCACCGGGGACCAGCTTGCCTGCACCGCTGCGTACGGTGACCCCCCTCGCCAGACGATCGTCCTCAGACGCGCGAACGCGATCGTGACGGTAAGCTGGGAGGGCGACAGGGAGCAGGGCCTCGAGTTCGCGCGCAAGGTCGACCAGACCCTCCGAGCCTCCGACGGCATCTGCCCGAAGGGGCCTGAGGCGCCGCTGGTCGAGGTCGAGCTGATTGCCCCGAAGATCGTCGCGCTCGGCGCGCTTACGCAGATCAGGTACAGAGCCAAAGACGGCATGAGTGTGCGGACGGAGGCAGACGCGGCTCTGCGTCCCGGCGGCGAAATCAGCTACAGGGCCGCGGAACTCGGGGAGCACACGCTGCGCTTCCAGTTCGCCTCAAGCAGGAACGTGATGTTCGCCAAGTCGGTGACGCTGACCGTGGCCGCCCCGGAAGACCTCCCTGCAACCGTGAACGCTCAGGCATGGGAGTGGCCGGGCGATGCCCTGTACTTCATCAACGCCGCCGATCAGGACTGGTCGGCAGCGCCCGAGGACCAGCGAGAGACGCTGACGCCACACGAGCAGCATCTGGCTTCACTCACGGATGAGGACGACTGGCGGCAACGCGCGCTCAATGACCTCTCCGAGATCCTCCAGCCCCGCTGGGTTCCGGCTCCCGAGTTGGTACATGCTCGTGGCTACCACGCGCGGCCGGGCAATGACACGGCCTACTACGCCACCTTCACCTCACAGGGCTGCAACGTCCTCTATATGGGCCTCGTCGGCAGGCAGGTGCTGATCTACATCGAGCAGCCCGACCCGCTGCCCGACGGTCAACAGCTCCTCACCGCGGAGGACCTCGTCAGGGACGATGTCCTCAGTGTCGTGAAGAGCGATACAGGCGAGGAAGCCTACCCGCGGGCCGGCTTCATGGTGCGCACATTCCACCGCTACCGCGCCTTCAAGGCCGAGGGACCATACGAGCCGGTCAACATCCTGCTTGCGCGCTTCCGCTTTGCGGAGGAGACCAATCTGCGCTTTCCCGGGTACCAGTAGACCGGGCAGGCCGGGGGCGTTATACGTGCGGGACCTGGCCACGCGGGTTCAGGGGTTGAACGGCAGGGGCGTGGGGTTAGGGGCGAGGGAATCCCGCAGTCGCGTGACCACGCTTCGCGCGGCGGCAGCGCAGGTCGAGGGGTGTGCCGAAGGGGTCGCGGGCTTTGATCGTTTGATATTCCAACGATTGATTGCATGCCTGCTGCCCGCATGAAGATCAGAGGATCAAAGCCCCGACCCCGGCCGTTCGTGTGGCATGTCGGGCGTCAGGTGCGTGGTAAAATGCGCATGCGTGATAACTTGATAGAACGATAGAAACCAACGGGCTCAGGGGCTCGTGCGATTGCGGTTCTTCTCAACTGCCGCCGGCACGTTTCTCTCGCGGAATCGCCACAATAACCATTCAAATGCACGTAGACGTGACGGCATTCACATTTCCGATGCAGCGCCAAGCGTGTGGAATAATGGAACGGTGGAATTGTGGGATTCTGAGATTCTGAGGAACTCCAACGCGCTCAGGGCTTAATGCGATTCCAGAGTTCCTCAAGCTGTTCCACTGCTGCTGCGAAGCGGCCCGCGACGCCCCGAACTCGTTCACAATTGCATCGTCTCAGAATCTCACTTGTCTCAACGTCTCACCGAATCGCGCGACCGGCTTCAGACCGGGAACGGTGATCCCTTGTACGCGATACGCCCTCGTACGCGAGAAACACACCACAAGGCCCTCTTCCCCCCGGCGTTGAATAGTCACCTGATGGCGAAGGATGCCGACACCGGAGGTGTGGCTGGTGAGGAGCACGATGCTGTCGACGCTCGCGCTCTGCCTGTTGAGTTGCGCATTCTGTGCACAGGGGGATGATGCTGTGGCTGAGGATGCCAGGGTGCTCTTCTTTGATGACTTCTCCGCGGGGATGGACAACTGGTGGGCTGAGGGCGGCCTCAACGCGTGGGTCGAGGACGGGAAGCTCTACCAGGATGCCGAGCCCGGCGGCGAGCGCGGCGAGAGCCGTACGGGCCTGTGTTCAACGATCTGGTGCAAGCAGGAGTTCGAGGGCGACATCAGAATCGAGTTGGATACACACGTGGTGCGCTCTGACATCGACGCCAACAACATCAACTTCTTCATCCACTTCTCCGACCCCGGCGGCAAGCCGCTGTATGAGACGCGCGATGAGCGCGCCGATGGCGCCTACCAGAAGTACCACGTGCTCAGCGGCAACATCATCACGTTCCTCTCCGACGTCGAGAAGGAGAGCCTCGCGCTGCCTCCCGACCAGCGCCCCGCCCGCATCCGCATCCGCCACTGCCCGGGCTTTGAGCTGCTCAAAGAGGAGTTCACCTACCACTGCCGACAGCGGGTGACCTACCACATCGAGATCATCAAGCAGGGCCCCGACATCAGCTTCTCAGTGGACGGCAGACTGCTCGCACAGGCACATGACCCGCAGGCGCCGAGCGGCGGGTTGTTCGGCCTGCGCACATTCCGAACGGTCCTGTGGTGGGACAATGTGAGGATCAGTTCACTCGGGGGGGAGTAGCCATGTTCGCACCGGCGCGGCTGTTGACCGATGACGACATTGAGCGGCTCGAGACCGCTGCGATCCGCATCCTGTCGGAGGCGGGGATGCGCTTTGAGAGCGACCGGCTGCTTGGCATCCTGGAGGCCGATGGCGCGCGCATTGACCCCTCCCGGCATCGAGCGTTCTTCGACGAGGCCATGGTCAGGCGCGTGCTGGAGCTTGTCAGGCCACCGGCGGAGGACCGTGAGGTCTCGGTGCTGATCTCCCGCGAGATGGGAGATGAGTACACCGTCGACTTCGGGTACGAGGCGTTCTTCCTGTATGACTGGCCGCTCAAGGACCGGCGGGGCGCCGATGAGGACGACATCATCGAACTGCTCAAGCTGGGCCAGATGATCCCGGAGGTCACCTGCGTCGGCCTGCCGGTGCTCAACTCCAGGACCGACCAGCGCATCGAGGCACTCGAGGTCATCCCCCTGCAACTGCGCTACACAACCAAGCACCGCGGGGCGGGCGTGCGTACACCCGAGCAGGTGGCCTGGATGGTCGAGATCGACCGGCTGCTGGGGTACACCGTGGACCGCCCGCACTTCGTCCAGCCGGGCCGGTGCATGATCTCGCCGCTCTCGTTCGGCTCCGACGCCTGTGGTATCTTCGAGGCCCTGCTCGACTGCGGCTATGACCGGACGTTCTGGGTGGCGACGATGCCGATCGCGGGCGGCACCGGGCCGGTCACCGTCGCGGGTACCGCGGTGCTGCAGATCGCCGAGGTCATCGGCGGCTGGGTACTGGCCAAGTCCATCAACCCGCAAGCGGAGGTCAACGCCACGGTGATCAGCGGGACGATGGACATGCGGGAAGTGTCCGCGGCATTCGCATCGCCCGAGTGCATGCTCCAGGACGTCGCGGCCGTGGAGTTCTTCCGGCGCCGCTACGGCGTCAGGGTCGGCTACGACCCCGGCTATATCGACGCCAAGGTACCGGGGGTCCAGGTGGCCTTCGAGAAAGCCTTCAAGCAGACGGCCTTCGGGCTGGCGCTGGCCCCGGCGTTGACCGTCGGCGGCCTCGAGGGGTGTGCGACCTTCTCCCCCACCCTCGCGATGCTCGAGATAGAGCTGAACAAGGGCATCCACAAGTTCCTGCGGGGCGCGTCCTTTGATGATGAGAGCCTCGCGGTCGATGAGATCATCTCTCTCTGCAATGTCGACGG
>DPJP01000379.1:0-2598 GCA_003542955.1 Armatimonadota bacterium
ATCACCTCCGCCAGCCCCGAACTCATCTGCCGCGCCGGCAGACTGCGTAGCGCCTGCGTGTCCATGATTACCGCACGGGGTTGGTGGAAGGCGCCGAGCAGGTTCTTGCCCTCCGGCAGGTCGACGGCGACCTTCCCGCCGACGGCGGCATCCACCTGCGCCAGCAGTGTCGTCGGGAGCTGAACGAAATCCACACCGTNNTGCCGCGGCAAAGCCTGCCAGGTCGCCGATGACCCCACCCCCAAGAGCGAACACTGCCACTCCGCGGTCAAGACCCGCCACGGCCATTTGCCGGCATAGCGCCACAGCCTGCTCCGGTGTCTTGGCGGCTTCGCCGTCGGGCACGACCAGCAGGTCGACTCCCCAGCCGACCTCCCGCAGGCTCTCGATCACCTGCCCCGCGAACAAGTCCGCAAGCGGCTCCGCCGTCACAACACAGGCCCGCTGACCGGGACGTGGCGGGTGCAGGGCTCCTACGCGCGCGAGCAGCCCATCGCCTATGGTGATATCATACGCTTCGGCGCCAAGCGGCACCGTCACCGTCGCGCACTCACCCACGTGTGAACCTGCCCTTCCTCGTAGCCGCCTCCATGAGCGAACAAACGGCATCCCCTTGGGAGAATGCCGTTTGTTGAGTTGCCTGGTAACCCACCGGCCTACTGGGGCGGGATCTCGCGGATGATCTGCGGAGTCACGAAGATCAGCAGCTCCGAGTTCGACTGCCGGAAGGTCTTTGATCGGAACAGCGGACCGATGATTGGAAGCTTGCTCAGCAGCGGCGTGTGGTTGTAGTTCGTGCTCTCGTCCTTGCGGATGAGCCCGCCCATGACCACCGTATCGCCGTCGGGAACCGTGACGGTCGTGCTGACATACTGCGTTGTGATGATCGGAACGGCCTCGCCGTTGGGGCCGACGACCTCGCCGATCTGGTCCTCGAGCATGGGCTCGAGATAGAGTGTCACGCTGTCGTCGGCGTTGATCCGCGGCATGACGTACAGCGAGTTCTCGACGTAGGCCTCCTCGATATCAACCTCGGTCGCGACCCGCTGGCCGAACTGGTTGTACTCGGAGGTGGCGACGAAGTACGGGATGGTCGTGTAGAAGTTGACCTCCGCGAACTGGTTGTTCGGACATGTGACACGCGGCTCATTGACGACCGTCGCTCGGCCGTTGGTCATCAGCGCGGCAAGTGTAGCCTGGAAGCGGCCGCGTGAGTACCGGACGACGTTGTTGGTTGCGGTTGCAGGGGCGAAGCCCAGGTTCCAGAATTCCAGAGCGCCGTTGGATACTGTCCAGTCGATGCCCAGGGCATCCGTGCCCGTCGTCTGCACGTTCACGAACTTCGTCGATATCTCGACCTCACGCGTCTTGACGTCGAGCATGTTGATGATCTCGGTGAACTGGTCGATCTCGTCCTGCGTGCCCTTGACAATGAGCGCGTTCTGGTCGAGGAAGGCTGTCGGCGGCTCCATTTCGCCCGGCAGCAGCAGGGTGCTGCCACCGCCGCTGCCGCTGCGGCCCGTTGACCGGCCACCGGTCGTGCTGCCGCCGGTCGTGCCGCCGGTGCCGATTCCGCCACCGCGCCCGCCGCGCCCGCCGAGGCCGTCGTCCTGTCCCCACTGGCTCCGGCTACTCCCGCCGAAGATGTCAGGCCCCGAAAGGCCGCCGCCGTCACTTCGCCCAATGGCCCGGCCGACATGTGAAGGCCGCTGGTACTTGTACTGCGCATTGGGCATGCGGCTGCCGATCACACCGCCGCCGAAGGCGTACGCCAACTGCTCGGCGTCGGTGAACTTGAGCGGGATCATCGCCGTCACGAGCTTCGGCTGGTTGCCTTCAGGAGCGAAGATGACCTGCGAGCCGCCCTCCGGATTGACCATGGTCGGGGGAGCGCTGGGCATGGGCCCGGTGGAGGCGGGTGGAACCGCTATGGTCTCGCCTCCGGCCACGCCGCCGGAGGTACCATGCTGCATGCCTCCGGGCGGGGGGAGTGTGGTCNNGCCGCCGGGCGGCAAGCCGGGGACGTTCCCACTGGTGACGACGTAGATGTCGCCCTCCTTGTACCAGTGGTAGCCCTTCGTAAGCGTGAGCATGCGCAGAGCGGTGTCCACGGTGACGTCGCGGAGCGTCATCGCCTCGACGCGACCGACGACGTTCTCTCCGATGACGATCTGGACGTTGGCCGCTTTGGCGAGCATCCGCAGGACGGCACTGATCTCGCCGTCCTTTACGTCGATGTTGATGAGCCGCTCTTCCTCGGGAGTGTCATCCGCTACGCTCGCGGGGACAAACCGCGGGGCAAAGGACAACGCCACCGCAAGCGCAGCCACAACTACGCTCACCAGAATGGTACTGCGCCGAGCCTTGGAGTGTTGCATGACTCCCCTCCCTGTGCGTCTCGCAACAGGTGCGGCCTGCTGCGGCCCTACGCCGTGTGCTGTGTTGAATGCTGTATCATTACGGAGCAAAGCCTGTAGCCTGGATGATGATTGGTGCATATTTCGCCCTTGCCCCGGGGATCTCCTCCTGCGTCATGTTCCCCGCGTCCGGGCGCATGTGCCGGGCTTAGTAGTTGCTGCGGCTGCCGCGGCTGCTGCC
>DPJP01000379.1:2648-4222 GCA_003542955.1 Armatimonadota bacterium
GCCGCTGCTGCTGCCGCCGCTGCGGCCGCTGCCGCCGCCACGACTGCTACTGCTACTGCCGCTGCCGCCGCTACCGCTGCCGTAGCCGCCCTCGATGACATCGCCACCGAAGATGTCGGAGAGCAGGGCCGGGTCGGCGAAACGGACCTTGACGAGCCGGATCGGCAGGTTCTTCCGCTCGTCCTCTGTGCTCTGCGTCTCACCGGCGGCCGTCGATGCAGCTCCGCCGGCCTGCGCCGTGGGCTGTGTCGGCCGCGCGGTGATGACCGGAGGAGTGCCGTAGGCCGCGGTTATCGGCCTCTCGCCGCGCCCGCCCGTGCGGTCTGTCTTCTCACGGATCGAGTAGAGATTGTTGTCCTTGAAGAAGCGCAGGCCCACCTGGTCGAGGACGATGGTCAGCGCCTCCTCGATGGTCACATCCACGAGGCCGGCGGTGATCGCCTTGTTCTCGTACCCCGGAGGGAGTGTGTAGGCAAAGCTCGGATCGAACCGCTTGAAGGTCTCGAGGACCTTCCCCAGTTCGGTTCCGGCGTACTGGACATTGATCTTGTGCTCTGCCTGCGCGAAGGCCGCGCCGGCCATCAGCAGACAGGCCATTGCGGCGATGACTGCCGCTATTGTTCTTGCCTGAGAGGTATTCATGTTTCAGTCAGCCTCCAGTCAGTATGAGAGCATGTCACTTACGCACGTTCTGCCGGCCAATCCACGGGACACCGCTCTGCGGCGTGTCACGGCTGGCCCGGCCCGCCCAGTCGGCCGGGCGGCCGCTGCCTGCCGTTGGTGCGTGGCTGGCGTCCGCCTTGACCCGGCGGTGGCGTCACCGTCTTCTTCTCCGGCTTCGGTGCGCGGTGGGTCAGGTAGACCTCGGTGCGCGCACCCGATGACCGGTCCTCGACGATCACAAGGTCCTGGCGTATCTCGACGACCTGCCAACTGCCCACGCGGTCGCCGGGCCGGATAGTACCGCTCTCCATATCGGCGCCCTCGCCGTACTCGTAGACGGCGAGAGCCTGGCCGTCCTTGGTCCACATGATACTGGTCACGCGCAGCGGTTTGTCCGTTCCGACCGCCGACGGCGGCGGCGCGGGGGCCGCGCGCTCAGGCACCTCCGGCGCCGGGAAACCCTTCTGCAGAGTTATTGGGATGCGCGACCAGTCGTTGCCGTAGCTCGTGTAATGAAGTTGATCGATAGTCTGTTCCGCGCCGGCAGATACGACGCCTGCGCCGGTGAATGGATTGGCGCTGCTTGGTTCAGTGGGCGGCAATTCCCGCTTGGGAGCGGCGGCAGCAGCAGGCGCACCACCGGGAGCCCCCATACCCATATCCGGCCCGCCCGGCATGGCCATGTCAGGCCCTCCGGGGCCGCCGGGGCCACCGGGCATGCCCGGATCGGGCCCGGGGCCGGGCATGGCTGCCGCGTCAGCGCCCGGCGTCGGCTCGGGCCCCATACCGTCCTGAGCCATTGATACCGGCGCGCCGCCGCGCATTGTGGGCACAACCAGCAGCAGGAATATGACGCCGGCAAGCGCCATCAGGCAGACGGCACTCACAACCATGATCTTCGCGTTGCGCGG
>DPJP01000379.1:4265-21553 GCA_003542955.1 Armatimonadota bacterium
AATCTCTGTCGCTATGCCGATACTGCCTGACTGCATGCGGCCGTGGTACGCCGGCTGCTGCTACTCGTCCATTCCACCGCCGGCGTCGGCGCCACCACCGCCACTGTCCGCTCCGCCGCCGCCGGGCGCGGGGCCTGGGGCCCCACCGCCGCCCCCGGGTGGCGGAGGAACTCCGCCCGGCATCTCCATCCCGCCGCCGGGACCGGGCATACCGCCGGGGCCGGCCATACCTTCGGGGCCGCCGGGGCCCATGCCACCGCCTGCCGGCGCGGCCGCGGGAGCGGGCTCTGTCTCGGCCAACAGGTATATCCGCAGTGGAACCGTTGCGGTAAGCATGTCGCCGTCGCCGGAGAGGTCAAGGCCCCCGATGGTGGCGATGCGCTTGTATTGCGACAGTGAGTTGTAGAAGTCCTCTATCTGCTGAAGTGAGCCGCTGACCGACAGGTTGAAGGTACTGCCGACCTCGATGAAGCCGTTGGCCGGTATCTGCGGTGGATTGGCGGCCGCCTGGGGGAAGGTCATCGCCGTATTCAGAGTGATGTCCGTGCCGTCGAGCCACTCCTGCGTGACGCGTGGAAGGTCGTGGCGGTACTCGTACATGAGCGCGATCATCGCCCCGAGCGGCTGGTAGGAGGATATCGGGAAGCTGCGAGTGTCCTGGAGCTCCTGCAGGCGCGCCTGGGCCTGCAGCCACTCGTCAGTCACCTTCGCCTTTTCCGCATCGGCCGCCGCGGCTCTCGCCGCCACGGCCTCCTCCTGGTCGAGCTGGCTCTGGAGGCTCTCCAACTGCTCCTGCGCCGGCTTGATCATCTTGATCTGCACGAGCACGACGATAGCCGCGACCAATACAAAGGTCACGATGAACAGCACGAATGTTGGCACTCTGCCCAGGGCTCTTCGCATGTTTCTGGCATGCTCCCTATACGCAGACTTCTGGACCTCGCAACGCGACTATACGTCCCCTGCCCCGCCGGCATCCGCGTCCGGTGGAGGCGGGCCGCCGCCTCCGGGACCCGGTTCGCCCGGGCCGGGGCCCATACCGGGCTCGCCCGGCAGCATTCCCTCCGGCCCCATCCCGCCGGGACCGCCGGGTGCTGCTGCGCCGCCGGCGCCCGGAACGGCCGGCACCGTGATGGCCTCAGCCAGAGTGGCCGTCACCGCCAGAGTGATGGTCTCGCTCGTGATCGGTTGCTGAATCTGCCCGCTGGGGGAGACGGACTCCCCGGCCGGCACGCCGGACACCTGTATCCCGTTGATGTGCGGGCAAAGCACCAGATTGAGCAGGAAGCGCCCGACGTCGGTTGTGTCTCCGAGTTCGACTGTGAAGCTCACACTGCTCGGTGGCGTGATCTGGAAGTCTGTCATCTTCGCACGCGAGTAGATGTACTCATTGATCTTCCAGAAGCGTTCGAAGTACGGCTCGCCGCTCTGGTCGGCTGCATCCACGAAGTCGATCTTCGCCTGAATAGGGGCCAGTTCGGCCTTCTTGGCCGCCGTCTCGGCCTCGGTGGCGCGCACGGCGTCCGCGCGCTGCTTGGCATCGGCCAGCTTCTGCTCCGTGTCGGCGACCTTCGCCTGCACCGACTTGAGCATCAGGAACATTGCCGCGGCCGCGGCAATGATGATGAAGATGCAGAAGACGAGCAACTGAGCGTTGCGCCGGCCTCGTACAATGACTCGCGGCAGCAGGTCTACCCGTAGCACGAAGCGTCCTCCCGTACTCGTCCCGCCCGACGGCCGGTGCGCTCTGGTCGCCCCGGCTGCCGGCGAGTGTGCCTCAGTCAGTCATGTCGCGCAATGCGAGCCCGACGGCGATTGCCACCGCCGGCCCCACGTTCTGCAGGTAGGCGTCACTGGCATCGTCGGGATCGCTCTCGACATTCTTGAATGGATTCGCGACCTCCGTCTGAATGCCAATCTCCGCCTCGAGGAAATTGCTCAGCCCGGGGATGACGGCACTGCCCCCGGAGATCAGCAGCCTGCTGATCTGCTCATTGCGGTGCTGGCGCTGGTAGTGCTGCACAGACCGCCGGATTTCGGTTGCCAACTCGCTCAACGGGTCCACCAGGGCGTCGGACACATGGTCCCTCGCCCACCGGACCTCGTCGGGCTCGGGCTCGGATTGCTCCGCAGCCGCATCGGGAGGTGGAGTGAGTGCTGTATCGGGCTCGGGCGGCAACTCGTATGCCAGCGCGTCCACATCCAGCCGCGTGGCCATCTCGTCGATGTCGTCGGCGTGCGCAAGTTCCTCAGCCATCTCCGAGTCGGACAACTCGAACACCGAGTCGGTGGCGTGATCGAGCATGTCCGATTCGACTTCGTATTCATCTTCCTCCGGCTCGAGTCCTTCAACATGCGTCATGTCGGCAAACTGTTTCTTGGCCCGCTCCGCGTCATCTTGCCCCAGTTGCATGGCCTGGCGGACGGCGGTGGTAAACGCCTCGCCGGCAGTCGGGATGGCGCGGATGAAGACGGGCTGGCCCTGGCAGAAGATAGATATCAGCGAGGAGGTATGGCCGATGTGGACGATCACTACGGTCGTCTGCATCAGTGTCTCGTCGCCCATCTCGATGAGCGCGCGCCCCAGCGCGAGCGGCTCGACATCAATGGCGACGGGCGTGAGCTTCGCAGCCATCACGGTTTCCGCGTGTGCGTTGACCATGTCTTCCTGGGCGACGGCCAGGAGCACTTCCATGTTCTCGCTCTCCGGCCCGACGCCGGGATGCTCGACAGGCTGGAAGTCGTAGACGACCTGGTCGATCGGAAAGGGGGTCTGCCGGTCGAGTTCCCACTGTACGGCGTCGTCGAGTTCCTTCGGCTCCATGCGGGGCATCTCGGCGATGCGGACGACCACGTCGGTGTCACCGCCGACAGAGACAATTGCCTTCTTGACGCCGAACCGGCTCTCCGAAAGCGCGTCGAGGATAGCGTCACGAACCGCTACGTCATCAACAATGCGACCGCCCACGACGCTGTTGGGCGGTGTCTGGTAGACCACAGGACGGCCCCGGAGGACCACATCCTGGCCACTCAGGCGCAACTCGACGGCCTTGATGGTCTGTGTCCCGATATCGAGGCCCAAAACATGGGTGGCGCCCCGAGCCATGGCGATATCTCCCCGTGGCCTGAATCTCAGGCGATGCTGTCGCAGTTCTCCGCGCGGCCGGCCCCTCTGCCCGCATGCAGCCAGCCAATCACCGGCATGCAGGCGCAAGCGGACCTAGGACTGAGTGTAATGTATCAAGGGTGCTTTGTCAAGCATACACGGCGCCCCCCCTGCGGCCCTCCGAGGGCCCTCTCGATACCGGGTGTGGCGCCGATGCGTGCCTTTTCACTGGTTATAACAACCGCTTAGACAAAGCGTTCCATCTACGTCGGGTCGAACGGAACGCTCGAGCCCTGCCGCTCGCGGATCACCGGGCCGGCATTCGGCGAGACAACCGCCGTGTAGACGTCGGCCGACTGGTAGAAGACCGGGTCTCCTCCTGCGCGATTCGGCACCCCCGGTGTCGTCCCGGCCGCTGTCGCATTCAGCACCCGCATGTCATACACCGATCCCAGGCCGGTCCAGAACAGCCAGTAGCGCACCGCGTTGATGTCATCGCCGGTCTGGTTCTCATTGTTGTTCACCGTGTACACTTCCGGCTTCACGACCACGCGACCTTCCGCCCCACCGGTCTGCACGGGTACCGGCGTATCCACCGACCACCCCGGTACCTGGTGGAACTCGTCATAGTCGACGCCGTCGCTGCTGGTGTACTGCACGCGCAAGGTACGGCCGACGTAGTCGGAGGCGACCCTGATGACCCCGGCCGCAAGCTCGTCCGCGGTCGACATGCTGGCAACCGCGGTTCCGCTCACGGCATCGGCCAACAGGCTGAGGCCCGTCACCGACGGCCGGTTGACCTGGATGGCGGTGCTATAGCTCTTGTACATGATGGCCGACCGCCCGAAATGCGGCGCCGCACCAACCGGGTAGCTGCGCCGCCAGAAAACCGCCAACCGTGACGGGTCGACGTTGTCGCGCTCGAGATGGAAGGCCGACGGGCTGTCGTCATTGGCCCCGTTGCGCGTGACACGGTACACGTACGGGTAGTAGGCCCCGTACAGCGCGACATCCACGAGATTCACGCCGCCGCCGAGTGTCATCGAGTCGTCGAATACCGCCAGCGGATCGCCGGGGTTGTCCACGTTGAACAGCGGCGAGGTGAAGGCCACCGTACCCGTCGCCGGGTTGATCTCCATCATCACGCGGCGCCCGGGAACCGTGGGGTCCTCGAGGTAGTAGCCGCTGCCGACGGGGATGCCCGGGGGATTAGGCAACGTCGCGCTGCCGAACGGATACAGCACCGGGGTCACCCGGTAGACGCCACGGGCGCGCAGGTACTCTCCGTTGCTCCATGTCAGCCGGAAGAGCCTGGCCTCGGGCCGAGCCCCATCGCCGGGCGCATCGTAGATCAGGCCGATGCAGAACACCGGGTCCAGGATGTTGTCGCGCCAGATGTAGTCCGGCTGCGTCGAGTTGAGGCTGACGCCTCCCGTCGGCTGCGGGCTGGTGGCGAAGCTGTCTCCCGCCCCGTCATCATGCACCATCCAGTCCATGTGACGGCTCGAGAAGGTCTGCCGCACCCCGTTGCCACTGAACTCCTCGGGCATCGGCACCCAGCCCCCGGAACCAGTGTGCACATACGGGCCCATCGCCGGTCGCACGCGCCTGAAAGCAAGCTTGCCGTAATTGGGCAGCGCAGCGTCCTGTCCGGCCATGCCGTCGATGGCGAAGCGTGTCCAGCAGATGTCGGCCTGGCCCTCACTGCGCGCGTAGCCGGAGAAGAACAGGTTCACCGTGTTGTCCGAGCTCAGGTACACCGACGGGTCCTTGGCATAGACAAAGGGGCTCTGGGAGGGCTTCCGGATGCGCACCGGCGCGCCCGGCCACGCGACGCGCGGATCGACAGCGTTGAAGACGTCCTCGCGCCATTCCGCGTAAGCCCGGTTGTCAACCGGCACTCGGGCCTCGTTGTTGTCCGTCGTCCCGAGGGTGTAGTTCCAGCGGTACATCAGCTCCTGCCGGCCCTGCGCGCCGGTATGCCAGAACAGCCAGTGCTCGCCGTCGGTATCCACGAAGCTGCGCAGGTTCTCCTTGGGCAGGCCGGAGGCGTATATCCACTCGCCGGGCCCTGAGCCCGTCCAGGCCCAGCCGTTCGTCTGGTCGTAGCGCAGTGTCGATTGCGTGCCGCCCGGATGAGAGATGCGGTGATGCCAGAACGCCCAGCGCGCCGAGCCGGAATCGTCGCTCAACGCCCACGGGCTCGACGAGACCGTCCCGGGCGTCGCGTCGTTGGTCAGATTCGAGGGGTTCACCAGCGCTCCGCCGGAGGTGGTCCATGCATAGCCGCGGTAGAGCGGGTCACTCGCCCCCGGCCCGACAAAGCCCGCCGTGGCGTAGAGCAGGTTGCCGGCGGCCGTCGTCGATGGGATATCCGCCGCGCTCGCTCCCGGCGGGCATGCCGTCGGCAGCGATGCCGTCCCCGCTGCACTCGGCCGGTTCCCCGCCCAGATCACCTGGATGCCGCTGCCCGGCACAATGATCGGCACCGGAGAGCCATCCGAAGAGAAGTAGTCATTCTGCGGGATGCGGCTTGCCGCAATAGTGACGTCGCCGGTCACCACGTCATAGACGGGCTCGAGCGGCAGGTCAACCAGCGGGTCATACATCCGCGTCTCGGTCGTCGCCAAAGCCCCGCCGCTGCCGCCGATCTCGAAGGCCAGGTAAGCGTCGCCGTCGGTATCGAGGAAGCAAAGCGAGTTGCCCACGTAGGTGCCCACCGGTTGCCCGAGCGGGATCGGCCAGCCGCTGCGTCCCGCCGCCAGCAGCCCGTACCACTCATTGCCGCCGGGGGCCCCGGACCCCGCCGCGTGGACATCCCACTCCGGGTTGAGAGCCCCGAGCGGGTCATACCCGCTCATCGTCCGGCGGGTGATCGGCGCGGTCTGCGCGATACGCGCGTAGGAGTTCTCGTAGGCGGGCGCCTCGATGCGCGAGAACATCGCCTGGCCGCGGTCCTGAACGGGCGCCGACGGGTCGTGGACGCTACTGATGCGCACCGGGGTGGTGACATTGCCCTCGTTGAGCGTCGACAGCCACGCGCCGATTGAGGTGTCCGCGGGGAAGGCGCGGAAGCCGTTGGCGATATTCTGGATGTTCGTGTCCGGCCGTGTCGGTGTCACACCCGGCTGCACGCGCCCGATCTGCAGCGACGGCGTACCCGTGCGAATCAGCGTGCGCCGCGATACCGATACCTGCAGGTCGGCGACGTCATACTCCTCGCACCAGAGGTCCTTCTGATGAATGCAGGCATCGCCGGTGATCAGGTCGCTCCCGGCCAGGGTGTAGCTGCAGAACGGACACTCCGTTGCGTTTGCCGGGTACTCCGTGCCGCAGTGCGGGCACAGGTTGTGCCCCGCGCACCCGTCATCGCCCGGGTGACGGTTGTTGGGATCGTTGGGCGCGGTTATGAGGATGCCGCAGTCCGGGCAGCGGTAGTGCGTGTCCCACCGGGCGCTGCTCAAGCCCTCGCTGGTCGCTGCGTAGTTGCGCGCATCGGCGTGCACGATCATCCCGCCGCGGTAGCCCTCGTCGTTGTTGAGATCATTCTCGAAGTTGCGGGTCGGCCCCGTCGCCGGCACCGACGGCGGCTGATTGCGCGGGATGTTGACCGTCACGCCCTGAGCCTGCGCGGTCGCCGCGCTGACCTCGGAGGGGTACACGACGTAGTTCTGCTCCTGGTAGTCGACCGCGTCGTTGGGGATCACGTGCCGCCTGGGCGTCACGCCCCCGGTCGTCTCGTCGGTCCCGGCGACCGCGAGGCTGCGATACATCTGCAGGCCCGCCGTGTAGTAGGTCGTCGGCGCCATCGCGCGGATGTTATTGCCGCTGTCGGCATCATGGTTCTCAATATGGAACGGGCACAGGTCATCCGATGTGTCGTATGGGGTGGGGTCATCCCACGTATGCCCACAGAAGCGGCAGCGAAGCACGCGAGAGGCACCGTCGTCGAAGCGGTTGACGGCCAGGAACTCACGCGTCGGCGTGCGCACGCCCGGACCGTACTCGCCGAAGTAGACTGCCGGTATGCCGGCAGGCAGCAGTTGCCGCCCGATGACGACGTTGGCGTAGTTGTTGTTGATCTCGACGGGGGAACTCACCGCCGTGTTGTGCGAGTGAGCCCACTGGTCCCCGGTCGGCGGCACAGACACTCGCGAAGAGAAGTAGCGACACTCGGCGAAGTACTGCACCCAGGGCTGTTGCCTGTCCGCCCCGCCGGTATTCGCGCGGAAGTTGTTACTCCCCGCCGCGTCGTCGTCCTCCTTCAGGGCTATCTCCTCGTTGGTGACGGTCTCGATCCAGTCGTACTGCCATTCCCAGCCCTCGTAGAAGCGGTAGTCGCCCTCCTCCGTGTGCGGCTGGTTGAGGTTGCCTCCACGCTCGCGGTACTGCACGGCCGCGAGTCCCGGGCCGACGGCGTTGGGCGGAATGGTGTATGCGACGGGCGTCGCACCGGTCTCCTCGACATCACTCGTGTCGGTGAGGACGCCGCCGGCTCCCTTATCCAGCCAGCACTCCTTGACGTCGCCGCTATCGGGGAATGCCGTAGCGAGGGTCCAGTCGGTCAGCGGAGTGCTGTTGTTGGGCGTGCCGGCCGCGGCAAGGTCCGCAACACCAGGCATCAGCCTCGTGTTGCTGTTGACCGTGAAGTACAGAAGCCACGACTGCGTGGTGCCGGGGGCAACCAGGGCGTCGAACGGCGTGTGGTGCAGGGTGATTGACAGCGCACCCGAGTTGGTCAGGTAGATGCCGTCGCCGGCGGCATTCACGCTGTCATCCTCGATATCCATGTCAAAGCCGTAGACCAGGCTCGCGGCCCGGACCCTGACCTCCGGCACGCCGGCGGCATCCTCGGTTCTGTCGATCCGGATCAGCCACTCGTCCCCATTGTCGACCCGATAGGGGTTTACACCTATCTCAATGAACTGCTCCTTGGTCGCCTGCGCATCGTTCACGCCGAATAGACCGCCGGCGGGGTCGAGGTTCCGGAGGTTGCCCGGTATCGTCGGTGGCACAACGCACGGGCGCGTCACGCCCGGCGCCAGGATGAAGAACCGCAGCTGCGTATTGCCCGTGATCGTGCCGCCGCCCACCAGGCGCGACGTCCGCAGGTGCAGCGTCGAGCGGTAGTCGCGCTGCGCGGCGGGCATGCTTGCGTCGTATGGGTGGAACGGCTTGCCGCGTAGCGCCCGCCCGGTGATTGCGCCGGTCGTGTCGCGGAAGCTGTAGTCGCGGTAGCCGAGGCCCAGGTCGAAGGGCACGATGCTCATGCACCGCTCGGAAAGCGACGCCTCGACGAGGTCGAGGTTCGCCGGGTGTCCCGGGATGCCATGCGGGTCCGGACACTCCTGCCCGGAGCCGCCGTAGTATGTCGAGTAGCCGCAGTAGGGGCACATGTATCTGGCGCGGACGGCGCTCATGTTGTACTGGTATGTGCCGTCGGTGGTGGCCACGTCGTCGACGTAGGCGCGCAACTCGTACGGACTCGGGTCCGGCACCTGCGCCGCCGCGGTCCCAAGCAGCATGGCGCATGCCAGCACCACTGCCCCGGCAGTGATCGTCCTGCTCATCGCTCTCCGCCCGGCTTTCATGGTCTGCAATCGCAACACCCTGCTCGTGTATGTCATGATGATCGCCCGGTCTATTCCGTTCTCACGGCCGCACGGGGGTGCGGCACGATGCGGTTATCTCGTTGCATGGATTGGTTGCGCCAATGGGTCCGGCCAGTCCGGCATGTTCGGGTCCGGGATGACCATGCGCCGGTCGATATCGAGGATATCGTCGCCCGGGTAGTCGTTGGCCCCGTCGTTGGTGCGGACCTCGATGATGCTGCTGTAGAGCGAAGCCGGCGCGGAGGTATCCGCCACATTCTCCCGCGTCAGGTTGGTAATCAGCCCCGCGTAATTGGTTACCAGGTGGCGATGGTAGCGCTCGTAGACGCCGTCGCCCTCGTAGTCCATCACGCGCTTGTCGGAGACCAGTCGCCGCGCGGCAACCGGGAACCAGGGCATATTCTGCCAGTACGCGTTGCCATCAACATCGGCATAGCGGATGTTGGCCAGCTCCCGCCGCACGCCCGTCGCCGGGTATGAGTAGATGTAGTCCTCCCGCGCCATGTGCCAGATCGGTGTATCCGGGTCGTCGACCCCGCCGGCATCCACGGCCGGCGCCAGCGCCCACGTGCCCGGCGCGCCGCTGATGTCGCAGCAGAACTCGAATACCCCGTCGCCCTGTGTGGCCAGCGCATGCGGCGTCCCCGCCTGCACCAGCGACGACCTGCCGGCATACTGCCCGCATGTGACGGTGATGTAGAACTCGCCGCCCTCGTAGGAGGTCTCCAGGCTGCGGATGTTGCGGAAGAGCAGCGAGTCCGGCGGCCCGTAGACGGCGTCG
Organism: Armatimonadota bacterium; assembly: GCA_003542955.1. Lineage (GTDB taxonomy): Bacteria > Armatimonadota > Zipacnadia > Zipacnadales > UBA11051 > UBA11051. The sequence goes on from DPJP01000379.1 coordinate 13,765, forward strand.
GTCACNNCCACGCAAGCCACTCCCAGTTGCTCCCTGCCGAGCCGCCGTACGGCATGTTCGCACTCGGCGGGTTGATCGCCAGCGTCCGCTCCTCAACCACGATCAGTTGATGCAGATTCGAGGCCGCGCACAGGTAGCCGATCACCGGATTGGTAACCCCGGCCGCATTCGGCGTCGATGAAGGATCGAAGATCGGCCGCACGCACGTGTAGCTGATCCGCTGCAGCGGCGAGGCCCCGCCGGAGGCCTTGATGTGCGAGGGCGTCTTCACCTCGACCCTGTGCGTCTGCTGCCCCGAGCCGCTCACCGTCGTGATGATGTCGATGATGCGGTCGTTGCCGGTATCGGCAATCAGTGTATGGGCGACGGTGCCGCGCAGCAGGTCGCCGTTGGTTGAGTTGAAGACATCCCCGCTGCCGTCGACCGCGCTGTAGTAGCGGAAGGCGTCCGACGGCGAGTCGAGCTGGAGTTGCGTATTCGCCTCGGCGGTGTAGTAGTCGTAGCCACTCGAATGCAGCGGCCACAACACCGTCCCCGTCTCGTCGATCTCAACGACGCGGTTGTTGCCCGTATCGACAACCAGCAGGTTGCCGTTTGAGAGCGGCAACGCGCGCGCGGGACGGCTGAACGGCCTCGCAACGCGCCCCTCCGAGCCCCTGGCGACATCGGAGCGCTCCGACGGCATCGGCGTCAACGTGCCGTGGCACGTCCACACCGGCATGTTGTCGACAACCTTCATGATCCGCGTGTTGTCGCAGATGTAGGTCGCCTGCGACTTGAGCGCGCTCAGGAAGCCGACGCCCTCCCCCACGTAGCCGGGGTCGCTGCCGTCATTGGCCGGCTGGACCATCCGCGCCACCACATTCGAGCCGATGAAAACGCGATCATGCCCGATCGAGGGCGACGACGAGGTCGCCGGGATGACCGGAACGGCCGGGTTTCCGCCGTTGAGCACGTCGTAGGACGTATCCGGGATCGCCGACTGCGTGCGATAGCCCCGAAGCAGATTGCTCACCGGGTCCCACAGCACTGAAAGCAGCGTCTCGCGGATGCGGTCTCCAGTCAAGAACGGCTTCCGCGGATGCAGCGGGTTGTGCGTCTCCGGGTAGTCGAGCGTGTTGGAGGCGTGGCCGTCGAGGCCCTGCGTCCCTACGTGCAAGACGCGGCCGCTGACGCCCGGCGATGAAACCGACTCGCCGAAGCTGTACGGTACCTGCAGCAGCTCGCTGGCCGACCGCACGCTGCCGGTGTTCTCGTCGAAGTAGTCGTAGCCCACCAGTATCTGGCTGCCCTGTTGCAGCGGGAAGCCGCCCGTCGCCGACACGATCTGCAGCCAGCGCGTGTCCAGCAGGCCGCGCGGCAGCACGTTGACCCAGCCCGCGGGAAGCGGTGCGGTGATAGTCGAGGTGTTCACATCGCGATCACCCCAGACAACGCCGGTCACCGGGTGGCCATTGGGGAGCGACACCGTGACGCTGTCGAGATTCACGAAGGGATGCCCCAGCCGTACCCAGTAGGGCTGGTACTGGTAGCGCACGATGTCCGGCAGGATGTGCAGTTCCTCGTTGACCTGTATGGCACGGTCCGGCCGCCCCGGAAAGGCAGGGTCATAGTACTGGTAGGTCACCCAGATGGGCTTGCCGTACATCGGGCCGGGGCCGCCGGCCACCCAGTCGGCAGAGGTCCTGCGAATGGTGACGGTGCAGGTCTCCGGGTCTACATCGAAGTAGCTGCTTGAAACAGCCGTCTGGCCGGCATACAGGCTATCGAGTGTAGCTATCGAAACACTGCCCGGCACCAGCGTCGCGTCGGGGTCCGGTGTGCCGCCGTCGTTGGGTCGCAGCCGCACGCAGATATCGGTTGGCGCGCTGTTGAGGGCGATGACCTGTGCGAGGTTCTCCAGGCCGAAGGGCGGCGCATGATGCGCGGCAAGGGGTCGTGCGTGGTTCAGCGCCAGATAGGCGGTATCGGTGCTCGGGTCGAAGGCCGCGGCACCCTTCGCCTGCGTCTCGTAGGCGTAGTTGTTCGCGTAGGTGAGGGCGGCCAAATCGCGGTTCGGCAGCGTTCCACACGGCCAGAAGCGCCATAGCTCGCCCCCGCTGACGCGGTTGCGCCAGCGCACGGTGCGATTATCCGACAGATCCAGGTTGGAAACATCACCGAGGCCGTCCTCGGTCGCATTCGATATGCAGAGCATCTCATCCGGTCCCGTGATGACGGGAGCAGTCACACGCTCGCGGCTGTTGCTGTCGGCAGCCATCGGCTTCTGGAGCGTGGAGTTCCAATACAGCATCGGGCCGCTGAGAGTGCTGACCTGCGTCAGTCCGGGATAGCCCGGCTGAGGGCCCGGCCCGTCCGGATCGACATCATAGGTGATCTGCAGGCGCACGCCCCTGTTCGACATCCGGTCCGGCCGCTGATCCGCCCCCTCCTCCTCACCAGCCGGCAGCGACAGTTCCCGCGCCTGCGCGCTCGTGAGGTGAATGTACACGCGGGTGCCGTTGTTGCGGACCACGATCTGCGTGTTGTCAATGTCGATGTCGATTGGGGCGCCGGCGGTAGTGCTCCAGCGAGTGATCCCCGTCACCGTCGTGTATGCGGGATCGGTGACTCCGGTGTCGGCGTCGGCCACGCCCTGGTTAAGGTAGATGGTGTACCTGCCGGTGTTGAGCACATCCTGCGGCGGAGTGCCTGGGGCGGCCGCTGGGATGGTCGGCGTGGGGACAATGCACCAGTCGCCACCCGGCCCGCGGTTGAGCAGGTCGTACGCGCCGCTCCCGCCGTCGATCTCCATCTGCCAGCGGTTGCCGCCGCCATCCCAGTTGAACTCGCAGTTGACCGGCGCGGCCATGTTCAGCACGACGTCGTAGTCATAGTCCATGACGCCGTCGCGGCCCGCGTGCGGCAGCGGATCCGCGCCCGGTGACGGCGGCAGGATCGGGCGAGGCGCCGGGTCGTTGAACGGGGCGACACCCGCCACCCAGTGAGGTTCGTGGAACGGCGGAAGCATCCCCTGCAGCTCCGCGAAGGCCTTGTCATCGCCCGCGGACGGGCTGCTACCACCCGCAACGTCACCGTCACCGGCCGGGTCATCGTTCGAGTCTGGATAGACCCACCGCGCGCCGTTGAGGTCCAGGTCCCACCGATAGCTCAGGCGGAAGCTGTGCGCCCTGCCGTACGTGCTGTGCGGGCTCGCGCCGTCGAGGTCATCGTCAAACTCGCTGGCCAGCACATAGACGTAGTCCTCATAGACCACCGGCGAGGAGAGCGCAACAACCTCCGCGGAGCCGTCGTAGGGGGCGATCGGGTAGCTCCAGATCAGCGCGCCCGGCGTATAGTACTCGGCAGGCAGGCTGCCGCTGCCGACCCAACTCAGCGTCGTCGGGTCGACCGAAGCGCAGTACGCTCGAACCTCCGCCGGGTCGCTGCCGGTGGGGTCGACAAGACTCACAAGCGCCACCTGCAGCGGCCTGGCGGTACCCGTGTTGTCGGGCGTGATGGTCGCCCCACCCGTGTGCAGCTGGCTCAGATTGGTCACGCAGACCGATGCGTAGCGCGGCGTCCGGTCGCCGGCATCCTCGAGATCGACGCTCCAGATCAGGTCGTAGGGCGCGCCGAGTGAGTAGTCGCGCACTCCGTCATCAGACCAGCCGTCATCGTCGAGGTCCTTCGCCGGATCGGCATCAAAGCACCACAGCGTCGTGGGAACGGCGCCCTCGCCGCCGATGTTCGGCGAACCCAGCGACACGACAAACACCATGCCGCCCGCGCACACCGGTGTGCTGACGACAGGCCCCATCTTCGCGATGCCCAGGCTGTCGTTGGGCCCCGGGAACTGCCAGTCAATGTCGAGCGGACCCCGCACTTCGGTCACACCGGCGCGGCTGTTGCGCGCGCCGCCCGCCTGCCCCCAGCGGCTGCTCGAGGCCAGGATGTTGTAGGCCAGCTTGAAATCCGGCGCCTGGTACTGCGAGGGCCGCCGCAGCCGGTCCGCGCTCCACCACTGCCCGGTCGTCTGCCACCAGGACTCGAGGTCCGCGCCGACCTCACCCGCGGTGATCACAATCGCGCCGGCTCCGTACGGGCAGACGGCCACGTTGCGGTATGTCGTCGTTCCGTCGGATACGTACACAATCGGCTGGAACGTCACGTCCGGCCAACCGCGGATCACGCCTGCCCCGCCCGATACCGCCACTCCGTCGCGGCTGGGCCCCGTCGAGGGGTCCCACGGCGGCGGGTAGAGACCGATGTTCGCCACTTCCAGGTCTGATATCTGGAAGGGGTTCTGCAGCAGCCACGCGTTGCTGTTGATCGCGCGCCTGACCGCGTCGGGGTCGGGTCCGTCATTGAGGAAGGTGAATGCCGTCGAGTTGCCGGCCTCGGGACCGGGAGGAGCGAAGGCCGTGACCGTCGTGCCCGCACCGCCGACATCGGCCTGGTCGATCCAGATGATGGTGCCCTGACGGGCGGCCTTCAGGAGCGCATCACGCTGCATGCGCTCTCCCTCGCTATAGGCGATGTTGAGCAGGTTCGCGGAGATGTACACGAGGTCCATGCCGACGATGCCCGCGGCCGTCTGGTTGTTCAACTCGACGGTCCAGTACTCGGCGTCAGACTTGGTATACGTCGCCGCACCGGGGACAACCTGAGGGTCGGAAAGCGGGTTCTCGAAGTCCCAGCCGGTCGGCTTGAGCGGACAGCGCCGCAGCCCCTCGAAGATCAGGGGGTGACGGTTAACATACACCTCGCTGCCGGGGACGCCCTCCTCGACGGCCAGCGCGCACACCTTGAAGGTTCGCGGCGCACCCACATATTCGAGCGCCACCTGTGGCCCCCCCGAGGCCGAGCACAGGTTGCCCAGTGTCACTATAGTAATGAGTGCCAGCAGGTACTTTGCGGATACCCGCATGATGCCATCAACCTCCACAGTTATCAGCGCGCGCAACGGCGATGGCAGCTTCTCTAGAACACCTCGCCGTAATAGAGCAGTGTCGGGCTCACGGGCAGCAGCGGCAGCCTCGGCAGGTTCGTCTGCTCAGTATGCAGCCGCTCGGTGGTCGCGCGCACGCGCGTGCCGGGGTCAAATGTTGTCCTGCCCTGATCGCGGCGTACCCGCAGCCGATCGTCGAATTCGTACTCGATAGTGCCCCAGCGCAGTTCGGTTGTCGTGTCGTAAATCGGGAAGGCCCACTTGTTGTGCCAGTCCTGCGCGTCATCGATGGCCGCCGTGTGGTCTTCGGTGATGCAGCCGGCAACGGTGATTCTGTAGTTGTAGCGGCGCATGCGCGCGGCCCACAGGCTGTCGTCGCCGTCGATGTCGCCGTCGCCGTCGAAGTCCACGGTGTAGGCGTTCTCATCAAAGTACGCGCCCGGGATGACAAACCAGCTCCCGCGCTGCGCGTAGATCAGCGCGTTGATGCGCGCGTTGATCGCTCCCCGCGGCCGCTCGATTGTGTTGCCGCCGACCGAGTACTCCTCCAGCTCCTCGATCTTCCACTTCCTGACCCAGTACTCCGTCGCCGGCGTGCCCAGTTGCGGGTCGCGCTGCGACAGCGCCACGGCGTTGGTCACGCCGACCGCGCCGGAGATGCGTCCGGTGATATTCCACGGCACCACCGGGTCCACGTATGCCGCGTAGGGGCCCACGTTGGCCGGCGGAGCCCAGTCCGGCGCAATGGCCGTCGAGCAGTACGGCGTCGGCGCCGGCACCGACCCCCACAGCAGCGCGCCCTGCGGCGCGAATATGAACGTGTAGGGATCGACGGGGTTGCCGAAGTTGTACGAGGTCACATTGTGCGCACCCGTCGTGTTGTTGATCCAGTCGCACGACAGGCCCACTCCGGTGGGGCCGGGGGCGGCGGCGGTCTGCTGCGCGGTCAGGTATACGTGAGCAACACCCGCGCCGACCGGGTCGGGCCCGAACATCCAGCGGCTGTACACCTGCCCGCCCGTATCCGCATCCAGCTCCCAGTGCTGCCCCTGGTCGGTTGCCGCGAGGTCATCGGCTGCCGCGGCGACAAGCCCGGAGGTCATCTGCGGCACGAGTTGAGTCGGGTTGAGACACACATAGTCCCGCGCCAGCAGCGCGACGGCGGTGTCGTCCTCATCAAGCACGCCGGAGGCGGAGTCGTTGATGTCGACTCTGCGCCCGCGGACGTCCTGCGGCGAGAGGATCTGCCCGTCGATATAGATGGTCGCGTTTGAGACCACTGTAAGATTGTAGTCGCGCACCAGTCGGTAGGGCGCTGTCGGCTCGCGGTCCGCTGCCGGCAGCACGCCCTTCACCCGGATGTTGCCCTCGGCGAAGATGACCTGGCGGGGGTAGTCAGGATAGTCTATCACCATGACGTTCTCGCCGGAGTCATCGCCCACCGCGTCCGGGGCGGCGTGGTCGCCGAGCCCCCAGCGATGGTCGTGCCGGGTGATCTTGATGCCCGGCTCGCCGGCGGTGTGGTTGGGCCACCAGAGCACGCCCGGGTCGGTGGGAGCCACCGCCGAGGAGGTGCCGCTGCTGCAGGTGGCCAGCACGGCAGCCTCCGTCGGGAAGAACTCGATCTCGACCGCCGGCGGCGAGTACGTGGTCCCCAACGCGTTCCAGCCGCTGTCACCGGTCAGCACGCCGAGTGACTGCGTCTGCTTGCGCCAGTCCTGCAGCAGCAGGCGCAGGTCTGAGCTGCCGTCGGCCTGCCGGAACTGCACGTCGGTGAAGTTGGAGACGTACACGCCCGCGCCGTGGCCGTAGGCGCCGGTGTTGATGACCGCGCCGGAGGTCGCGTTGCGCACCAGCACGCCCGAGTCGCGCGTCAGTGCGCGGTAGCGGTCAACGCCGCTGGTCGGGTCCGCGGCAGCGATATCGGGCGCCTCCAGCGGCGACACATCCTGGTAGCCGACTGCGACACCAGGGATAGTCGTCGTCTCCCCGGGGGCAAGGCTGACGGGCAGTGTGCCCTCGTCCGCCCCGTTGACGAATACGCCCACACTGTCGGCAACGCCGTCGCGCGCGTAGAGCCCGGCCGGCGAGACGAAGCTGTCATCCCGCAGGTAGCCGTCCCCGCTCGCCTGTGTCTGCAGGTCCACGATCGTCGAGGGCGTCGTGGTGCCGGAGCCGTCGTCGACGGGCTCCCCGGCCACTTGCAGGTATGTGTTCGAGCGGATCGGGCCGCCGAACTCGATCTGGAGCGCCTCGTTGGTGGCGACGGTGCCGCTGCGGTCGAAGTCGATGAAGGGCCGTATCCCCAATACCGCGCGCTCGCCCGACTGCGTGGTATTGGTGATCCAGCGCAGGTGATCGGTGAGCCCGATCGGCTTGTAGGCCACCATGCGGCGGAACACGGTGCTCATGTCGCTGACGCGGCCGATCGACTCGATCATGATGCAGTTGCTCAGCGCGTTCTGAGTCTGGGTGTCACCGGGCTCATACGGCGGGTCGGGGTCGTAGGTGACCCGGACCAGCGCATAGCCGCGGCCGAAGGTCGCGTTGTTGAGGCCGCTGGCAAGCGGAACGCCGGGCGCCGGATCCGGGTAGCGTGTGAAACCGAAGCGCAGGAACGGCCCGGGAGCGTCTGGGTCGCCGGCGCGCAGCGGGCACCAGCCCCGCGCGATATCGAAGTCGCTGTAGTAGTCGTCCTCCGAGCCCTCGATGCCGTCCGGCCCCCAGAAGTTCGGGTCCGTGTTATCGCCGGCACTATTGGAGTCCTCGTACATGGCCGGCGGTGACGGCCACGTGGCCGGGTCGTCGGCGTTGTAGGTCGCCGGATCGTAGGCGACAAAGCTCGGTCGCCAGTCCGCG
>DPJP01000379.1:21570-47500 GCA_003542955.1 Armatimonadota bacterium
TGGGCTGGTCTGCAGCATGCGGTCGACATACCGGATGCCGGCGGCGCAAAGCTCGCTTGCGGTCACCACATCCCCGTGCCTGGCCGACTGCTGCTGGTTCCTGTTGACCAACGCCACAAACAGGATGCCCACGAGCAGAATCACCGACATCAGCAGCACCGCGATGAGCAGCGCCTGCCCGCGCCGTGACGGCGGCCTGTAGCTTCCGCGTGCGATGTTGTGGCGTACGCATCCTGCCCGCATAGAACAACCTCCAACCGGTTGCAGCACAAGAACCGTTGCCCGGTAGACCGGTATAATGGCTCGGACCTGTTACCTGATGTTGCGCACCTTCACCTGGTCGCGCATCGTGACGCTCGGAGCCCTGTTGTCAGACGGCACCACCATCACGTCGGCCACGCCACTGTAGGGCTCGGGCTCGACGTACATGCTCAAAGTCAGCGCAATGTTCATCAGTTCGGCCGTGGAGTAGTCCACGATGACGATGTCATCGCGGTTGCTCGTCGCGTCGAAGTTGCGCCGGTGGTAGTAGAGAATGTCAATGTAGAAACCCGACAGCANNGACAGCGTCCCGAACATCTCCGGACTCGGCGGCGACCAGCGGTTGAAGCGTATCTCGCACCTGCGGTCATCGCCCTGCTGGAACTGGGCGAACTGGTACTGGCCGATCTGCTCCTGGTCGTACTCCTGTGTGACCGAGTACTCCGCGCGGCGCACGCTCCCGTCGGTCAGAGTAGCCACCACGCGCACGACCGCGCTGTGCGGCACCACCTTCGCCGGCGCCGTCGCGGCCACACCGTCGACATCGTCGGGATGGATCGCGAAGCCGATCGGCATCAGCGGGTCCTGCCAGCCGGTCGGCGCAGCCCCGTAGATTGGCGCCACGGAGGTGACCCGCGCGGCCCCCGGCGCCCCGTTCTCGTCATAGCTGTCCACCACGCCGGCGTCGTCGAGGTCGGTCACATCGAGGCTGTAGAAATGCCCCGCACCCCGTGCGGGCGGGCTGGTCAAGTCGGCGGGATCGACCTCAATGCGCACCGTCTCGTAGTCACCGATCCGCACCGTGCCGCCATGCGCGTTCCAGCGCAACTGCACGTCCGACCGCGTGGTCGTCATGCTGTCGAGCGCTACATCGCTGTGGCTGCCCGCCGTCTGGTTGTAGCGATAGAGCCTGATGCGCGGCTGCATCTGTGATTCGAGCGGGCTCAACGCCGTGCCGGGCAGGAAGATCGTCCCGTCGTTGGCGAACCCCCGCCAGTTGCCATGGCCGGCCGTATACAGCGTGTTGAACTCAGATGCCGCCAGTGTGTCACCGACGATGCGCTGTGGCGCAAAGCGAACGGCGTTGTGCATATGGACGACATCGGTCGACCCGCAGGCCGCGGGGCACTGCGCCGCGTACCCGACGGTCGACGCCCCGCAGTCCAGGCAGACCGTGCTCGTCGGCGGGATGTCCATGTTCCGGGTGGCCGTCATGGCGTTCTCGGTCTCAGGCACGTCGGGCTCGAAGACCCCTGCGTTCTTGCGGCCAAAGACGTAGTCGGCTGCCACCGGGTCCCACCGGTAGAAGCCCTCCTGTCGGTACAGCACAAAGGTGTTGGCGTCAGACCATTCCGCGGCAGTGTCACTGAGCTTCACCAGGTAGCGGATGGCCTTCATCTCGCCATCGGTGTCCCGCTCCGGCGCAATCGGGGTGATCAGGCCCCCATCGGCGTCGCGGGCCGCCTTGACGAACACAACCTGGGAGTAGTTCGTAACCGCCTCGTCGTCGGCGTCGCCCAGCGACCCATTAGGGCCCGCAAGCATGATGATCGGTGATGGGTAGACGTAGACCGCGTCCGAGAGGTCGCGGCGGACCCACTCCATGGCCTCGCGCACACTGTCTTGCATGTGCGTCTGCACGCGTCCGAGTCGCGCCAGCTCCAGCCCCGTCATCATCGGCATGAACAGCAGGCCGAAGAGCAGGACCAGGATCACCAGCACGACGAGGATCTCGACGAGCGTGAACCCCCGCCGGCCAACGGCAGTCGTCATCGAGGGTGGCCTCTTCAGACGACCTCTGCGCTTTCCGTCAGGTCTGCATGATTGCATTTGCGTTTGCCTACCCAGATTTGTGCGTCCCCGGCGGACCCGGGAAGGTGCTAGTGTGCGGTGTCGTCGGGAGCAACCTGCCACGCGGCCTCCGGCTCGATAGTCGCTTCGCGGAACAGGTCGCCGTCCATCGACTGCACAGTGCCATTCCAGAACAACACCATGTACTGCCCGTGCCCATCTTTGCTGTAGGAGTCAAAGTGCGCGTCACACCAGGTGACGATCGCCGTATCCGGCGGCATCGAGCCCCCGCAGGCGCCCCCAACCCGCACATCTGCGCCATAGAACGAGAATGTGTCACTCGGCGCGGTGTCGAGCTGCCGGTGGAAGTCCGTGCCGACCACACTGTCATCGGGAGCCCAGCGGTGCGGCATGTACTTGTACTGGTTCACGTTGATGTCGCTTCCGCCGTAGTCGACCTTCGCCGCCTCGTCCCTATCCATATAGCTGCGGAAGTAACCGTCGCTGCCGGGAACATCGTAGTTGTCCCGGGGGCAGTGCAGTGTCTCCGCACTCCCCAGGTAGCCCTCCTCAAACAGCGTCATCAGCGAGGGCCAGCGATCGAAGTCGACCTCCGCGTCATCCTCCGGCACTCCGCTGCCGTCAACCGCCACGGCAACCAGCGGCAGGCCGCCCTCATCCATGAAGTATGCCCGCAGCGCGGTGCCGATACTCTGCAACTGCGCCGTGCACCCCATCGCGTGATTACTCTCGCGCAGGCTCTTGCCGACGGGGAGCGTAATCGCCATCAGCAGCACCGCGATCCCGATGACGACGAGCAACTCCGTCAGCGAGAAGCCACGCCGGCCCGGCTGGTCAGTTGTGATCCAATGGCGGCCCATAGTAGTGTGCATCTGTCCTTCGCCCCTCAGCGGACGCGGTGAACGAGCCCGAAGGGGCTCCTGAGTGTATACGCGTCGACCGCGATCCGCTCCTGGCGACCGCTGTCGGTCTGCCACCAGACAACCGCTCGGGCCGAAACCCCCCGCACCGCGAGTATCTCCGCGGACGGGTAGTCGTCGCTGCGGTGGTACGAGTACGCGAGCAGCGCAATGCGGTTTGAACCCGGCGGAATGGTGTGCAGTTCTCCATACACATAGTGCGGCATGTCGGAGGTGTCATACCAGGCGTAATCGACCGATACCGTGTGCCCCTCCACCGCCCGCAACGGGACGAGTTCGGGGTCGGTCGAGGTGTCGTTGTCCGTGTCGCACCACGCCACGAACTCGAGCACCGTCTGGTCCATGTCGGCCACCGCGCTCGGCTCCATGACCACCTGGTAGGTGCGGTAGTCCACCTGCGCGAGATTGCCCGGCTCGAGCGTCGCGTCGGCCAGGAACGGCCCCGTATAGCACTCGGCCGTGGTGATATCCATGAAGGTGCGCGCGGGCTTCTGCAACTGCACGTTGTGATAGTTCAGCGTCGAGTAGTAGAAGCGCCACGTGTTGCCCACATACGGTTGCCGCACGCCGCCCACGTCCAGGCGCACGGCCACGATCCCGTTACGGTAGCCGTTCTCCAGAGCCGGCGAGAGTGTTGCGTCGAAGAGTGTGAAGTTGGTCTGGTCGTCGTATATCTGCCCGGTAGTCAGGTCCACGGCAAGCACGAAGACGTCGTTGGCCAGGTCGGTCCAACTCAGGTCTTGAGAGAACAGCGGCGGATCGTCGGAGATCGGCGAAGCCGTCAGCTTGATGTCCGCGTAGCGGTCCGAGGTCAGGTCGTCGGTGCGGGTGGCCTCGGCGCTGATGACGTGCTCCTCGATCATCATCAGCTTCCGGCGGCTCGGGTTCGACGCGCTGCCGATGTTGTTGCAGTCCAGCACATCGCGAAGCCGGTAGTCCACGTATGCCTTCAGGCCGGCGTCGTCTCGGTGCAACAGCAACTCGACGCCGTAGGTGTTCTCGAGCACATAACGCCCGCGCCCGGTCGGCAGCGCGACCCCGTACGGTTCCCGGTCGAAGTAGACAATCGCCTGCACCGAGGTCTTCCCGGCCAGCAGGCAGTCAAACTCCTGGACTGAGGCCGTCTCGCGGGCCTTCGCTCGCACGCTGAAGGTATGCAGCCCCCCGGCGGTCGTCGAATTAACGGCACGCTCATCCTGAACGTAGTGCGTCGGCGGGCGCGAGTTCACGCCCCCGACCTCCGCCCACGCATAGTTGACCATCAACTCGTCTACGCCCCAGGCCTGCGCCTGCGTGCCGTCGTAGGTATAGACCGTCGACGGAACCACGATCTCCCCGGTGTCCTCGTCGACGTAGAAGCTGTTGGTGAGCATCGGGTTGGCGCCGCCGCGCGGGTCGTTGCGCTGCTCCTGCAGCGGCACCAGCATGTACACATGCGGCCAGCTCGTCGTCGAGGGGTAGCTGCTCCACTCCGCCGGCCCCTGCTGCAGTACGTAGACCGCGGCCCGGTTCACTCCCGTGCCGACGCTGTCGACCTGCGCGCCGGGGATGACGAAGCCCTCACCCTTCACATCCAGGACGCTCTCCTGGGCGTTGATGATGCGCCCGGGATCGTCGAAGTCGTCGGGCTCCGTGACCGGGTCGATGGATGGGTCGCCGGCGATGGCAAACGGGAGTGACGCCTCGTTCTCCTTGAAGTGCTGGATGCGCTCCTCGGCCAGCCGCCAGAAAGACGTGCGCTCGCCCTCGGACCGCACCGCCGTCAAGAGCTTCGGAAAGCCTGCCGCGATGGTCCAGATGCCCACGAGCAGCACCAGCATCGCGATCATCAGCTCGAGCAAGGTCATACCGCGCCTCGAGCGCGCGATCGTCATACCGCGTCTGGAGCGCGGCACTATGACGCCACGAGCATCGCATTTGTGCCAGATTGTCGCTGCCATTACGCGTATCACTTCCGGCCTCCGTACCCCGTGGTCTGTGGCTCTCGGCACGGGGCTGCTCTTCTCTCTGTTCTTCCGGTGCTGCTCGCCCGGCCGCTCCCGGATGCCCGTTCTCTTCACAAAAAGGGCTGTATAGCGCAACGCTATAGCAGCCCAGAGTCGATCACGGACATGACAGCCAGGCCGCTTCAGTCCCGCTGGCTGACAAACTTCGACACGGCCCCGCTCTCATGGCTTTGCCACGCAACGCGGTTGATCTTCTCGAATCGCCCGTTCAGCCGCATCACGATGTCTATCTGCTCGGTGTTCTTGTCATAGAAGCTGCGGTGGTGCGTGCAGTGAGTGATGACGGTGGTATCGGGCGCGTTGCGGTTGAACAGCCGCGGGTAGTGCTTGTACTTGAGCCCCTCGCTGGTCAGCCACGACGGCGCCCCACTCGCATACGGGTAGTAGCCGTCGTCGCCCGACACCATGTTGTACGGGTCCACCCCGGTATTCTCGTACCCGAAGAAGTTGTACCACCGTGTGGGNNGTCCGCGATGCTGGCGCCGGTCTCGATATGCGTATAAGTGTCAGTATCGAAGGCCCACGTGGTGTCGTCGGTTGTGTCGATCCCGGTGACCGCGCCGTTGTAGCTGCAGTAGACCCTTGCGCGCGCTTCCTTCTCGATGCCGTCGATATTGCGGTCGTCGGGACAGATCAACAGCGACGTGTCGTCCACGTAATCCGGGTACAATGCCGAGAAACCGCCCTGATACTTCTGCAGGGCCGGGTTGTAGTAGGGCATGAAGGGGTATCTGCCGTGATCGGTCCTGTACGCCTTGAGCGCTACGACAAGCTGATTCAGGTTGCCGATGCACGCAGTCTGCCTGGACTGCTCGCGCACAGTCTGGAAAACCGGGAACAGTATGGCCACCAGGACAACGATGATGCCGATGACGACCAGCATCTCGATCAGGGTGAAGCCACGCTTGGTTGTATGAGCAAGCATAGGACGATGACCCCCTCGGGTGGTTGGGGCAGAAACCTGACGGCGCTATTCCAGGGCGTCCGAGCCCGTCGAGAGCCTACGCCGTCACGTGGTGTTCTACCCGCATTACGAAAACCTCAAACCTTTTTGAACTCCGTACTGCCGGCCGACTACCTGCTACTGCTTGTAGCAGTCAAATGGCGAGTTCGGGACGCCCCTGCAGGACAACCAGGCGCCCGAACCGACCGACTTGCGGCTACGGGAACACCATAGAGGAGGCCTGCCGACGCAGCCCTCCGCGTACTCCCTCTCACTCGGCCCCGAGCCGCACACACGCCTGCCGCCGGGGCCTGAGGCGCCCCGGCACGTTCGGAAGGGCCGATGTGCCCGCATATCGTTCCACGGCCTCAGCCGTACACCTGCATGACCAACTGCGTCAACTCACCGGGGAACAGCAGCATGGCGATCCCCGACGCGGCCAGCATCGGTCCGAACGGCACGTACCCGCCACCGGCCTTCCGCCTCAGGGCCATCACCACCAGACCGATCAGGGCGCCGGCGAAGACGGCGTAGAGGAAGAATGCGAGGAACTGATACCCCGGGCCCAGAAGCGCGCCCATCGCCCCGGCCAGCTTGATGTCCCCGCCGCCGAGAGCAGGCCGCTTCAGCAGCCGCTCGGAGACCCACCCGATAGCCAGGAACAGCCCCGCCCCGGCGACAATCCCCACCAGGCTGGCCGGCAGCTTGATCGCCATCGTGCTCAGGCCGCTCTTCTCGACGAACTCGACAAGCTGCCCGGCCTCCGCGCGCGCTATCCCCAGCAGGTTCAGCAGTACGCCGAACCCGGCCAGTATGCCCACCATCTCGTCGGGGATGATCATCCAGTCGAAGTCGATGAACATGATCGCGACGAGCACGCAGCTCATGACGAAGACCGACACCGCGTACACGCTCGGCCCGATGAAAACTACACAGGCGAGCGCAAGGCAGCCGACTGCGAACTCGATGAGCATGTAGCGCGGGCTGAACCCCCGCCCGCAGTGTCGGCACCTGCCGCGCAGCGCCAGATATGAGAGCACGGGGAACAAGTCGATAGGGGTCAGTGCGGCGCCGCAACTCAGGCACCGCGAACGCGGCGTGACAACCGACTCCCCCAGGGGAAAGCGGAAGATGACAACATTGAGGAAGCTGCCCACCGCCGCGCCGATGAGGAAGATCAGAACCATCTGTGGCCACGGTAGTGGCATGCGCGGCGTCTCCCACGGGAGTTGGCCGAAAGCGGCGTGAAGCCCCGGTGGCTGCGGGGGNNTGAAAACAAGACGGGGGCCGGCCGCCGGCGCCGGCCCCCTCACACCTCAGATCGCGTCCACAGCCCCCGCTTGCTGCGAGGCGCGGGGCTGTTGACTGCGTGTCACAGGGCCATCTACTACTGCGACAGCTCGCTGATGATCCCGATCAGCGGCAGGAACATGGCGACAACGATGAAACCGACCACGACGCCCAGGAAGACGATCAGAACCGGCTCCAGGGCGGCCGTAAGGCTCTCGAGCGCCGCGTCCACCTCCGCCTCATAGAAGTCCGCGACCTTCAGCAGCATCGTGTCGAGCTGCCCGGTTTCCTCGCCGATTGAGATCATCTGCACAACCATGGGCGGGAACTGCTTGGACTCGGCCAATGGGTCTGCGATGGTATCACCCTCGCGGATGCTGGCCCGCGAGGCAAGCACCGCGTCGGAGATGATATCATTGTCGACCGTGCCCGCGACCGTCTCCATGGCCTGCAGGATGGGCACGCCCGATGAGAGCAGCGTCGCCAGAGTTCTCGAGAAGCGGGCGATGGCGATCATGTGAGTCAGGTTGCCGAAGACGGGCAGCTTGAGCATGGCCAGATCGTAGTAGCGGCGGCCCGTCTTGGTTGCCTTGATGCGGTTGATCGCCATCGTCAACAGACTGAAGATGATCAGGGCAAGCCACCACTTCGCTGTGAGGAAGTGACTCGCGCTCATGAGCATCCGCGTCGGCACCGGGAACTGATCCTCGGTCATGCCCAACTCGAGGAAAAGGTCCATGAACTTGGGCAGAATGAAGGTGACCAGGAAGACCACGATGCCGACGGCCAGGAACATGACGATGACCGGGTAGGTCATGGCCGACTTGATCTTGCGGCGCAGTTCCATGTCGTTTTCGGAGAACTGCGCGAGACGTTCGAGGGTCTCGTCGAGCACGCCGCCGACCTCACCCGCGCGGATCAGACCGACTGCCAGGTTACTGAACACGCGGGGATACTGGGCCATCGCGCGTGAGAGAGTGGCGCCGCCCTGGATCTCGATCTGGATCTCGCGCAGGATTTCCTTCAGGCGCGCCGATGAAGTCTGCTGTTCGAGGACGTCCAGACACCGGACGAGAGACACGCCCGCGTTGATCATCGTGGCGAACTGCCGGCAGAAGATCGAGAAGTCCTTCAGCTTCACCTTGCCGCCGAAGATGCGGAAGCCGCCGACCTTCTTCTTGGCCGCGGCCTGCGCCTTCTGCTCCTCGATGCTGTCGACGTTGAGGCCGCGCTCGCGCAATTGCTTGAGCAGGGCATCCTTGCTGCTGGCCTCCGCGGTCTCCTTGATGATCTTGCCTGTGTTGTCGCGGGCCGTGTAGGCAAACGTCGCCATCTGCTGAGCCCCTTCCCGTGTGCACGGCGGAATACCAGTATGGAATGTCTGCGATCAGTCTGGCCTGTGCACCAATCGGATTCTACGTCGTCTCCCGCGACTGCGCGGCCCATCCAGCCCGCGCTCGGTCGCGACTGTCTCTGTAGTGTCAATCAGGCCCGTCGATTTGTCTGCCGGGCCGGAATCTTCCTGCCCGCCCTGCCTTCGATGCCACGCCTTCAGCCTCCGCACGAACCGCGGACAGGAACCGATCTCTACCCCTCGCCGGCGCAGAGCTTCTCGAACTCCTTGGGGTTCTGGCTGCGCTGCATGCCGACCTCGTAGGTGATCAGGCTCTGCTGGTAGAGGTCACGCAGGGCCTGGTCCATCGTCTGCATGCCCTCGGCAGCACTCGTCTGGATGATCGAGGTGATCTGGTGAGCCTTGTTCTCGCGGATGAGGTTGCGGATGGCCGAGGTGGCCACCATGACCTCAATCGCGGCGATGCGGCCGGGCTGCCCCGCCCGCGGCAGCAACTGCTGCGAGGCGATGGCCACCAGGTTGTTGGAGAGCTGGACGCGGATCTGCTCCTGCTCTTCGGCCGGGAAGACGTCGATCATGCGGTCAACGGACTCCGCCGCGTTGTTGGTGTGCAGAGTAGCCATGACAAGGTGGCCCGTCTCCGCACATGTGATGGCCAGCTTGATCGTGGCCAGGTCGCGCATCTCACCAACCAGCAGGACGTCGGGGTCCTCGCGCAGCGCGGAGCGCAGCGCGTTGTTGAAGGCGTGCGTGTCCTCGCCCAACTCGCGCTGGTTGATGATCGACTTCTTGTGGTCATGCAGGTACTCGATCGGGTCCTCGATGGTGATGATGTGTTCGGCGCGTTCGAGGTTGATATGGTTGATGATCGAGGCCAGCGTCGTGGACTTTCCCGAGCCCGTCGGACCGGTGACCAGGAACAGCCCGCGAGGGCGCTGGGCGATCCGCTCGAAGACCGCCGGCAGCCCGAGATCGCGGATCGTCGGGATCTTGCGCGGGATCAAGCGCAACGCGGCCGCGACGGTGCCCCGGTCGCGGAAGACGTTCACGCGGAAGCGCGCGAGGTTGCGCAGCGCGTAGGAGCAGTCCAGCTCAAGCTCGGTCTCGAACCTCTGGATCTGTTCGTCGGTGAGGATATCGTAGATGATGCGCTGCACGACTGTGGGGTCAAACTTCTCATAACGCGTCTGCTTGAGTTCTCCGTCGATGCGCATGACGGGCGGGAGCAGGTTGCACAGGTGCAGGTCTGAGGCCTCATACTCGACCACGAGTTCCAGCAGCTCGTCCATGTGCACGTTGTCAATCGGGGCGACCTTGGGCTTCTGGGGCTTCCTGCGGTCGGGCAGTCCCTCAGTTGCTGGCATGACGCATGTCTTCCTTTCGGCTGATATCTCCTGGTTTGTGTGCGCACCGGACGGTCGTGCAAGCCCGGCGGGGCGACTACGCCGCACCCGCGGTAAAGACGACGCGGGCCAGCTCCTCGACTGTCGTGATCCCGTTGCGCACCTTGTCAAATCCATCCATGCCGAGTGTGATCATCCCTGCGGCCAGCGCGGCCTCCTTGATCTGGCCGGCGGAGGCGCGCTTGACGATCAGCTCGCCGATCTCGCGGTTCATCTCCATGATCTCGAAGATCGCCGTCCGCCCCCGGTAGCCCGTCTCCCGGCAGTTGCTGCAGCCCAGGCCGTGGTAGAACTTCATCCCGTCATTGGCCGGGTCATCAGGATCGAAACCGAACGTCAGCAGCAGGTCCCTCGGCGGGTGGTACTCCTCCTTGCACTGCTCACAAATCCTCCGCGCCAGCCGCTGCGACATCGAGCCGATGATCGAGGAGGCGATCAGGAACGGTTCGACGCCCATATCAACCAGGCGCGTGACCGTCGAGGGGGCGTCGTTCGTGTGCAGCGTCGAGAGCACAAGGTGGCCCGTCAGGGCCGCCTGGATGGCGATTTCTGACGTCTCGAGGTCGCGGATCTCACCCACCAGGATGATGTCGGGGTCCTGCCGGAGGAAGTACTTCAGCGCAATGGCGAAGGTCAGGCCGGCCTTGCGGTTCACGTGCACCTGGCCCAGACCGTCAAGCTCGTACTCGACCGGGTCCTCGATCGTGATGATATTGACGTCGACGGTGTTGATACGGTTGAGGATGCAGTACTGCGTGGTCGTCTTGCCCGACCCCGTCGGGCCCGTCGACAGCAGCATGCCGTTAGGCTGGCGGATGAGGCGCTCGACAATCGTCATCATCTGCTGGGACAGGCCGAGGTTTTCCATGCCGATGGTGATAGCCTGCTTGTCNNNATGATGCGCATGACGAACTTCTCGCCCAGAGTCGTCGGGATGACCGAAGAGCGCAGGTCGTAGTCGTTGTTGTTGTGCCTGACGTGGATGCGTCCGTCCTGCGGCACGCGCCGCTCGGCGATATTCATCCCGGACATGATCTTCAGACGCGAGACAAGCGGGGCGTGGACGAACTTCGGCAGCGGCATGATCTCGTGCAGAACACCGTCGATGCGGTAGCGGACGCGCACGCGGTCCTGGTACGGCTCGACGTGGATGTCGCTGGCGCGTTCGTCGATCGCTCTCGAGATGATGATCTTGGTGAGCCGGATGACGGGCGCCTCGTCGGTGATGTCGGCGATGCGGTCGGTCTGGACGCGCCGATCGTCTTCCGTCTCCGTGAGGTCGGCCTGGGCTCCCAGCGCGTCGCTGCCGGCGATCTGGTCGGTGAGTCCCTTGACGTCGAAGTCACCCATCGCGGCGGGGGTCGGAGTGGCCGCCGGCCGCGGCGCGCCGGCCGACTCCTTGTAGACCGCCTTGATCGCTCTGGATATCTGAGCGGGCTCGGCAAGCAGCGGCTCGACGGTAACCTGCAGGTGCATCTTCAGGGCGTCAATGGCCAGCACGTCATCGGGCTCGGCCATGGCAACGCGAATCGTGCCGTCCCCGCGCCCGACAGCGACCACGTTGTGGTCCTCGGCGGTCTGCCGATCCAGCAGCAGTGCCACCTTCGGGTCCGGCGGCGTCTTGTCGAGGTCGATGTAGCCGATGTCGAGTTGCTCGGCAAGAGTCTGATACAGCGGGCCGGGTTGGATGTGGCCAAGGTCTATCAGTATCTGGCCCACGCGCTCGGTCGTCTGCTCTTGCGCTTTGAGTGCCGCGTCCAGTTGCTCGGAGTTGATGAGCCCCTTCTCGATGAGCAACTGGCCGATCATCTTATGTCCCCGGCGTCTTCGCATGACCATAGCACCTCAGTTGGCAGTGATGCACGTGCGGTGAGGTTCGTGACTCCACGTCCGCAAGCTGGTCTGTCTCAGTATGCTATTCTATGCCATCGACAACCACGCGTCAATGTTACGATTGACGCCTGCCGTCGCCGGCCATCTCCGGCCCTGTCCATCTCCCGCCGGGCCACGGGGGCATCCGGCTGCGGCAGAGCCGCCTGCGCTCAGTCTCGCCGCTCGAGCGCGGCCAGCAGCGCGGACCTCATCGTCTCAACCGGCGCCGGAACGCCCGTCCAGTGCTCGAAGGCGATGGCCCCCTGGTGGACCAGCATACCGGCGCCCTCGAGCGTCTCCGCCCCGCGCGCGGCGGCCGCAGTCAGCAGCACCGTCTCGCGCGGGTTATAGGTCAGGTCGCACACCAACTGCCCCGGGTGGAGCCACTCGGCGGGGACGACGGGCTCGACATCGGTGTGCGGGTGCATGCCCACCGACGTGCAGTCGACCACTATGTCCGCGCGCGTGACCGCGTCCCGGGCCGCCTGCTCATCCAACCCGCAAGCCTCGACGCGGCAAGCGCAGCCCACGCACAGCGGCCGAACCAGCTCCGCCAATGCCGAGGCCTTCTCCGCGGTCCGGTTGACGATGGTGACTGACACCGCATCGCCGTAGACCATCGAGGCCGCAACCGAGCGCGCCGAGCCGCCCGCCCCGACAATCGCGACCTGCCGTCCCCCGGGTGACCAGCCCTTCTCGGCCATCGAGGCCACAAATCCCGGCCCGTCGGTGTTGTAGCCGTGCAGTCCGTCATCGGCGACCACAACTGTGTTGACCGCCTGCAGCGCCGCCGCGAACGGGTCCAGATGGTCGACCAGCCCCGCGACGCCGCCCTTGTGCGGGATCGTCACGTTCACGCCGGCCAGCCCCAGTGCACCGACCCCCGAGACGGCTTTCGCCAGATCGTCCGGCCTCACCTCGAAGGGCACGTAGACCCAGTTGAGGCCCAGCTCGGCGAAGGCTGCGTTGTGCATGGGCGGCGACAGGCTGTGCCCAACCGGCCAGCCGAAGACTCCCACGACGCGGGTTGTGCCGTCCAGTTCGCGCACCACGGACTCCCTGCTATGGTCGTTGGTCACCGTCGCTACGTCCCTGCGGATGCAGGCCCCATCGACGCAGGAGCATTCTCTCGAGTGGCCTGATAAGCTCCGTGCCCGGAAACTCGCGGCCCTGGACCGGTTCGACAAGCACGGTGAACAGACCTTGGAGTTTCGCGCCGGCAATGTCGGTGAGGAGCTGATCGCCGATCATCGCCGCCTCGTTCGGAGCCACCCCGATCCGTGCCAGTCCCGCGCGGAATGCCCCGGGGAACGGCTTGCGACCCAGGCCCCACCGCACAACGACGGGGACGCCGAGGCTGTCGCCCACGGCGCGAACGCCCCGGTAGAAGATCGTGTTCGACACCACGCAGAGCGCGAAACGCTCCCTCGCCGCGGCGACCCATTCGCGCCGTGCGGCCGACACTTCCCGGCTTCGCCACGCGGTCAGCGTCTTGTCGCGGTCGATGAGCAGGCCCTTGATGCCACGAGCCGCAAGCGCATCGAGATCAACGTCCTCGAGGCTTGCCACGTACAGGTCTGGTCGCAGTAGTTCCAACACGCCGTCGCTCTCCGGTGTTCCACTCTTAGCGGCCGCGAATCGCGCGTATCGCCGCGAGATGCTCCTCGTAGGTCCTGGTGAACACATGCGACCCGTCGGGCCGCGCCACATAGAACAGGTACTCACTCGAGGCCGGGTGGAGGGCCGCTTTCAGGCTCGCCAGCCCGGGGTTGCAGATCGGCCCCGGCGGCAGGCCCGCGTGCAGATACGTGTTGTAGGGCGACTTCACCTTCAGGTCCTCGTGCGTCACGCGCTCCTTGTGAGTACCCAGCGCATACAGCACGGTGGCATCGATCTGCAGCCGCATCCCCTTGGCCAGCCGATTGCGGATCACCGACGAGATCAGCGGACGGTCGGCCGCAACCCGTGCCTCACGCTCGATCAGCGAGGCGATCGTGACGAGTTCGTGCAGGCTCAGCGCAGAGGCCTCGATCTCGGCCGAGTTGGGGGCGTAGAACTTCCGCGAGAACGTCTGCGCCATGGTTGTGACGATCCCGTCGGCCCCGGTCCCCACCACGAACTCGTAGGTATCCGGAAACAGGTAGCCCTCCAGGCTCTTGGCGGGGAGTGGAGAATCGACTACGTCGGCAACCGTCGCCGGCGCCGCCGCATCGGCGAATGCCTTTGCCGAGACCATCAGCCCCACGTCTCCGAGGCGCGCGCCCATCTGTGACAGGTCGAAGCCCTCGGGGAAAGTGACTCTCCGTGTCGCGGGCTCACGCAGGCGCTTCGTGACGATCTCCGGCACCGCGTCGGCGGGTGACAGATCGAAGTAGGCGCCCTTCAGCGAGCTGTCGCCTCCGCGGCGGATATAAATCTTATAGTATACATAGAACGCCGGAGCGCTCCGGATGATCCCCTCGTCCTCGAGTACGGAAGCAAGCGCCCACAGCCCCTGGCCCGGCTGGAGGTAGACGAGTCTCTGCGCGCCCGCCGGGTCGCGGGCCTCCAGGCCTTGCAGATAGAGATGCCTCAGACCCAGCGCGCCGACGGCGGCGGCAATAATGACAATCAGCAGGCGTTTGGCCAATGGTGATAACTCCTGTGCGCGCCACGCACCCCGCGGGAGACTACGTCTGCGAACACCCGTCGGCGGCCCGGCGGTCGAGGAATGATTGCAGCATGATCGACGCGGCAAGCTTGTCCACATTCCGCTTCCGCGTCTCGTGACCTGCCTCCGCCTGCCGCAGCACGCTCTGCGCAATGCCGCTGCTGAAGCGCTCGTCGCAGGTGTGGACGGGGATGTCGGTCTTCTGTCGGAGGCGCTCGACCTGGGCCTGCACCCGCTGTGCGGCCGGCCCCATCTCGCCCCGCAG
The DNA here is from genome assembly GCA_003542955.1 of Armatimonadota bacterium. GTDB lineage: Bacteria > Armatimonadota > Zipacnadia > Zipacnadales > UBA11051 > UBA11051. The sequence goes on from DPJP01000379.1 coordinate 36,347, forward strand.
TGTATAGGGCATCCCGAGCACGATGGCCTCTGCCCCGTGCCGTCGTGCCGCGGCGAGGATGGCGCCCACCTGCGCGTTCGGGTCGCTCTCCTCGATGACCTCCGCGGGCATCGCCATGCGCCCCTCGGGGTCGGAGACCGCAACGCCCAGCCGCCGCTCGCCGGGGTCTATGCCGATGTATCTCATCTCATGCGCCCCTGTTGGTGCAGCCGCTCACGGCTCCTCCGGCCGGACCAGGATGACCCAGTCGGTCCAGATACCGTTCCGCTGCGTCGAGCCGGGCACGTACGCGGGGCCGGTGATCTTCAGAGAGACGTAGACATCGTAGAGGTTGGGGTCATTGGGCGAGCCCGGCTCGATTCCATCAGCCAGTGTGTAGAAGCGGTGGAGATTCACGCGCATCGGCCACGGATGGCGCCTGAACATCGAGGAGCCGTACACCCCGGTGGACCTCCCGATGCTGTAACGCCCGATCCGGTACCAATGGTACTTCTCGTCGGCGGGCGCCTGCTCGATCTGCAGCACCGGGCCGAAGTTGGGCTCGCCGTCCGGCAGCTTCCGCAGGCCCAGAAAGTCGTCATACAGCCCCGTCGTCAGAGGCAGTGTGCACGCCTCGGGATCGTCAACGTAGTAGACTATGGCTTTGCCGGCCGGGGTGTCGGCATCATCAACCAATTGTACCCGCCACCGGCCGAAGTCGGGGTAGATCACGTGTCGAAGCCGCTCGCGTGGTATCTGCGCGAACTGCTCGGGGATCGGCAACTCCGTATTCAGCAGTGCCATCTCGTCCTCGAGTGCGGCCAATGCCTCCTGCCGGCGCTCGTCGCTGCGCATGTTGGTAGGTGCGCTGATCAGCGCCGCACGCATGGCATGGTACTCATCGAGCAGCGCCGGCCTGTCAAACGGCATGGGGCCCCGAGCCGTCGAACTGACCTTGTCCCAGTAGTGCAGCAGACCATTGTACACGGGCACCTTTTCGCGCCAGACGCGGAGCTTCTCAGGCGAGCCTTCAGGGCACAAGCCATCGGCCTCGTCCAGAAGCTCGAGCGCCGTCGCGTAGAACTCCGCCGTCGGGTACAGCCGCCCGGCCGCCTGGAAGGCGTACGACATGCTCCCCGGCTCAGCCGCAAGCGCTCGATCCAGATGCTCCAGGTAAGCCTTCATCGGCGTCGCCGCGGGACCGTAGTAGCCGCCCATGAAGATATCCACCAGCGGCTCCCAGGGCTGATGCGGGTCCAGCATCAGCTGAAAGGCCAGAAAGTGGCCAAGGTCGTGGAAGTTCTGAACGTTGACGCCGCCCTCGGCCTCGATGTACAGGCCCGTCACGTTATTGTCATGGAAGGTGTTCATGTCGGAGTGGATGACCGATGGCGGCACCATGTCCGGCGGGCCGGGAGTGGGCGCGCTGATCGACAGGTTGAAGTTCCAGTAGTCCCAGACCATGACATGCCGAGCGATTGCCCCCCAGCTCTGCAGAAGCGCGAGGCGGTCGGCATTCACCGGATGGGTCAGTGCGCGGTAGCAGTCGGACTTGGTATACAGGTCGCAGTACTGAACCATCACATTGTCCGCCGGCCTGATTGTCCTCGGCGGCTGCTCGGAGCTGACGTAGGCGAAGGTCCGGATGAGGATGTCGGGGTATTCCCGCCCGATCTCCTCCGCCATTGCGTTGACGAACCTCAGCACCGGCCCGGAATCACTGCCCTCCTCCTCGAAAAGAGCCTTGCACTCAGGGCACCGGCAGAGCTGGGATTGGTCATCCATCTGCGAGAAGTCATAGATGAACGGCAGGTTGACGTCGTCTGGTTTTGCCCTGTCCACCGCGATGAACTTCCGCAGGCTCTGCATCACAACCGCATAGACATCCGGGTTGGACAGGCACAGACCATCCCTGGCGAACCGGTCCAGCTCCTGCTCGGTCGCATTCTTCGCCACCAGCGCGGCCAGCCCCGGCGCCCGATGGCCGGCGCCGTCGTCGAGGTAGTACTCGGGATGGGTCTGGTAATACACGGACGGCTTGACGTAGTCGTAGAAGGTGTGGCAGCCGCGGGGCCTGACATTGACCTGACCGCCGCGGTCGGCACTGTAGTTGGCCAGCTGGTAGTTGCCGCGGTTGCGGAGAGTGAAGTCGTTATAGAGCTTCTTGTTGCCCGCGTTGAGGTCCTTGCCCACATAGTAGCCCTGGCTGACGCAGCGCACGCGGAATGCCGGCTTGTCCTGCACGTCAAGCGCGGGGATCGACAGATCGGGTATCTCCGGCACAACCTCGGCGTCCCAGGTCAGCCAGTAGCACCCGAGGGTCTCCTGGAGGAACTCGTAGACCGCGTAGAGCGTGCCCCGCGGACGGCCACCGCCCAGCACGAGCGAGCCATCCACCGAGCGGATGACCCATTCCTCATCCGCCAGCGCGGCGAAATCAACGCCGGCCGCGGTCGCGAACAATGTCTGCCCGACGAATATCGCCGGTCCCACTCGCCCGAACTCTGCTTCGGTGGTCGTCTCAAACGCGGCGCCGGTGATCTTCTCCAGGTATGTCGCAAGCTCGCGGGCCGCCGTCTGTTCGGCAGGCGTCGAATCGTCGGCGAGCACGATACTCGCGAGCGCGTGACCGTCGGCGGCTACCGCCATCGTTTGAGCGGTCGCGGCGGCGAGGCAACCTCGCGATACAAACGCGCCCATGCACAGCAGGGCCACCAGCGCTCTAGAACCCGTCATCCGCAAGTTCTCCAGTGTTGCAGTTCTCCGGGACTACTCGAGCCCCGAGCGTAGTGCCTCGGCAGCTTCTTTCAGGGCGCCATCAAGCTGATCCGGACGGCTGCCGGCGCCCTCGGCGTAGTTGGGTCGACCGCCGCCACCGCCACCGCACGCCTTCGCGACGGCAGAGATGATGTCGCCGGCCTTCGCCCCCGCCGATACGGCGTCGTCGGTCACCTTGCACACCAGCGCCACCTTGCCGTCCTCGGCAGCGCCCAGGATAACCGCGGCCGGCTGCAGACGGGCGGCGAGCTGATCGGCCAGCTGCCCGAGCATCTTCCGGTCCGCGCCGGGGATTGCCGCCGCGACCAGCTTCACGCCGCCGATCTGCTCGGCGCCGGAGGCCAGTGCATCCACATCCACCGCGGCGCCGGCCGAGCGCGCATGCTCGAGCTGCTTTCTCAGCTCTCCAACCTGGTCTCTCAGATGCCCGATGCGGGCGATGATGTCATCGGTCGCACAACTCAGCTCCGCGGCGACCGCGCTCAGATGGTCGGCTACACAGCGGTGGTGGGCCGCGGCTTCTGTGCCGGTCGTGGCCTCGATGCGGCGTATCCCCGCGGCGACACTGCTCTCGCTGAGCACGTGCAGGCTGCCGATCTGGCCGGTACTCGTGCAATGCGTCCCACCGCACAACTCCATGCTGATGCCCTCGGTTGTGACGGTGCGGACCCGCTGGTCGTACTTCTCCGTGAAGATGGCGATGGCCCCGGCATCAATGGCGTCGTCGTAGTCCATCTGCTCGGTTGCGACCGGCCGGTTGTCGAGTATCCACTGATTGCACAGCCGCTCGACCTCGACGAGTTGCTCGTGAGTCACCGCCTCGTGGTGGGTGAAGTCAAAGCGCAGGTGATCGGGCGCCACAAGTGACCCCGACTGCGACACATGCTCGCCGAGTACGCGCCGCAGCGCCGTGTGCAGTAGATGGGTCGCGGTGTGGTTGCGCATGACTGCCTCGCGCCGCAGCGAGTCCACGCTTGCGGTCAGCCCGTCACCGACGTTCATCGCGCCGCGCTTGAGTGTGCCCTGGTGGAGTACCTTGTCGCCGTGCTTGACGGTGCGTGTGACGGAGAACTCGAAGTCAACGCTCTGGAGCATCCCCTGGTCTCCGACCTGGCCGCCCTGCTCGGCATACAGCGGCGTCCTGTCGAGCACGACGGAGAACTCGCCCTCGGCCCGTGCGGTGTCGACGAGTTCGTCGCCCTCGACTATTGCCAGCACTCGCGCCGGGCTGCTGAGCGTCGCGTAGCCGACGAACTCGGTTGCTCCCAGGTGCGCCAGCGAGAGACTCTGCTGCACATCGGCAAGCCCCCCGGCGCCCTGGCCGGAGCGCACGCGCTGGGCCGCCATGGCGGCGGAGAAGCCATCCATGTCGACCTTCAGCCCGCGCTCGGCCGCCATCTCGACGGTCATCTCCACCGGGAAGCCGTAAGTGTCATACAGGGTGAAGGCCTTCTCACCCGGGATCGTATCCAGGCGATCCTGCTGCAATTCGATGACGAGGGCATCGAGCAGATTCAGCCCCTGCCGCAGTGTCGAGTCGAAGCGCTCCTCCTCCCGCAGGACGATGCGGGCGGAGAACTCCTCCCTGTCCTTCAACTCCGGGTAGTGCGCGCCCATCGCCTCGGTCACTGCGGGGATGACCCTGTGCAGGAACGGCTCTGTCGCTCCGAGTTGCCTGCCAAAGCGGTAGGCGCGGCGGATGAAGCGGCGCAGAACATACCCGGCGCCCTCGTTCGAGGGCACCACGCCGCCCGCCTGCGTGAATGCCGTCGCGCGGACGTGGTCGGTGATAATCCGCAACGCGAGATCGTGGTGACCATCCTGCCCGTAGTGGTAGGCGCCGCCGGTCTGGTCGTTGATGACGGAGATGACCCGGTCCATGATGTGGGCCATCTCCTGCGTCTCCGCGACGAACGCGGCTCCCTGCATCGCCATGGCCAGCCGCTCGAGCCCCATGCCGGTGTCGACGCCGGAGGCGGGCAGCGGAGTGAGCGTGCCGTCCTCGGCCTCCGTGTACATCTGGAAAACCAGGTTCCACACTTCGAGGTAGCGGTCGCAGTCGCAGCCGACGCGGCAATCGGGCTTGTCGCAGCCGAACTCCGGCCCCAGGTCGAGGTGTATCTCGCTGCACGGCCCGCAGGGGCCCTCCCAGCGCTCCGCCGGCCACCAGTTGTCCTTCCGCCCCAGCCTGCTGATGCGCTCCATCGGCACGCCCATCTTCTCGTGCCAGATGCGCTCGGCTTCGTCATCCTGCTCGAAGACGGTGACGTAGAGGTCATCGACGGGCATCTTCATGACGTTGGTGATGAAGTCCCAGCCAAACTCGATGGCNNAGTTGCCGAGCATCTCGAAGAATGTGCAGTAGCGGTTGTGGCGTCCGACATCGTCGATGTCCTTGGTCCGCAGGCACTTCTGGATGCTTGCCGCGCGCGGGGCGGGCGGGTCGGCCTCACCCCGGAACGCCGCCATGAACGGCTGCATGCCGGCGCTGGTGAACAGGCTGGTCGGGTCGTCATGGAGCACCAGCGGGGCGCTCGGCACAACCAGGTGACCCCGCTTCTCGAAGAACTCCAGGAACAGCTCACGCAATTGCTGGGTGGTCATCACGCTTCAGTCTTCCTTCTCGGTATCGGTGGCCGGTGTGTCGGCCGATGATTGGTCGCTCCGTNNCCCGCCGGCGACCAGCGCCCGTCATCCGGTGATGGGGCGTCGCAATCGGTGGAGCCTGCCGGCTCTGTCGGCGCCTCCGATGCGTTCGCAGCCGAAGGCGGGCTCGTCTGTGCACGGCCCCAGGCCCGCTGTGCGTGGGCCCAGACATCGCGCGCAACCTGCCCCAGGTCCAGCAGCAGCGGCTGGTCGGGCGCTCGGACGCTCGGCGGCGGCCCGATGACCGGCAGCCATCTGGCCAGGATGATCTTCACACACCCCGCGATCGGCACGCCGATGATCACGCCCGGGAGCCCGAACAACTGGTAGCCCGCGAACATGGCAAACAGCACCACCAGCGGGTCCAGGTTGATGCGTCTACCCATGAGCCGCGGCTGCACGATGATGCTGAAATACTGGCTCATCAGAAGCATCAGGACCACGGCCAGCACCGTAGCGGTGGTCGGGTTCGACGTCGCGGTCACGTATGTCAGCAACCCCGCGCTCCCGGCGCTGACCACCGGTCCCACGTAGGGCACCATATTGGTGAGTCCGGTCAACAGGCCGACAACCAGCGCGTACTGGTTGCCGTAGAACAGACTCAGAGTATACATTACAGCAGTCGCGCCAATGCCGTTGGCGAAAAACAGCACGATCACGCCACGCACGTACTGCCCGACCATCGAGTCGATCTGGCTGCCGACTTCGTCAACATCGTTCGTGTGCTCGGAGGGGATGAAGCGGCGCGCGGTCTNNCCGAACTGTCTCCGACAGCAGCATGAACTGGAAGCTGATGACCAGCAGCAGCACTCCCAGCCCTATCACCCCGGCGGATGCGAGCAGTTGGCTGCTCAGCCACCGCAGCACGTACGGAACGCGTTCACCGGCCCATCGCTCGAACTCCGCCACCCGAGCGTCCGGCCCACCCCAATCCGCGGCCTGCGGAAAGCGCTCGCCAAGCCACTGGGCCACCGAGTTCGTCGTCTCGGTATACAGCTGGTTGAACTCGACGGTGTAGCGATCCCAGTTCTCGGCGACGCCCAGCACCTGATTCACCAGCGGCGGCACAATGGCCCAGCCGGCCAGCACGAGCAGCAGCACCAGGCAGCAACTCACCGCCCAGACCGCTCTCACCCGCCCCCAGTGCAGGCGTCTTTCCAGCCGTCGTATCACAGGCTCCAGAGCGTAGGCGAGCAGGTAGCCGGCCAGGAACAGGTAGATGACGCTACGGAGCTTGATCCACAAGACGCAGACGAGCACAACTCCGAGGCCGCCAACGAACACGGCGGACGCCATCGAGCCCCACCGGTACAGGCTCCGGCCCGGAACGCTGCCCGCCGGCTCTGCCCCGGGGGCTCGGCTGCTTTCACTCCGAGTGTCCTCTGTCACGGTTGGTCTGTGCGGTCCAGGGTGTGTTCAGCCGCCTCGATAACCGTCTCTGACCAGCGGCGGATGGACTTCCATGCATCTGAGGCGAACTGCCCCACATCCAGCACCAGCGGCTCGTTCGGCGCCCGCACAGTCGCGTCGGCGCCGATGGTGGGTACCCACTTGGCCAGGATGATCTTGAGGCTCGCTGCCAGCGGCATGCCCGCCAGCAGGCCCGCGAAACCGAACAGCGAGTACCCCGCGAACACCGAGAACATCGCCGTGATCGGGTGCAGGTGAATGCGACGACCGACGAGGTTCGGCTTCACCAGCAGGTCGAAGACCTGGTCCACGCCCCACACCAGCGCCGCGGCAACCAGCGCGCCCGCCAGCGGGCTGTGCTGTGCCGTCATATAGGTGAGGAAACCTGCCGTCGCCACGACGACTGCGAGCCCAACGTAGGGCACCAGCGGGGAGAAGATCGCCAGCACCGCCACCGTCAGCGCATACTTGCTGCCGAATATCAGCCCCACGAGCAGCATCGCCACCCCGACGGCGATACCCTCCATCACCGAGACGGCGACAATCCCCCGGATGTAGTTGCCAAGCATGCCGCTGATCTGGATGCGCACATCGCTGACGTCCGCGCTGTGCTCCCGTGGGATCAGCCGCTGCAGCCCCTCCTCGACCTGCCCCTTCAGCAGCATGAACTGAAAGCTGATCACGAGCACCAGCACGCTCAGCGCCACGACACCCAGTGACGCGCCGATCTGGTCGCTGACCCACCGCAGCATCATCGGCACGCGCGCGGTCAGCCACTGCTGGGCCGCCTCGATGCGTTCGTCCATGACCGCGCTCGGGTCCAGGCCCGGGTAGCGCTCATTGAGCCACACCTCGAGCCTGTTCCGCCCGGCCTCGTAAACCTCGATCGCCCGGTCGTTGTACCTGGGCCAGTTATGCGCCGCATCCCGCGCCTGGACGATGAGCATCGGCACCAGCGCGATAATCACCAGGATCAGGACGACCAGCAGCGCCGCGGNNCGATGACCAGCCGCACCGCGGCCACGCGCGAGAGCCCCCGCCGCTGCAGTGCGCCGATCCCCGGCTCGACCAGAAATGCGACCAGGTAGCTGACGCCGAACAGGAGCAGGACGTCGCGGAGCGTATAGAGCAACAGGCAGGTGATGACGACACCCATGCCGCCGACGAAGACGGCCGCGGTGACGCGACCCCAGCCGACGGAACTCACATCGGCGGCCCCGCTCGGAAGCGGTGCCGGGGCACACTCGGGGGGGACCGCACCGTCGGCGCTCATTGGCTCTCCATGATCTGCCGCAGCCGCTGCAGCGCCCGGTGTTGCAGGCGCGATACGTGCATCTGCGAGATGCCAAGTCGCTGCCCAACAGCCTCCTGCGACATGTCGAGGTAGTAGCGCATGATGATGATGACCCGCTCGCGGGTCGGCAGGTGCCCGACGAACTCCGCCGTCTCACGCCTGCTCAGGAAGTCCTCGACGTTCGCGTCGACCCCGCCGGTGCGGTCGATGTAGGAGGTCCCGTTCTCTTCGTTACCCCCCTCGTCGATGCTGACCAGCTCGTACTGCCGGCCGACTTCCATCGCCTCGATGACCTGCTCCTCGGTGACGCCGAGTTCCGAGGCAACCTCCGCGTACGTCGGCGAGCGCCGCAGGTGCTGGGTCATGCGCTGGTGGGCATCGCGCGCTTTGGTCGAGAGCTCCTGCATCCTGCGCGGTACGCGCATCGACCAGGTGAGGTCCCGGAAGTAGCGCCTGATCTCGCCCTTGATCGTGGGCACGGCAAAGGTCGCGAACTTCGTCCCCCGCGTCGGGTCGAAGCGGTCTATGGCGTTGATCAGCCCGATGTGGCCGACGCTGACGATGTCCTCGTATGACTCGCCCGAGGAGGAGTACTCGCGCGCGACGTGCCGCACCAGCCCCTCATGCTTGTTGACCAGGTACTCGCGCAGCTCCGGGTTATTGGTCGCCCGCAGTCGCTCGAACAGCTCCTGGCTCGACATCGCGTCCCAGCGAGATGACATGGTGATCCATTCACCCCGCCGTGCGCTTGGTCATCGTGATCTTCGTGCCGCTGCCGGGCGCGCTCTGTATGGTGACATCCTCCATGAGTTCCTTGATCAGGTACAGCCCCAGCCCGGTGTCCTCGGTGAATTCCTTCTCGCTCATGTCCGGGAGGTGTTTGGGGTCGAACCCGCAGCCTTCATCCTCGACTGCGATCGTGAGCTGCCCATCTCGCACGGTGAAGGTCAGCTTGATCGGTTGCCGCCCGCCATCGCTGTTCTTGTAGGCATGCTCGGTGACGTTGGTGGCCGCCTCCGAGATGGCTACCTTGGTGTCCTCGGTGGCATCGATCGAGAGGCCCGCGCGCGCGGCGATCCCCGCCGTCACCAGCCGGGCCACGGAGATGTACCTGACATCCGCCGGCAGGGTCATCGTGATCAGATCGCCTTGATCGTTCATCGTCCCTACTCCTCCCGGCCGGCGTCGGCCTGGCCCGGCCCCGCCTGCTTCCAGGCGGCAATCAGCCGCTCGGCGTCCTCGATCGTCTCGACGACGTTGAGCAGTTCACGAGTGCCCGAGACCGAGAATACCCGCAGAAGATGCTCGCGGTCGCAGACTACCGCAATGTCGCCGTCCCTCTGTCCCGCGCGCTTGCCGGCGCCGACGAGGATGCTCAGGAAGAGACTGTCGATGAACTCGGTCTGTCGCAGGTCCACCAGCACCCACCGCACATCACCCGCGAGCGCCTCCACCAGTTGGTCTCGCACCTGCGGCGCGGTATACGCATCCAGCTCGCCGGTGACACGGAGGGTCGCGACCTCATCGGCTACATTCAGCTCGGCATTCATGGCGTTTCATCCTTGCCTGCGTTCTCACCACTCGCGCTACTGTCTGTGCCGGCCCCCCGGAGAGCGTCCAGGTGCTCGGCGATGCGGCGTTCGCGGGGGTTGTCTCCGGGCTCGTAGTAACGCCTGCTTTCGAGCCCCGGTGGCAGGTACTGCTGACTCACCCAGCCCCCCTGGTAGCCGTGCGGGTACAGGTACCTGGCGCCATCATCATCCACACGCGCGCCGCCGGCCAGGTGCCCCGGCACGCGCTCGGCCCCCTGCTTGCGCACCTCTTCTCGCGCCGCGGTGATGGCCTTGTACGCCGAGTTGCTCTTCGGCGCAACCGCGATGTGCAGCGCCGCCATCGCCAGCGGCAGTTGCGCCTCCGGCATGCCGATGTATTTTACCGCATCGGCCGCCGAGACCGCAACGCGCAACGCCGTCGGGTCCGCCAGGCCGACGTCCTCGGCAGCCTGGATCACAATCCGCCGGGCGATGAACTCCGGGTCCTCCCCCGCCTCCAGCATCTTCGCAAGCCAGTAGATCGTCGCATCCGGGTCCGACCCGCGCATGCTCTTGATGAACGCCGAAATGGTGTCATAGTGCTCGTCACCAGCCCGGTCATACTTGAGCACCGGGCGCTGCAGCGCCTCCTCGACATCCTCCAGCCCGATCTCCGTCCCGCCGGCCGAGGCCACGCTGAGCGCCGCAAGCTCGAGGGCATTCAGTGTCGCCCGCGCATCACCCCGCCCCCCCTCGATCAGGTGCTGCAGCGACTCCTCGGCAATAGACAGAGCCAGCCCCCCCAGCCCGCGCTGCTCGTCGCTCAGGGCCCGCGCCACGAGAGAGCGCACATCATCCGGCGCCAGCGGCTCGAGCGAGTAGAGCTGACACCGCGAGCGCAGCGGAGCGATCACGGTGTAGAAGGGGTTCTCCGTCGTCGCGCCGATGAGCGTGAAGGCCCCAGCCTCGACATGCGGCAGCAGCGCATCCTGCTGATTCTTGGCCAGCCGGTGGATTTCGTCGATGAACAGGATCGTGCCGCGATCGTGGAAGCCCCGTGCGTCGATTGCCTGCCGTGCGGCCTCGCGGATGTCCGCCACGCCGGTGCTGACGGCCGACATCTCGACGAACAGATTGTGCGTGACGGAGGCGATGATGCGGGCGAGAGTGCTCTTGCCCGATCCGGCGGGGCCGTGGAGGAGCACGGAGGGCAGGCGGTCATCGTCGATGGCGCGGCGGAGCATGGTACCGGGGCCGACCAGGTGCTGCTGGCCGACCATTTCGTCAAAGGAGACGGGGCGCATGCGGGCTGCCAGCGGCGCGCGGGAGCCGTCGGCCCGGCTGAACAGCCCGCCTGTCGGAGCCTTATTGCTCATTCCATGTCCTTACACGCCTGGTACTCACTTGCCGAAGTCCGCGTTATTTCACATCGGGCGTGGGCAGGCATGCTGCCTGTTCTGGCCCCGAAGCTCAGAACTCCCGATATGGGTTCTGGCAACGGTGTCCATTCCCGGC
>DPJP01000379.1:47557-47847 GCA_003542955.1 Armatimonadota bacterium
GAGTGCCTGACCCCAGCCGTTTCCCTGGAAGCCCTCCACGCCGTGGAATCCGGGCATCTATCTCCCGAGAAGCCAGACACGCGACCCCCGCTCCAACACAGGCTCATCGCATCAAGCCCCCGCGATGTCACGAGTTCTGAAGCTGTCGGGCTTGCTTGCTCAAGTGAGTACTCGGCACATACGGCTGACGGGTCCGTCACCATGTACTGGGTGCCCGCACACTGGAAGCGCAATCACATTCTATCTGAGGCGCGTCTCACGCTGTTGCCGTCCCACACCCCACACCCCAC
>DPJP01000379.1:47878-48019 GCA_003542955.1 Armatimonadota bacterium
CTGCCGTCCTCGCCCCTGCCGTAACCCCTGAGAGCCCCGCCGAAGCCGTGCGACTGAAGACTGTGCGAACCCGGAATACCAGGTTGGTGCCCGCCCACCTGCTTTGCGTACGCCCGGCAATGCGGGCCATCGTGCCACAGG
>DPJP01000203.1:0-2314 GCA_003542955.1 Armatimonadota bacterium
GAGGGGCCTCACGAGTGGACGCCGCGCTGTCTGCGGCGTCACGAGGCAGGCCCTACGCACAACGGGTCCATCGTCTCGGCCAGCAGCCCCCGGGGTCGGGGCTTTGATCCCTTGACCTTGATGTGAGCATTCGGCATGCACTCCGTCGTTCGAAGATCAAACGATCAAGCCCGCGACCCCCTGACGGCCACCAACACCTCGTGCACTCCATGCCTCGAGGAGGCCGCGCCTCCGCGCGCGGCATGCCGTTCGCCGTCTCGCCGTTGCCTCACCCCATGTCCCACGCCCCACATTCATGGCTCTCGGCCGTTCGCGGCCCATCCCTCATCACACTACAACCGCCCGAGCTTCCAGCCAGTCAGCACCCATGTAGCACGGCCCCGCAGGCGCGGGGCTGTGGGCACAGAGACCATCCTCGCCCCGCCCTTCCGGCGGCCGCAGTGCCACGCCCCGCATCAAAGCCCGCGACCCCCGCTCGCGTAGCCGGGCCAATCCTGCCCGCCGGTCTACCCGTGGCAGCCCTACACCGCAGCCCGTGCGGGCATTCTCGGGTCGCCATGTTCAGTTCGCAGAATGGCCATGGAGATGGGTGAATACGTCTATAATGCGGAAGAGTACGCAAACAAGACGCAATGCAATGCGTGTGAAACGCTGGAACTGTGGAACTTTGAGGAAATGAGGAAATGAGGAAAACCAACGCGCTCAGGGCCTGATGCGATTCGGCGGTTCCCTCAAGCCCCTCTGCCATGGCGGCGAAACGGCTCCGACGCCCCAAAGACGTTCACAAACAGATCGGCTTCGAATCCCACTCCTACCGCTCGGTCAGTCTATCGTCCTACTAGCTGGTTGCACGGTGAGATCAGGTCCCGCCGCACGTCGCTGATTGCAGCATCGGAATCGGGGACACAGACGCACCCCGATGCAGACGTGCTGCCTGCAGGCGTAGCCGAGGACGGGATGCGTGTCAGTCCCCTCTCACCACTTCTCATCTATCTCGCTGCGGACGATCTCGACCCACCGGCGGAGGCGGTCCGGCTCGCCGCCTACTGTCTCGATATCCTTGAGGTAGATGTGCAGATGCGTCCCCCGCGCGATCTCCAGTCCCTCGCCGATGATTCGGCGGATGCGCTCCTCGTCCCAGTTCGAACACACCATGTCGGTCGGGTTCGGCCGCCAGGAGATCACGTAATCGGTCCCGATCTGCTCCACGCTGGCCGCCAGGTCGCCCACCGGCGTTACGGCGATGCTCCGCAGGTTCTTCGCCTGCTTGAGCATGTCGATCTTCCGGGTCAGGTCCTCGCAGCAGCCGTAGTGGGTCAGCCCGTAGTTCTCCATGATCGGCAGCTGGTACTGGTAGAGGAACTCATCATGAAATCGCGGGCTGATGAGTGTGTACTCCTGGGCGGCCAGGAAGCCCCAGATGTCCTTGCGTCTGCGCGGGCCGGAGTTGGGCCTCGGGTCCTCGAGTTGTTCGGCGTAGGGCATCTGCTGGTTGTGGCTGTTGGTGAGGCTGATGTCGCCGGCGTCCTCGGCCTGCTGCTGGTTCTGCAGAATGCCGTCACGCATGAAGCCGAGCAGCTCCCTGAGTTGCTCCGGCGACTCGTACATGTCGATCATGAGCTGCTCGAGTCCGCGCAGGTAGGCCAGCGATGTGGAGATGTCCTGGAAGAACCCCAGCATCTTCGGGCCGCGGTTGACGTCAATGTCGATCAGGTCTCCGACGGCCTCGTGGAGCTTCTCGACACTTGCCGTCGTAGCCTCCTCGTTGATGTCGTGTTGCGGTGGCGACATCTTCTGCATGTCATCCCAGGTCTGGATCGGCGGGCGCGTGACCTTGAACGCTCCGCCCTCCATCTCCGAGCGCTCGATCTCGCTCTCCACGCCCCACACCCCGCACCAGCCACTACCGCCGCGCTGCGTCGCGCTGACGGTCAGCCACGGCTCGGCAATGCAGTCATCGGCCACCGCCGCGCGGAACAGCCACATCCTCAGCGTCTGCTCGTATGCCCGAAAGAACGCGTCCTCGCACTCGAGCGTCTGTGGCCCAAAGACCTCCTTGCACCAGACGTTCCACATGCCGTAGTTGGCCAGAATCAGCGGGCGGGTGGGCTTGAGGCTCTGATGCGCACGCCACAGGTCCCGCCGTTGCTGCTGGATCGGCTCGGCGGCTATCTCTGCATACTGCTTCACAAGATCGCGGAGTATCTCTACATCACGGTGCATGAGTGTCTCCTGGGTTCGCGCCCGTCGCGAGGCCCGGCCTCGCGACGGCGCTCACTGATGCGCGTAGCAGTCGTGCTCCCCTCTCCGCCCC
>DPJP01000203.1:2401-2967 GCA_003542955.1 Armatimonadota bacterium
TCCACGAACGCGAGAATATCCTCGAACGCCTCCTTCTGCTGAGGGCGCTGCAGCGAGTAGAAGAAGCCGTGCTCGACACGCGGATAGACCTTCAGGTCAACGCGGCACCCGGCGGCTCGGGCCGCCTCGATGAACGGCTCCACTTCCGACATCAGGAACAGGTACTCGAGTTCGGCGTACAGGATGAACGCCGGGCACAGGCCACCATCAACGTACTGGATGGGGGAGACCGCCTGATACAGCTCCGGCCGCTCACTGTACGGCGCGCCGACGATCCCCTGCATCGACGCCCAGATGCTCGGGAGGATATCAGGCCACGGCTCAAAGGTCATCGGCACAGCGTGCAGGCATGCGCCGATCGGTGGAGTCCACTCGTTGACAAGGCCCACCTCCCCGACCGTGAGTGGCTCCCCGCACTCCCCGGGCTCGGTGAAACTGAGCAGCGCATTGAGATGCGCGCCCGCGCTGCTGCCGTGTGTCACCACCCGCACCGGTCGCCCGAGCTGCTTCAGATGCGTAATGAAGAGGTCGTAACCATGGCGCACATCGGTGATCTGGTCGAAGAT